>DAIPIP010000220.1:0-4195 GCA_036770725.1 Opitutaceae bacterium
GTTGGCCATGCCTTGCCAAAAAACTTCAAACCGACTTTATCGCCCTTTCCCATGACTCTGACACCTGAACAAAAATCCTCCGTGGCTTCCTGGATCGCCTCCGGCGACAACCTCTCCGCCGTTCAGAAAAAACTCCGCGAGCAGTTCCAGCTGTCCCTCACCTACATGGATGTCCGCTTCCTCGTGGACGATCTCGACCTGACGCTCAAAGACCCCGTGCCCAAGGCCGACACCTCCGACGTCACCAAAGCCAAACCCTCCGCTCCCCCTCCCGCCAAAACCGCCCCGAGCCCGGAAAAAAAAGGCCTGCTCGACAAGGCCAAGGAAAAGCTCGGCCTCGCCAAACCCGCCGACGCCGACCTCCCCGCCGAAGACCCCGAAGCCCTCGAGGACGACGCGCTGCCACCCGTCCCCGGCAACGTCGTCGTCGAAGTCGATGGCGTCACCCTCATCCCCGGTGCCATAGCCAGCGGCAGCGTCACCTTCAGCGACGGCGTCACCGGCAAATGGATCGTGGACCAATACGGCCGCCCCGGCTTCACCGAAGTCAGCCAGCCCGGCTACCGCCCCTCCCCCGAAGACGGCCAGGCTTTCATGCAGGAACTCGACGCCGCCCTCCGCCAAAAAGGCTTCTAACTGCCCCCGACCGGTGCCGGGATTAAACGCGTCCACAAAGCCATACGGCCCGTAGATTTTTTTCACCCCGCCGCGCCCGCATCTCGCGCAACGCGGCCGGATAATCCGTCGGTCAAAATATCAACGAACCCGCCGCCGCGCACGGCGTCGCCGTTCCGTCGATTCGCGCGGCCACCTCGCCCGCCCCGGCCCCATCCGCCCGCGCAAGATCCGGGATCAGCCCGCTGTGCGGATGCGCCGTGTCGAAAAAAATCGGAACGCCCTCCGCGATACATCCTCCAAAAACGCCTCGTCCGTCATGGAGAACCGTCCGCTCCCCGCCCGTCGAGCAACGCCCGCAATCCCGCCTCGTCCAAAATCGCCACGCCCAGCGACCGCGCCTTTTCGAGCTTCGAGCCCGCCTCCTCGCCCGCGACCACGTAGTGGGTTTTCCCCGACACGCTCCCGCTCACCTTGCCGCCCGCCGCCTCGATCAGCGCCTTCGCCTCCTCGCGCGAAAGCGCGGGCAGCGTGCCCGTGAGCACGAAGGTCTTCCCCGCCAGCGCCCCCTTCGCGTTCGCCGTCGCCAGTCGCGCCGCCTTCGGCGCGATACCGAGCTCGGCCAACCTCGCCAGCGCGCGCCGCCCCCGCTCTTCGGCGAAGAACGCGACCACGTTGGCCGACGTCACGAAATCGATGCGCGAAAGTTCGGTCATCGAGCCCCGCCAGGTTTTTTCCGCCTCCAGCTCTTCCTTGAGTCGCGCGTGCTGCGCCTCCCGCGCGGCGCGCTCCTCCTCGCTCTGCCCCTTGTTTGCCCGCGCTTTTGGATTCGTGAGCCGCACCGCCTCTTCCAACCCGGGCATCCGCGCCAGCCTTGGCAAAATCTCCGATTCCGCCACCGCCTCCAACGTCCCGTGCACCGCCGCGATGTCCTGCGCGGTCGCGCCGCCCACGTCGCGAATTTGCAAGGCCAGCAACCAGCGATCCAGCGGCAGCTCCCGCGCCCTCGCGATCGCCTCCACGATCTTCGTCGCGTTCTTCACCCCCAGCACCCGGGGCGACTCCTCCGAGCCGAGGTTGAGCGCCCCGAGCTTTTCCGCCTCCAACGCAAACAAATCAAACACGTCGCGCACCGCCCCCGTGCGCACCAACGCCTCCGCCACCACCCCGCCCAGGCCCTCGATGTCCAACACGCTCCGCCCCGCCACATGGTCGAGTCGCGTCACCAGCTGCGCCGGACAATCCGCGTTCGGACACCGAATCGCCACCTCGCCCTCCACCCGCACCACCGGCGTCGCGCACACCGGACACGTATCCGGAAAAACATACGCCACGCATTCGGGCCCGCGCTTGGCCAGATTCACCGACACCACCACCGGGATGATTTCGCCCGCCTTCTCGATCATTACGTAGTCGCCCGCCCGGATGTCCTTGCGCGCGATCTCGTCGGCGTTGTGCAACGTCGCCCGCCCCACCGTGCTGCCCGAGATCAGCACCGGCTCCAGCTCCGCCACCGGCGTCAGCACCCCCGTGCGCCCCACCTGGATGTTGATCGCGCGCAGCCTCGTCTCCGCCTGCTCCGGCGCGAACTTGTAGGCGCACGCCCAGCGCGGGGACAACTTCCGCCCGCTCTGCCCCTCCCCTCGATAGCCGACCCGCGCCTGCAATCCGAAGTCGTCCAGCTTCACCACCGCCCCGTCCGTCGCGTAGGCCAGCGAGCCACGAATCGCGTCGATCTCCCGCACCGCCTTCACCACCTCCTCCGCCCCCTTCGCCTCGCGCCGATGTTCCAGGGTCGGCAATCCCCACTCCGCCACCTGCGCGTGCCACGCGCCCACCGAGCGCACCGTCGCCTCCGGCTCCCACGCCCCCAGTCCGTAGAGCACGATCTCCAAACGCCGCGAAGCCACCACCGACGCGTCGAGCAACTTCAACGTGCCCGCCGCCAGATTGCGCGGATTCGCATAAGCCTCGCGCCCCGCCTCCTGTTCCGCCGCGTTGATCCGCTCAAACTCCTCGAAACGCAGAAAAACCTCCCCGCGTATCTCCACCAAATCCGGCACCCCCTGCGCGCTAGAAAAAAGATCCCCGCCCACCGGCGGCTCGGCCGCGCGCAACCTGTGCGGAAGGTTTTTGATCGTCTTCACATTCGCCGTCACATCGTCGCCCTCCTCGCCGTCACCCCGCGTCACCGCGCGCACCAAACGCCCCTTCTCGTAGGTCAACGAAATCGACGCGCCGTCGATCTTGGGCTCGATGCTAAACGCCGGCGCCTCGATCCCGAACTGCTTCGCCAACCGCGCGCAAAACTCCCTCAGCTCCGTCTCGTCATACGTGTTGTCCAGCGTGGTCATCGCCTGGCGGTGCTTCACCCGCACAAAACCTTCCGAGCGATCATCGCCCACCCGTTTGATCGGCGAAGCGGCCCCGAGCGCCTCGGCCTCGACCGGATGCGCCGCCTCCAAATCGGCCAGCTCGCGCTTCAACAGATCGTATTCAAAATCCCCGATCTCCGGACGCGCCTCCCGATAGTAACGCTCATCATGCGCGGCGATCTCGGCGCGGAGAAAACGGATGTGATCGGTGGCTTCGGCGGAGGTCATTGCAGGGGCGTCTGGGCAGGCATTGAAACATCGCCGTCGCGCCGTCTGCGCAAGCGCAAGGGCGTCTCCAGCACACGCCGATACCACGGCCAAAACCGATAGGCCACCACCGCGATCAGCGCCCCCACGCTATCCGCCACCCAATCCGCGAACTCCATGAAACGCCCCGGCGTCATGCTCTGCCGCAGTTCGTCCGCCGCGCCAAAAACCGACACCGCCACCACCGCGATCCAAGCATGCCGCATCCCCGGCGACCGCACCACCAGCGTCGCCAGCAAACCGAACACCGCGAGATGCGCGACCTTGTCAAAATTCACCACCGGCGGACCCGCCACCTGCCCCTGGCCCGAGGCACAAACGATCGTTACCGCCAGCGCCGCCGGATAAATCCAACGCCACCGGGAAGCGCCGTTCGCGCCGGGAGAATAATCTGATCGAAGTTCAACAGAAGCCATTGCACGAAACCTTGACCGCTCCCGCAAATAGACACGAAAAAAACAGCGAAGAGCCTGCCCTCCTCGCTTGCTTGTCTAAGCGTCACGGGCGTCCCGCCCAACACTGATGAGTGAACAACGATTTCAGGTGGCGCGCGTTGACCCAACGCGCCTTTGAGCAAAACGCGGCGGGACCGCGTCAACGCGCTGGGCTCAACGCGTTCCGCCCCGACCAACAAGATTGGGCGTTTCGCTCGTGAATTCAAAACCCGCCCAAGGCGACCAAGCATACTCGGGACGCCCAAACCACCCAAAGACAACCATGACTCAGGTCCCTCGCTGTTTTCAGAGGGCGGGAAATAATCAGCGCGAAGTAATCAAGAGGGCAGTCGGCAAGCGGGTGACGTCGTCAAAACTGCTGAAACAACCTCAAAAAACAACCACCGATCTCTCGGTGGTTTTAAGGGGAAAATGGTCGGGCTGGTGAGATTCGAACTCACGACCTCTTGCACCCCATGCAAGCGCGCTACCAGGCTACGCTAC
>DAIPIP010000221.1:0-4155 GCA_036770725.1 Opitutaceae bacterium
AGCCGCGCAGGGGAACGCCCATTTTCTGGAGCAACCAGCCCGCGAGCACGTTGCCAAAATTGCCGGTGGGCACGACGAACTCGATCTCGTCGCGCACGCCGGCGGGCAAGCGCAGGTAGGCCCACAGGTAATACACGCACTGCGCGAGAATGCGGGCGAGGTTGATGGAGTTGACCGCGCTCAGGCGGTGGCGGATGCGGAACTCCTGATCGGCGAACAGATCTTTGAGCGCGGCCTGCGCGTCGTCGAAGGAGCCGGAGATGGCGAGGGCGTGGACGTTGTCCGCGCCGGTGCAGGCCATCTGGCGCTCCTGGAGCGGCGAGGTGCGACCGTCCGGGTAGAGGATGAATATGGCGGTGCCGGGCTTGCCGAGCAGGCCGTGGATGGCGGCTGAGCCGGTGTCGCCGGAGGTGGCGCCGAGGACGTTGATGGACTGGCCGCGCGTCGCGCACTGGTGGCCGTAGAGGTTGCCGAGGAGCTGGAGGGCGAAGTCCTTGAACGCGAGCGTGGGGCCGTGGAAGAGTTCGAGCACGTAGGTCTGCTCGTCGAGCTTCACGATGGGCGCGATGTCGGCGTGGGTGAAGGTGGTGTAGCTCTTGTTGATGAGCGCGCGGAGCGTCTCGGGCGGGACGTCGGTGGCGAAGCGGGAGAGGAATTCGTAACAAAGTTCCGGATACGAGAGCGGGGCGAAGCGCGCGAGGTCGGCGGCGGTGAAGGCGGGGAGCGTCTCGGGCAGGTAAAGGCCGCCGTCGGGCGCGAGGCCGGTGGCGACGGCGTCGGAGAAGCCGAGGGAGGGCGATTGGCCGCGGGTGGAGATATAGCGCATGGGCGGAAGGCAGAAAGGAATGGGAAACTAACGACGAAGTATTTCGAGACGCAGAACACGATACTGACAAACGGCGTGATCGATCCAGAAGGTGACCGCGATTCGGTTTTCTATCACAACATGATGCAATGGGCGTCCCTCCGCATCGTGCCCGCAAGGCCGCGCCTCCCGTTCGACGGATAGAGGCAGTTTCGTAAGCAGATCGACCAAGCGGTTGGCACGACCGGCCGACAAGCGAGCCAGCACGCGCAAGGCTGGCACGCTTAGGACGGGCTCATAGTCGGGCATCGGCTCAGCTTCGCTTGCGAGTCAGCATGGCACGGGCCTCGTCGAGCGTATAAAAATTGCCCGCCTGCATCTCGTTTATGCGTCGGGCCATTTCGCGCTTCCATGCCATCGTTCCCGGTTTGGGCTCTGTTTCCAAATCGTTGAGATACCGGCGTAATTCGCGGCGTTGGCGCACATTCATCTTGGAAATCGTGGCTTTGATCTCGGCGATGCTCATGCGGGCAAGTTGCGCGGGAGGCGGGCGGGCGTCAACTGCGCCCACCCCACAGCTACGACTCACAGGCTCTCCAGCGCGAAGGCCTTGTGGGCCACGCGGGCGGCTTCGTCGGCCTTGGCCTTGTCCACGATCACGGAGATTTTGATCTCGGACGTGCTGATGAGCTGGATGTTCACCTCGGCCGCCGCGAGCGCGGTGAAGAGCGTGGCGGCGACGCCGCTGTGGGTCTTCATACCGACGCCGACCACGGAGAGCTTGGCCACGGTGTCGTTGATCTCGACCTGGCCGCCGCCGAGCGCGGCGAGAACGGGGGCGAGGGTTTTGTCAACGCGGGGCGCGTCGGTAAGGGGCACGGTGAAGGTGAGGTTGGCCACGCCGTTGCGGCCGACGTTTTGCACGATCATGTCCACGATGACGCTGGCGTCGGCGAGGGCCTGGAAAACCTTGGCGGCGGTGCCGGGCTGGTCGGCGATGCCGGAGATGACGACCTTGGCCTGGTCTTTGTCCACCGCGACTCCGCGGACGACGACTTTTTCCATGTAGGCGACTTCTTTTTTCACGATGGTTCCAGGGTTGTAGTTAAAGGATGAGCGAACTTCGAAAACGACGTCGTATTTGTGCGCGAACTCGACGGAGCGCGACTGCATGACCTTGGAGCCCGACGAGGCGAGTTCGAGCATCTCGTCGTAGCTGATTTCGGAGAGTTTTTTGGCGTCTTTCACCACGCGCGGGTCGGCGGTGTAAACGCCGTCGACGTCGGTGTAGATCTCGCACTTGTCGGCCTGGAGCGCGCCGGCGAGGGCGATGGCGGTGAGGTCGGAGCCGCCGCGACCGAGCGTGGAGGTGCGACCGTCGGCGGTGATGCCCTGGAAGCCGGCGACGATGACGACCTTGCCGGCGTGGAGGTCGGCCTCGATTGAGTGGGCGTTGATGCCCTGGATCTTGGCCTTGGTGTGAACGCCGTCGGTCACGATGCCGGCCTGCGCGCCGGTGTAGGAGACGGCGGGCGTGTCGAGGCCGTGGAGCGCCATGGCTGTAAGGGCGATGGTTTCCTGTTCGCCGACGGCGAGGAGCTGGTCCATCTCGCGCTCGTCGGGGTTGGGGCACACGGCCTTGGCGCGGGCGATGAGTTCGTTGGTGACGCCGGAGCGGGCGGAGACGACGACGACGACCTCGTGACCGTCGGCGCGGTAGGATTTGATGCGCGCGGCGACGTTCTTGATGCGTTCGACGTCACCGACGGAGGTGCCGCCGTATTTTTGGACGATTCGGGCCATGGGTGGGTTGTGGGGAAAATGTTGGTCGCTCAAAAGTCCGCGATGCGGAGGAGCACGGGCTGGCCGAGCACGCAGCGGTGGCGGGCGAGGCGCGAGACGGCGCGGCGGATCTGGGCCTCGCTGCACTCGTGGGTGGTGAGGAGAAGCGAAGCAGCGGCGGACTTCTCGCTCGGGCGCTGCACGAGGCTGGCGATGCTGACGCCGGCCTTGGCGGTGCAACTGGCGATCTTGGCGAGCACGCCGGGCTCGTCCTTCACGTCGAGGCGCAGGTAGTGCGGCGAGCGCAGGGCGTCGGGCGGGGTGAGGGCGAGCTTGGTGGCGGGCGCGGGCGGGAGCGTGGCGGCGCCGCGCACGAGGAGGGAGGCGGCGTCGATGATGTCGCCGATGACGGCGCTGGCGGTCGGGTCCTGGCCGGCGCCGCGACCGATGTAGGTGGTCTCGCCGACGACGTCGCCGGCGACGGAGATGCCGTTGTAAACCTCGTTGACGTTGGCGATGACCTTGGTGCGCGGGAGCAAGGCGGGATAGACGGCGACGGAGAGAGCGTTGCGATCAGCGTCGTGCTCGATGACGGCAAGCAGCTTGATCGCGTAGCCGTTGTCGCGCGCGAATTCGAGGTCGGCTTGGGTGAGCTGGGTGATGCCCTCGACGACCATTTTCTTGGTCGGCACCCAGGTGCCGTGGGCGAGATAGGCGAGGATGGAGGCCTTGTGGGCGGTATCCCAACCCTCGACGTCGAGCGATTCGTCGGCCTCGGCGTAGCCCAGTTCCTTGGCCTCCTTCAGGATGACCTTATACGGCAGGCCCTCGCGCTCCATGCGGGTGAGGATGTAGTTACACGTGCCGTTGAGGATGCCGTAGATGCGGCGGAAGCGATTGGCGACGAGGCCCTCGCGGAGGGCCTTGATGATGGGGATGCCACCGGCGACGGAGGCCTCGAAGAAGAACTGGCCGCCGTGTTTGCGCGCGGTGGCGAAGAGTTCGGGGCCGGCGGCGCAGAGGAGCGCCTTGTTGGCGGAGACGACGGTCTTGCCGAGCTTCAGCGCGGCGAGGGTGACGTCTTTGGCGATGGTGGTGCCGCCGATGAGTTCGCAGACGATCTGGATCTCGGGATCGGTGGCGATGGCGAGCGGGTCGGTGGTGAGCTGGGATGCCTTGAGGCGCACGGCGCGCTTCTTTTCGAGATCGCGCACGGAGGCGCGGGCGAGCACGAGCTCCGCACCGAGGCGGGCCTCGAGCTCGGGGCGCGCGCGCTCGATGTGTTTCCAGACGCCTTGGCCGACGGTGCCGAGGCCGCAGATGCCGATGTTGATGACGGAAGCGCTCATGGGAGGGGAGACGTAAGCCGGTCTTGAGGTCGCACGTCAAAGGCCGACTTTAAAGGGAGGTCCAAATTCTCCGGCGGGGCATGCGCGTGCATATTGGCCCGCAAAAAAGCACCGGCCACGATGGACCGGTGCTGAAATTTTGCCGAAGAGCCGAAGCGCGCCGGGCGCGGCTCAGATTTCGTAGGCGGGGAGCTGCTTGTCCACCGTCACCTTGTCGAG
>DAIPIP010000049.1:0-1578 GCA_036770725.1 Opitutaceae bacterium
ATCCCATGTCCTTCGCGAGACGCGCCAGCACGCGCGGCGGACGCGGGCACTTGGTCAGATTGGCCGGATGACAGGCCGCGTGTTGGCGATGAAACAGGGTGTGCGTGAGCCGATCCACCGGACGCGCGCCGGTGAGGTTGGGGCACACGATGGGCGCATCGATGGCGAGAAACGCGCCCTGCCCCGATGCGAGCCGTGCGGCGATGACGGCGCTCAGCGCGTCGTCTCCTTGTGGATACGCGTAGCCGGTGAGGCGGGCTTTTTTGCGCGTCGGATCGTAAGCGACGAAGCACACGCCGTCGGATTTTTTCTCGCCCCAAGCGAGGTCGATGCCGGCGAGGAGGATTTCGGAGGCGGAAGCGGAGGTGTTGCCCACGAAATACACGGAAAGAGCCGGAAAGCCGGACGCAAAGCGTCGGCGGAGTTTGCCCCAAGGAGCGGCGACACTCCTGTCGCCGATGGCACGTTTCTTCGGCGACAAGAGTGTCGCCGCTCCTTGGCCCTACAAATGCGGAGCGAGCGCGGCGCGCAGGTGTTCGTGCAGCGCGGGATCGTCTTTCGAAGGATAATCGTCGGGCACGCGCAGCACGATGATCCTCAGCTCGGCGCATTCCTCGGGGAACTTTTCGCGAATGGCGTCGGCATGTTTTCGCTCCATGCAAAACACGCGATCCGCCCAGCCGAGATGGCAGGCGGTGACTTTTATGCGCGCCCCGTTGGCCGTGCCGGCCGAGCGCACGTCGTAACGCGGATCGCCCTTCAGCAAGGCCTCCGCCGCCGGGCTGCGCCACTGGTTGCGCGAGCAGAGGAAGAGGAGCTTTTCGCGAGGCATGATCCCGATGACGTCAGGATGGCTCTCAAGGAGCGGCGACAAGAGTGTCGCCGTTCCTTGGTCTCAGCGGCTGAGCAGCCAGTCGGCGAAGGGGCCTTGGTAAACGCCAAAGACCACGCTGGCCGCGGCCAGGAGGCCAAGGGTCACACCCATCGTGAGCGACACCGGCGTGGGGGCCGGGCCGGCCGGCTCGACCTCGCCCTCGGGCAGTTGCGGACGCCAGGTGCTGAAGTAGGCGGCTTTGATCCAGCCGAAGTAATAATAGATCGAGATGACGACGCCCACGATGGCGATGCCGAGCAGCCAGTAGAGACTGGCTTGGAAGGCAGCGACGAAGATGAGCAGCTTGCCCACGAAACCGGCCAGGGGCGGGATGCCTGCAAGCGAGCCGAGACCGATGGCGAGCACGCCAGCGAGGTAGGGGCGTTTTTTGGCAAAATCGGCGTAGTGATCGAGATCTTGGTCGGCGTCGTTCGGGCCGGCGACGTGGGTCATGACGCCGAAGACGGCGAAGGAGGCGAGCAGGTAAGCGAAGAGGTAGAACCAGATGGCCCCGACCGCCTGCGGCACGGTAAGCGCGGCGATGACGCCGAGCATGAGATAGCCGGCGTGGGAAACGCCGGAGAGACCGATGAGGCGCTTCACATTGTGCTGGGTGAGCGCGGCGAAATTGCCGAAGAGGATAGTCGCGCCGGCCATGATCGAGAGCGTGGTGACGACGAGTTTCTCGTAGGGCAAAAATACAT
>DAIPIP010000049.1:1678-17805 GCA_036770725.1 Opitutaceae bacterium
CCGAGGCCGATCTCGGGCGCGATGGCGGACCACCGGTTGTCGGCGGCGGCGGCTTGAAGTGCTAGAATTTGTTCGGGTGTCATTGGTGGCCGGAAAGTCGGAGGAGTTGGAAAGTCGGAGAAGGATTAAACCACGGAGAGCACGGAGGACACGGAGAGGAAAAAAGGAGGATACGATATCCGATGTTCTGAGTTCTCGTTTTCTCTCTCCGTGTTCTCCGTGGTTAATTAATTCTGAACCAGAGCGGCGGCGGGAAGCGCGGCGGTCGCTGCGGCGGGGGCGGTCGTGGTCTTCACGATTTCGACGGCGGGATAAACCTCCTCAAGGGTGCGGTTGAGCGGCTCGGTGAGGGCGCGAGGCCAGACACCGAAACCGACCAGGGTGACGAGAAGAACAAGGGCGGGCGCGCGCTCGCTCCAACGCAGGTCGATGACGGGGTTTTTCTCCTGATGCTTCAGGAAGGCGGCGGTGGGCTGGCCGTAGAAGACCTTGCCCATGGCGCGCAGGCCGTAGATCGCGGAGATCACGACGCCGAGCAGGGCGGGGACGACCATCCAGCCGGCGTGGTCGTAAACCGCCATAAAGATCGTGAGTTCGCCCCAGAAGTTGAGCAGACCGGGGCCGGGCAGGCCGATGCTGGCGAGCACGGCGGTGAGGAAAAACGCGGCGAGGACGGGGGCTTTTTTCACCAGGCCACCCATGTCGTCCATGTCGAAGGTGCCGGTGCGGTGATAGACGCTGGTGGTGAGCAGGAACAGGAGCGCGACGGAGAGACCGTGCGCCACCATGAAGAGGACCACGCCGCCCGCGCCAAGGGTCGAGAGACAGGCCACGCCGATGAAGCCGTAGCCGACGTGCATCACGGAGCCGTAACCGACCATCTGCTTAAGGTCGCGTTGGGCGAGGGCGATGAGACCAATGATGACGACGTTGCCGAGCGCCAGCCAGAGCAGCGCGGGCGACCAGGCGAGCGCGCCTTCGGGCAGCAGGGGCAACGCGATTTGCACGAGGCCGTAGAGACCGAATTTCTTCAGCACGCCGGCGTGCAACATCGACACGGAGCTGGGAGCGGCACCGTAGCCGAGCGGGGCCCACGTGTGGAAGGGGAAGAGCGAGACGAGAATGCCGAGACCGAACATCAGCAGGCCGAAGGCGTAGTTTTGCACCGTGCCGGAAAGGCCGTGCAGGGCGATTTCCTCGCGCAGGGCGATGAGGTCGAAGGATTCTGCGCCGCTCCTGGTGTAGATGAGGATGAAGCCGAGCAACGAGAGCATCGCGCCGAGCGTCAGGTAGATGGTCATCTTCATGGCGGCGTAGCCGCGATCCTTGCCGCCCCAGACGCCGACCATGATGAAGGTCGCGATAAGCGCGAACTCGTGGAAGAAATAGAAAAAGAAGATGTCGATGCTGGCGAACACGCCCATGAGGCCGGCCTGCATGACTAGAAGGAGGCCGAGGTAGAGGCGGGGGCGTTCGGCCTTGGACTGGATGGCGTAGAGACCGGCGGCGAGGCCGACCACGCCGGCCATCATGAAGAGCGGCATGGAGATGCCGTTGAGGCCTAGCTTGAGCGAGATGCCGATGCTGGTAAGGCCGGTGTCGTAGGCTTGCTGCGGCATGAATGCGTAGCCGGTGGCGGCATCGAGGTGGGTGTTAAAATGCCACCAAGTGTGCAGGCCGAGCAACGCGGGCAGGAGGAAGCCGAAGAAGGCGACAACTTTGCCCAGGCGGTCGGGCAGCGGCGCAAGCAAAAGCAGGGCGGCGGCCAGCGGGACCAGGATGGCGGCGAGAAGAGGATCGAACGGAAGGTTCATTGCGAAAGGGTGCGGGACGGATTGCCGAACGATTTAGAGGACGCCGGTGGCGATGGCCCAGAGAAGGACGGCTCCGGCGAGGAACCAATAAACGTAGGTGTGGAGGCTACCGGTGTGCATGGCGCGGGCGGCGAGACCAAAGAGGCCGGCTACCATGGCGGTGCCGCGCACGGCGATACCCGAGATAACGATGAGGTCGATGTAGTTCAGCAAGAGGGCGAATCTCTGCTGCACCTTGGCGACATACCAATCGTAGAAGGTGTCGATGTAGAGGCGCTTCTCGAAGAGTTGGTAAACCACAGGCAGGCGGGTCTGGAGAAAATCGCTGGAAGAGCCGGGGCGGTAGAGCAGGCGGCCGAGCACGGCCCCAAGCACGCAAGTGATGATGCCGCCGACCATGGCGATGGTGTGTCCGTCGCCCTTGATCAACAGGTGCGCGGCCTCGGGCACGGCGCGCAGGGCTTCGGGGTAGAACCAGGCGAAGCCGGAGAAAACGGAACCGATGGCGAGCACGATCAGGGGCACAAGAATGAGCGGGCCGCTTTCGTGAGCGTGCTCCGCACCCTCGCTGCGGGGCTGGCCGAGGAAGGTGGTCGTCCAGAGGCGCGTCATGTAGAACGCGGTGAGGAAAGCGCCGAGGAGCAGCAGGCCGAAGACGGGCTTACTGTATTGGTAGGCAAGAACCAGGATGGCGTCTTTCGAGTAGAAACCGGCGAAGATGAACGGAACGCCGATCAAGGCGGCGGTGCCGATGCTGAAAGTGATGAAGGTGACGGGCATCTTCTTCATCAGGCCGCCGAGGCGGTAGATGTCGCCCTCGTGGTGGGTGCCGTGGAGGATGGAGCCGGAGCCGAGGAAGAGCAGGGCCTTGAAGAAGGCGTGGGTGGTGAGGTGGAACATCGCGGCGACAACGCCACTGGTGACGCCCGCGATGCCCGCGATGGTCACATCCGCGCCGGACTTGAGCGCGACCAAGGTGCCGAGCGCGAAGGCGGCGACCATGAAGCCGAGCTGGGAAATCGTGGAGTAGGCGAGGATGCGCTTGAGGTCGCGTTGGCCGAGGGCGGTGAAGCCGGCGAAGAGCGCGGTGGCCACGCCGATCCAGAGGATGACGGTGAGGGCGTCGCCGGTCATGAGCAGGGCCACGCGGCAGAGCAGGAAGATACCGGCGGCGACCATCGTGGCGGCGTGGATGAGGGCGGAGACGGGCGTGGGGCCTTCCATCGCGTCCGGCAGCCAGACGTGGAGCGGGAGCTGGCCGGATTTGCCGACCGCGCCGCAGAAGATGAGCAGGGCGATGGAGGTGGCGATGACGGTGGGCTCGGCGCCGATCTTGATCGCGATGTCGGCGAGGGTGATGGTGTCGAAAGCCCAGTAGGCGAGAATGATGCCGAGGAGGAAACCGAAGTCGCCGAGACGGTTGACAATGAAGGCCTTTTTGGAGGCGGCGACGGCGGCGGGGCGCTCGTAGTAGAAATTGATCAGCAGGAAGGAGCTGAGGCCGACGAGCTCCCAGAAGATGAAGAGCATGATGAGGTCGTCCGCGAGGGTGAGACCGGTCATCGAGAACATGAAGAGGGAGAGGCAGCCGAAGAAGCGCGCCTGGTTTTCCTCGCCCTTCATGTAGCCGAGGCTGAACACATGGACGAGCAGGCCGACGAGGGCGACGACCGCAAGGAGGAGCTTGGAAAGCGGATCGAGAAGGAAACCGAGGTGGATGGTAAGCGGCCCGATGGTGAGCCACTCCATCTTGTCGGTGAAGTCGGGCGTGCCGAAGATGAGCTTGCCAGCGAGCAACGCGATGGCGGTGGCGGCGACGAGCGACAACGCCTTGGCGATGGCGGGCTGCTTGCGGAAGAATACTCCGATCAACACCGCCGAAACGAGCGGAGTGAAGAGGAGGGTGAGGGCGAGCTGGGAGTCGGACATTGCGGAAATGGGAAGTCGAGGAGTCGAAAAGGGACGAGGAGTCGAGGAGCGGTAGGCGGTGTGGGCGGTGGGCGTGGCGCGGGATTAGCGGTTGCCGACGTGGTAGCCGATTTTGCGTTTGTTGGCGGGTTCGACGGGCACGGCTAGTTCGCGGATAGCTTCGACTATGGCGGCTAACTGTTCGTCGTGTGCGCCGACGCGGGCGTCGAGTTCGGCTAGTTTCGCGCGGAGGGTTTTGTGATCGACCATCAGGGCGCGGAGCTGGACGAAGGCCCGGACGACAGCGATGCCCATGCGCGTGGCGGCCGGGCTCTTGAGGACGTTGGCGGCTTGGATGGCGCCGTATTCAGTGAAAGCGAAAGGTAAGTTCCTGGCGCTTCGGGACTTGCTCGAACCGGTCGCATTTTGCGACCACATATCCGCAACTCCCTCAGCAGAAAGGGTTACGTTTTTGGCCAAGCGAATCTGGGTGTATTCCTCCCAAGTAATTTGAAACACAAAATCCTCGGGAAATTTATCTGCGTTTCGCTTCATCTGCTCGATAAGGCGCTTAGTGGGCACTTCGTAGATCGCCGCCAGATCCGCGTCCAAGATCACGCGTTGGCCCCGGAGCACGAGGATTCGGCTCTCGATGCGCTCGGCGGGGACGAGTTCGGCGGTGGCGGGCACGGGGAAAACGGAAAA
Organism: Opitutaceae bacterium; assembly: GCA_036770725.1. GTDB lineage: Bacteria > Verrucomicrobiota > Verrucomicrobiia > Opitutales > Opitutaceae > IMCC26134_A. The sequence goes on from DAIPIP010000049.1 coordinate 6,106, forward strand.
ACGCGCAGGCGGGCGGGCTCAGTTCTTCAGGGCGTTGAGTTCCTCGACCTGGACCGTCTGGCGGCGGCGGAAAAGGGCGACGATGATGGCGAGGCCGACCGCGACCTCGGCGGCGGCGACGGTGAGGATGAAGAACACGAAGACGTTGCCATCCATCACGCCGTTGTAGCGCGAGAAGGCCACGAGGGCCACGGTGCTGGCGACGAGCATGAGCTCGAGGCACATGTAGATCACTAGGGTGTTCTTGCGCAGCAGCACGCCGAGGAAACCGACGGCGAAGAGCACGGCGCTCAGGTAGATGTAACTATGCAGGGACGTGCCGAAGGCTTCGGCGAGGGTGGCGGCGAGAGGGAGGCTGGTCATGGCGGGCGTGGCGTGGTGGCGGTGGGCGGGCGCGGCTTACTTGATGTCGTCGAGTCCCTCGAACTTCTTGCTGAGGACGATGACGCCGAGCATGGCGATCAGGAGCAGGAAACCCACGATCTGCACGGGCAGGAGATAAACGGTGAAGAGTTGCTCGGCGTAGGCGCGGAGGTTGTTGCCGACGACCGGGACGGTGGCGGGATCGGGCGTGGCGATGTAGCCCTTGGTGGCGAAGAGCACGAGGCCGGTGATCAACAGGCCGGCGGCGGCGACGGACGAGGCGATGGTGGCCTTGGTGAACTTCTTCCGCTCACCGCCCTGCATATCGAGCAACATGACGATGAAGAGGAAGAGGGCGACGACCGCGCCGGCGTAAACCAGCACCATGAGCACGGCCAGGAGGAAGGCGTCGAGCAGGACGAAGAGCCCGGCCACGCCGACGAGGCAGAGCAGCAGACACATGGCGGCGGCGACGGCGTTCTTGTTGAACACCACGCCCAGGGCGCAGGCCACGGTGAAGACGGCGAAGAGGTGAAAGAGGAGGTCGGACATGCGGAAGAAAAGGGCTGAAAAACTGAAGGGCTGAAGAGCTGAAGGTGCCGGATAGTGAAGGATGGAGAGCGTCTGGTTTTGCTTTGAGGACCGGGGCTTTTTTTCTTTCAGCTTTTCAGCCCTTCAGTCCTTCAGCCATTTTAGTGATTCCCACCGTGGGCGGCGGCTTCTTCGGCGGCTTTCTTTTTGTCCCACTTGAAATGCTCGTCGGGGAGGGTGCCGCCGAGTTCGTAGAGGCGCTTCTTGTCGTTCACCATCTCCTCGCGGGTGTATCCGGTCATCGAATACTGGTTTTGCAGCCAGATCGCCTCCTCGGGGCAGACCTCCTGGCACATGCCGCAATAGATGCAGCGAAGCATGTCGATCTTGAATTCCTCGGGACGCTTCTCGACGTGGGCGTGGGGATCGTCGGGGACGATCTCGCCGGGGGTGATGCGGATGGCCTTGGGCGGGCAGACGAATTCGCAGAGCTGGCAGGAGACGCACTTCTCGCGACCGTTGGGATCGTAAACGAGGGTGGGCACGCCGCGGTAGCCCTTCGGGATCTCGGGGCGAACCTCGGGATACTCCAGCGTCTCGGACGGCTGGATCATGCGCTTAAAGGTGGTCGCGAGACCGGCCGCGATGTTGGGCAGGTAGGTGCGCTCGAGGAGGGTGAGCGGTTTGCGTTGAACGGTGACGACGGCCATGGCGGCTAAAGTTTAAGGTGAAAGATTAAGTTTAAGGCCGATCAGCGGGTCTCGATCCACGCGATGATAAGCGCGTAAACGATGAGGTTGGCGATGGAGAGCGGAAGGAGTTTTTTCCAGCCGAGAGTCATCACCTGGTCGTAGCGGAAACGGGGGAGCGTCCAACGCACCCACATGAAGAAGAAGATGAAGAAGCCGACCTTGCCGAGGAAGAGGCCGATGCCGAGGAGGCCGGTGAGCAGCGGGCTGCAGGCTATGCCGATGAGGTTGGCGACGTCGGCGAGCGTGACCCAGGGCAAGGGATTCCAGCCGCCGAGGAAGAGCAGACAGAAGATGCCGGAGCCGACGATCATGTGGGCATACTCGGCGACGAAGAAGAGCGACCACTTGAAGGCGCCATATTCGGTGTGGAAGCCGCCGACGAGGTCGGCCTCGGACTCGGGCATGTCGAAGGGCTGGCGGTTGGTCTCGGCGAAGAGGGCGACGAGGAAGATGAAGGCCGAGACGGGCATGGTCATGGCATACCAGGTGCCGCCCCAGAAACCGGGCTGGCTCTGGGTTTGCACGACGTCGAAGAGGCTGAGCGTGCCCTGGCCGCCGGGAGCGTTGACCCAGAGGAAAACAGGCAGCACGGAGAGCGTCATGGACAGCTCGTAGGAGATGAGCTGGGCGGAGGCGCGCACGCCGCCAAGAAACGGATACTTCGAGTTGGAGGCCCAGCCGGCGAGGATGAGCGAGTAAACGCCGAGGGAGCCGAGGGCGAAGACGGCGAGCAGGCCGACGTCGAGGTTGGTGAGGCCGATGGGTATGAGTTGTCCGGCGGCGTCGATGTAGGCGCCGAAAGGCACGAAGGCGACGGTGGCGAGGGCCGGAATCATCGACGCGATGGGCGCGAGGACGAAGTAGAACTTGTTCACGTGCCCGGGAATCGGGTCTTCTTTGAAGGTGAACTTGCCGCCGTCGGCCGCAAGTTGGAAGAGGCCGAGCTTCTGGATGATCTGGATGCCGGGAATCCAGGTGAGGAAGGGCGCGATGGTGCGGTTGGGGCCGGGGCGGCCCTGAATCCACGCGGAGACCTTGCGCTCGGCCATGGAGCAGGCGGCGGCGAGCGGGAAGAGCACGAGGATCACCGCCGTGCCCTGAAGGAGCAGGCGGAGGAGGAGCGGAAGCTCAAAGTAGAAGTCGAACATGTCGGGAAGCGGAAAGTCGGAGGAAGATCGGTCGGATCAGTCTGATTGGTCGGATCGGTCGGATCTGAGCGATCAGGCGGCGGCGACCGCGGCGGCGGCGGGTTTGTGGTGGAGCGACTCGCCTTCGACGAAGGGAAGATTCGCCCAGGCGGTGGCGTCGAGCAGGAGGCCGGTGTCGGGGATGTTTTTGTAGAGCACCGGGGCGAGCGCGGGCACGGAGGCGGCGATGGTGGGCCAGAGGCCGTGGACATCGCTTGCGAGCGCGGAACCGCCGGCAGCGACGACGAGCTTGGCGAGAACCACGAGGTCATTGCTCGCGCCCTGCGGGCCGGGGACGGCGGCGGCGAACTTCTGGATACGGAACTGCTGGTTCACGAAGGTGCCCGCCTTTTCGTAGGTGTGCAGGGTCGGGATGACGACCTTGGCGGCGGCGCTGGTGGCGTGGGCGTGGGTGCCGAGATAAATGATCGAAACCTTGGCGAGCTGCGCGGCGCTAAGCCCGGCGGCGGTGAGGTCTTCGTTGTGGACGACGAGGGTTTTGACTTTGCCGGCGTCGATGTCGGCCGCGAGCGCGGTGAGCTGGGCGGAGGGCAATTCGGAGACGAGGCCGGTGACGAGCGCGCCGCGCACGTTGGGATTGCGGTCGGCGGAGATGAGCAGGCCGTCGCCTTGCGCAGTGCGGGCGACGAGGGTGGCGGAAGCGCCCAGTTGGTCGGCGAGCTTTTTGAGCAGGAACTGTTCTTCGACCGAGGCGCGGCCGGAGCCGACGATGGCGACGGAGCCGGGCGCGGCTTTGAAGAACTCGGCGGCGGCGTTGATCGCGAGGTCGAGGGCGGAGACGACGCCGTTGACGGTGAGGGCGGCGAGGCGGTCGGGCGCGGCGACTTGTTTGTAGGTGCGGCGGCCGGAGTCGGACATCCAGGTGTCGTTGACGGCGTCGTTGCGACGCGGGGTGAGGCGGTAGATGACGCCCTCGCGCGACCAGACCATGGCGTTCACGCCGACGGAGGATTCGATGTCGATAGTGTTGGTCTGCTTGAGGAACCAGACGCGCATCTTGAAGCGGAAATCGGTGCTGGTGAGCGCGCCGACCGGGCAGATGTCCACCGTGTTGAGGGAGTAGTTGTTCTCGAGCTTCTTGCCGGGGTGGCAGGTGAGGGTCGAGTAGCTGCCGCGATCCACGAAGCCGAGGACGTCGTCCTTGGCGATTTCCTTGGAGAAACGGATGCAGCGGGAGCAGAGAATGCAGCGCTCGTCGTCGAGGGTGACGCGCGGGCCGAGCTGGGTGCGCTTGGGTTTGACGTTTTTCTCTTCGATGAAGCGGGAGTAGCCGCGGCCGTAGCCGGTGGCCTGCTCCTGGAGTTTGCACTCGCCGGCCTGGTCGCAGATGGGGCAGTCGAGCGGGTGGTTGATAAGGAGAAACTCCATCACGCCTTCGCGGGCGTCCTTCACCATGGGCGAGGACGTTTTGATGTGCATGCCGGGGGCGACGTTGGTGCCGCAGCCGATCTGGGGGCGGGGAATCCAGTTGATCTTCTGCTTGCCGGTGGAGGGGTCCATGACCGGCTGCTTGGTGGCGGGATCGACGGCGGGCATGCCCATCTCGACCATGCACATGCGGCAGTTGCCAGCCACCGAGAGCTTCGGGTGGTAGCAGTAGTGCGGCACGTCTTTCTGGAGCAGCTTGGCGGCCTCGATGACGTTGGTGCCCTTCGGCACGGCGATGTCCACACCGTCGATGTTGACGGTCACGAGGTCGGGTTTGGGAGCGGCGATCATTGCGAGAAGAGAGGAATTTTTCTTAACCACTAATTATCACTAATGGTCATTAATGCCGGAGGATGAGGCATACGGACCGAAGCGTGGTTCGGGAGATATTAGTGATGATTAGTGTCGATTAGTGGTTTCAAAAATCAGACGAGCGAGAGGCGGTCGGCGGGGAGGGATTTTTTGGCTTCGGCGTAGCCCTCGAACTCGTCCTTGAACTTGATGAGGAAGCTCTGGGTGGGCCACGAGCAGGCTTCGCCGAAGGCGCAGATGGTGCGGCCGGGGATCTGGTCGGCGACGCTCTTGAGGAGCGCGGCGTCTTCCTTGCGGGCCTCGCCGTGGACCATGCGGGAGCTGATTTTTTTCATCCAGAGCGAGCCCTCGCGGCAGGGCGTGCACTGGCCGCAGCTCTCGTGCTGGTAGAAGGCGTTGATGTTGGCGAGGGCCTCGACCATGTTGACGGAGTCGTCCATGACGATGACGCCGCCGGAGCCGCCCATGGAGCCGATGGCGGCGAGGGAATCGAAGTCCATCGGCACGTCCTCGACGCCCCAGTCGTAGTCCACCATGTCGGCGCCGACCTTGCGCTTGCCCTTGTAGCGTTCGCCGAAGCGGAGGACCTTGGCGGACGAGCCGCCGGGGATGACGGCCTTGAAGGTGCGACCGGGAAGCGGGCCGCCGCATACGTCGTTGAGCAGCTGGCCCATGGTGATGGTGCCGGCGGGGAATTCGTAGTAGCCGGGGCGCTGCACGTGGCCGGAGACGCAGAAGATGCGGGTGCCGGTGTTGCCGGGGGTGCCGGTCTTGGCGTAGGCCTCGCCGCCGTGCTCGATGATGGCCTTCACGTGACAGAGCGTCTCGACGTTGTTCACGATGGTCGGGCACTGGTAGAGCCCGAGGACGGCGGGGAAGTAGGGAGGCTTGATGCGCGGGTTGGCGCGCTTGCCTTCGAGCGACTCGATGAGGCCGGTCTCCTCGCCGCAGATGTAGGCGCCGGCGCCGCGGTGGACGTAGATTTCGCAGGAGTAGCCGGTGCCGAGGATGTTCGGGCCGACGAGGTTTTTGGTGCGGGCCTCGGCAATGGCTTTTTCGAGGATACGGGCGCCCTCGGGCATCTCGCCGCGGATGTAGATGTAGGCCTGTTTAACGTCGTTCGCGAAGCAGGAGATCATCGTGCCCTCAATCAGCTGATGCGGATCCTGGTGCATGATGTAGCGGTCCTTGAAGGTGCCGGGCTCGGACTCGTCGGCGTTGACGATGAGGTAGATGGGCTTGCCGGATTTGCGGTCCACGAGGGACCACTTGAAACCGCAGGGGAAGCCGGCGCCGCCGCGGCCGCGCAGACCGGATTTTTTGACCTCTTCGCGCAGGTCCTCGGGTTTTTGCGCGACGGCTTTTTTCAACGTCTCGTAGCCACCATGACGGAGATAACACTCGATGTCGTTGGTGTAGCCGGGCTCGTCGATGTGCTTGAAAATTACGTGGGATTGGGCGGGAGCAGGCATCGGGAATGGGTTGGTCGGGTGGACGTGAACTTACTTGCGGGCGGTGGCCTCGGTGCGGATTTGAGCGCTGAGTTGGCGGGCCTTTTCGGGCGTGACGTTGGTGTGAAGCGTCTCGTCGATGAGCACGACGGGGGCGGTGCCGCAGGAGGCGAGACACTCGACGAAATCGACCGTGACTTCGCCGCAGGGCGAGGTGGCGCCGAGGGTGGTTTTGAATTCTTCCTTAAAGGTGTCGCAGGTCTTGTAGCCGCCGAGCAGGGCGCAGGAGAGAGTGCGGCAGACCTTGATGTGGCGGCGGCCGATGGGGGCGCGGCGGAACATCGGATAAAAGCTGACGACCTCGAGCACGTTGATCGGCTGGAGTTCGAGTTTTTCGGCGATCCACAGGAGGGCTTCCTCGGAGATGTAGCCAGCGTCCTCCTGAACGAGGTGCAGGAGCGGGAGCGTGGCGCTGCGCTTTACCGGGTAGTGCGTAATGACTTCGTCGATACGCTGGAAGGTTTCGGGCTTGAGATTCACGGAGGCGAAAGAAGGAGGAGAAAGGAAGGTCCGGACGTTTTAGCGGTCGCACTCGCCCATCACGAAGTCGAGGGACCCGAGGATGGAGACGACGTCGGAGACGAGGTTGCCTTGGCAGACCTTGGGCAGGATGGAGAGATTGCAGAAGCTGGGGCTGCGGATCTTCATGCGGTAAGGCACTCCCCCACCCTTGCTGACGATAAAGAAACCGAGCGCGCCCTTCGGCACCTCGGCCTCGAAATAGACTTCGCCGGCGGGCATCTGCGGGCCCTCGGTGGTGATCATGAAGTTGTTGATCAAATCCTCCATGCTGGTGAGCACCTTGGCCTTGGGCGGCGAGAAGATGCGCACGGCGTCCTTCGCATACCAGTCCCCCTTGGGGAAATTTTTGATGACCTGCTTGATGATGCGGATCGATTGACGCATCTCCTCGCCGCGCACGAGATAGCGGTCGTAGCAGTCGCCCTTGGTGCCGACGGGCACGTCGAATTCGTAGCGCTCGTAACCGGAGTAGGGCTTGTCCTTACGCAGATCGAGGGCGACGCCGGAGCCGCGGAGGTTGGGGCCGGTGAGACCGTAGGCGATGGCCTCCTCGCGAGTGATGACGCCCACGCCTTGGGTGCGGTCCACGAAGATTTTGTTACGCGTGAGGAGATTAAGGATGTTCTCCAGGATGGGCATGAACTGGTCGGCAAAGGCGTCCACTTTTTCGAGCCAGCCGTCCGGGATGTCGCGGGCGACGCCGCCGATGCGGGTGTAGCTGGTGGTGAAGCGGGCGCCGGTGAGCTCCTCGAAGAGCTTATAAAGTTTTTCGCGCTCGGTGAAGGTGTAGAGGAAGATGGCCCACGCACCGACGTCGATGCCGTAGGCGCCGAGGCCGAGGAGATGGGCGGAGACGCGCGCCATCTCGGAGGTGAGCACGCGGATGGCCTGGCAACGCTCGGGCACGGTGAGGTTGGCGAGCTTCTCGACCGCGCAGGCGTAGGCGACGTTGTTGGCCAGGGGCGCCAAGTAGTCCAGACGGTCCGTGTAGGGCACGAACTGGTTGTAGGTCATGTTCTCGGCGATCTTCTCGTCGCCGCGGTGCAGGTAGCCGAGGACGGGGTCGCAGGAGGTGACGATCTCGCCGTCGAGTTCCATCTGGAGGCGGAGCACACCGTGGGTCGAGGGATGCGAAGGCCCCATGGAGAGGGACATCTTCTCGGTCTGAAACTCGGGGGCCTCGACGGCGTTCGAGGTCTTCGCGGCGCTATCGGGGAAGGCGTAGTCGGTGGGCATGTCGGGAAATGGGTCGAAGGGTCGGAAGGTCGGGAAGTCGCGGCGTGCGTCAGAGTGTATCCGGTTTTTCCTTACGCTCGTTCCAGGACTCGTCCTTGGCGCGGGGCTCGGCGTCGGTGAGGTTCATCTCGCCGGTCGAGGCGACGAAAGGGCCGCCCATCATGGGCGCGGGGATGACGGGGGTCTTGGTGATGGCGGTGACCTCGATGTCGGGCAGCGCGGTCTCGATGCCGGCGAGCGGAAAATCCTTCCGCAGCGGGTGGAAGGGATAGCCGTCCCACATGAGGATGCGGCGCAGGTCGGGGTGATCCGTGAAACGGATGCCCATGAGGTCGAAGGTTTCGCGCTCGTGCCAGTTGGCGCCGGCCCAGAGGGCGACGACGGAGGGCGCCTCGGGCTCGGTGTCGCTCGCGCAGTCGGCGACGATGCGCACGTAGCCGTGGTGCGTGGTGGATAGCAGGTGCCAGACGGTCGAAAAACGCGGGCTGGCCTCGACGTCCCAATCGATGGCGGTGATGTCGCTCAGAAAATCGAAGGCGTGCTCATCGCGCAAAAATTTCAGCGCGGCCGGCACCTCGGCGATGGGCAGATTATAGGCGGGATGATCGCCGGTGGGGCGAACGGTGGCGGCGGGAAACCTGGCCTGCAACGCGGCGAGCAGATCGGTGGCGGGCGCGGTGGCGGCGGGAGCGGCGGAATCGGACATGTTTGCGAGTGGGAGGAGCCGGTTGAAGCGAAGGACCTCGGATGCGTTTAGGCGGTGAGCAGCTCTTTGGTGGTGCCGCCGTGGCGCTGCATTTTGTCCTGCAGCTTGATCAGGGCATCGAGCAGGGCCTCGGGACGGGGCGGGCAGCCGGAGATGTAAACGTCCACCGGCACGATGCGATCCACGCCCTGAAGAGTGGCGTAGCTGCGATACATGCCGCCCGAGGAGGCGCAGGCTCCCATGGCGATGACGAATTTAGGCTCGGCCATCTGGTCGTAGATGCGGCGCAGGTGCGGAGCCATTTTGTAAGTTACGGTGCCAGCGACGATCATGCAGTCGGCCTGACGTGGGGAAAACCGGAAAACTTCGGCGCCGAAACGGGCGATATCAAAACGGCTGGAGGCGGTGGCCATGAGTTCGATCGCGCAGCAAGCAAGTCCCATCGGCATGGGCCAGACGGAGTTGGATCGCAGCCAGTTAATGACGGCATCGACGCGGGTTACCACGATGTCGCCTTCGATCTTGGTGTTGTAGGTGAGCTCGTTGTTGGGCGTTACCATGGTCGTATATTGATGATTGGTCGGTGGGTCGGAAACGGTCGCAAAGGTTGAATGTGAAAGCGGAGGGGAAGGCCGCGCAAGCAGCATTTCCCACGCTTCACAGCAGGAGAAAAGCACCCGCTCACCAGCGCAAACGCTCAACGGTAATTTTCACCATTGACCTAGATGAACTCGCCCCGCTTTTTGACCGCTCGCCCAACGGCAACGGTCTCGCGATCCGCGTCGGCAAAGCAACCTGGAGAGGTGGCAGAGTGGTCGAATGCGCTCGCTTGGAAAGCGTGTGTAGGGCAACCTACCGAGGGTTCGAATCCCTCCCTCTCCGCCACTTTTAATTACGCGAAAACGCGTTACGGTAGTGCAAGCCGACGAACCAATTCGCCTTCGTCAATAACCTCGACTCCGCGTGCCCGGGCTCGCTCCAAAGTCGAACCTGGACTTTCGCCCGCCACCACCAAGGTAGTCGCACCCGTCACGTCCGCCATCACCCGCGCTCCGGCCGCGCTTAGTTTTTCTTCTACCTGCTTGCGCGTCCACCGCGTGAGTCGCCCCGTGACCACCACCGTTTGCCCCGCTAAGGCCCCGGCCACCTCGGTCCGAGCCCACTCCACACCGACTCCAGCCACCTGAAGCGCGGCCAACTCCGCCCGCACCTCAGGCCTCGCCAAAAACTCTGCCACGCCCCGTGCCGTCGCCTCCCCCAAACCCGCCGCGCGCAACCCCGCCGCGTCCGCCGCCGCCAACTCCCCCAACCCACCAAACTCCGCCGCCAACCGCCGCGCCGTCTCACGCCCCACTCCCGGCAACCCCAGCCCCGCCAAGACCCGCGCCCCGTCCGCCCGCGCCCGTTCCCGACTCGCCGCAATCGCGTCCGTCAAATTCCGCGCCGTCCGCTCCCCCACCCCGGGTAGCCCCCGCAAATCCTCTTCACTCAACCCATACAAATCCGCCGGCCCGCCCACCAAGCCCGCCGCCACCATCCGCTCGACCAGCGCCGGCCCCAACTCGCCGATATCCAGCGCCCCCGCCGAAGCCCAGTGCGCGATCCGCCGCGCCACCTGCGCCGGACATCTCGCATTCCCGCACCGCCACGCCACCCGCTCCGCCTCGCGCACCAACGCCATACCGCACCCAGGGCACGTATCCGGAAAAACATACACCGCCTCCGCCCCCGTGCGCCGCGCCTTGTCCACCCCCACGATCGCCGGGATGATCTCCCCCGCCTTCGCCACCCACACCACGTCGCCGATGCGCAGATCGCGCCGCGCGATCTCGTTCGCGTTGTGCAACGTCGCCCGCGCCACCGTCGAACCCGCCAACACCACCGGCTCCAGCTCCGCCACCGGCGTCACCACTCCCGTGCGCCCCACCTGCCACGTGATGCCCACCAACCGCGTCGCCGCCCGCTCCGGCTCAAACTTCCGCGCCACCGCCCAGCGCGGCGCCGAGCGTCCCACCCCCAGCGCCGCCTGATCCGCCACCCGCTCCAATTTTACCACCACCCCGTCCGTCGGAAAAATCCCCGCCCCGTCAGCGTTCACCTTCGCCACCGACGCAAGCAACTCCTCCCGCCCCGTCGCCACCCGCGCCCCGCCCGCCACCGGCACCCCCCACGCCGCCAACATCCCGCCAAACTCGGTCAACGTATCCACCACACCACTACCGTCTCCCGCCTCCCACACGCCCCACCCGAAACACACCAGCTCCAACCGTCGCCCCGCCGCATCCGCCGCATCGCGCGTGCGCAACGTGCCCACCGCCAGATTGCGCGGATTCGCGAACAACGCCTCCCCCGCCGCCTCCCGATCCTCGTTGATGCGCGCAAACTCCGCCCACGTCATAAAAATCTCCCCGCGCACCTCGATCCGCTCCGGCCATTTCGCCGCATCGCCGCCCAACTGCTCAGGCAACGCCCGCACCAGCGCCCGCGCGCTCGCCGTCACGTCGTCGCCCTCCTCCCCGTTGCCCCGCGTCACCATCCGCGCCAGCCGTCCGCGCTCATACGTGATGCTCACCGCCAACCCGTCATACTTCGGCTCCACCCGATAGACCACATCCTCGCTCCCCAGTCGCGCCGCCGCCCGCGCATGAAACGCCCCCAGCTCCTCGTCCGTGTGCGCCTTCTCCAAACTCAACATCGCCACCCCGTGCCGCCACGTCGCGAAGTCCCCCGTGCGATCATCCCCCACCTCGCCCGCCGCTTCATCCACCGCAAACTTCGCCTCCAGCCCGCGCAGCTCCCGCTTCAACTCGTCATACTCAAAGTCGCTGATCTCCGGCGCGCCCTTCCGGAAATACAGCTCATCATGCCGCGCGATCTCCTTGCGCAACTCCGTCAACCTCTCCCGCTCGCCCCCGCTCGCCGCGACCCCGCCGACCACTCCCGCCAACACCAACCCCATGACCACCAGCCGCATCCAGCGCATCCACATGTTCATGCCCGTGACCTTCGCCACGCCTCCCCGCCCGCCGCAATCGCAAATCCTTCCCCGTAATCTCACACGCATCATCACCCTATTCTCCGAGGCCATTGGCCGAACCATCGACACCCCTCGTTTCGCGTAGCGAAACCTC
>DAIPIP010000222.1:0-4100 GCA_036770725.1 Opitutaceae bacterium
CCGGCCTGCTCCACAACCCCGATCCCTCGGGCGAGATGGACCGCTACCACACCCGCGAGCGCAACGAGCGCTTCGGCAACGAAGGCTCGCTCGACGAAGCCATCGTGCAGGACGCCCGCGACGTGTTGCTCAAGATGTCCAAGAGCCTCGTTCGCCGCTACAAGATCACCAACGTCAACCGCGACGTCGGCACCATGCTCTCCGGCCAGATCGCGCTCCTCAACGGCGACGAAGGCCTGCCCTCCGGCACCATCGACCTCTCCTTCACCGGCAGCGCCGGCCAATCGTTCGGCACCTTCCTGGTCAACGGCGTGCGCCTCACCCTCACCGGCGAGGCCAACGACTACGTCGGCAAGGGCATCAACGGCGGCGAGATCATCATCCGCCCCAAGCCCACCGAGACCTTCGTCTGGAAGGACCAGTCCATCATCGGCAACACCTGTCTCTACGGCGCCACCGGCGGCCACCTCTTCGCGGCGGGCCGCGCGGGTGAACGTTTCGGCGTGCGCAACTCGGGCGCGACGGCGGTGGTCGAAGGCGTGGGTGACCACGGCTGCGAATACATGACCGGCGGCATCGTGGTCATCCTCGGCCCGACGGGCGTGAACTTCGGCGCCGGCATGAGCGGCGGCGTGGCCTTCGTGTATGACGAAACGGATACGTTCGCGAAGAAGATCAACCCCGCGATGATCGGCTTGGAGCGCCTCGAAGCTGGAGCCGAGGCCGACAGCCTGCGCGACTTGATCGCCCTCCACGCCCGCCTCACCGGCAGCCCCCACGCCAAGGCCCTTGTGGACAACTGGAGCGCGAGCCTGGCGAAGTTCCAAAAAGTGGTGCCCTTCCCCCCCACCGCAGACTTCCCGAAAACAATCTACCGCCACGACCCGGCGAAGATCACCCTCGCCGCCGTCTAAAGTAGCGCAGGCGTCCCGCCTGCATCGTCTCCAAAGCCTACCAAAGCCCCGGCCCCCGCCGGGGCTTTTTGCGTCACAACCCCGCATCCACGAAAAACGCCGACAGCCGCTTGTCGGTCAACGCCTGCACCGGCCTCCGTTCCACTTCGCCGTGTCGGTTCCTCGATTTTGGGGCCTCGATTTCCTCCGCCCTTGCCCCGTGTTTGCCCCGTGTTCACTTTCCGGCCACACATGCCGCTGGCCGCCGAAATCGCTCCCCCCAGAAGACGCCAGGAGGAACTCCTCACCCCGTCGCCGGTGGCCGATTTCATGGCGTCCCTCTTCGGCCCGCTCCCGTCCACCGTGCGCCTGCTCGATGCCGGAGCCGGCGCACTCACCGCCGCCTTTGTATCCCGTTGCTGCGCGCAGCAGGACCGCGTCCGCGCCATCGAAGCCACGCTTTACGAAACCGCCGCCTACACCCGTCGAGACGGTTGCCAGCGAGCGACGAGCCCGCAACGTCCACATCATGAGCACGACCACCGTTGAACAGATCGAGGCCGAAATCCTCCGCCTGCCACGCAAAGCCCGCCAGCAGGTCGCCGAGCGCCTAAACGCCCAGCTTTGGCCAACCAGCTTCGCCCCGGCGGTCGAGGAAGCTTGGGCCGACACCGTGAAAAGCCGCTTGGACGATTTGGATAGCGGCCGCGTGCAAGGCGTGCCCGCCGCGCAAGTCTTCGCCCGCGCCCGCCGTGTGCTCGCCCGCCGGTGAAGAAACCCGCGATATTCCACCCCGAGGCCGAGGCGGAATTTTTGGCCGCCATCGAATTTTACGCCGATAAATCAAGCGCCCTCGGTGAGCGGTTTTATCAAGAAATACGTCGCTTGGTAGCCGAGATTGAAGCCGCGCCCCGGCGACATGGCGCATGGCGTCATGGCACCCGCCGCCACCGCGCTCGCCGCTTCCCTTACGTTGTGATTTTCGCCGAGCGCCCCGACCGCCTGCAACTGGTCGCCGTCGCGCACGTAAAACGGCACCCCGACTACTGGCGGAAACGCTTGGCGTGAGGATAAAGATCAACAAACAACGCCCCGACCCCTTACGATCCACCCCGCTCAGCCGATTAAAAATAAGTTTGCGGGGCGAGTGATTTAGCTAGGCGCATGACCTTGCCGACTAAGTTTCCCTCGGTCTCTTCCCCCCTGCCGCCGCGCGGTTTGAATGCGCTGCCCGAACAAGGTCCTGATATCGTCCGATAGAAACCCAACCCACATTTCGTGTGTCCGAAGCTTGCCCTCGCCCCACCCGCAAGTGGAGCCTCACCTAACATCTCGGCGACCACCTAACCGCCCTCTGATTCCGCCTGCCATGTCCGATTCCACCTCGCCCGCCTCGCCGCGTCTGCCCACGCGCATCACGCCCTGCTCGATCATCAACACCGTGGTTGAGGTGCGTTTTCAAACCGAGCTTAGCGCATCCTTTGTGCCCGGCATGATCTACAGCGCCGTCCAGGAACGTTTCCCCAAACGCACGGAGTTGCCGCACATGCCGCTGCCCGACGCGGGTAACCTTTTTCCTGAACTGCGCTACAATCCGACCGTAGTCATGCAGGGCGAGCAGTTGGCGCTCAATGTCGGCCCGCGTTGCTTGTTCCTCAGCCTTCCCGTGGGTGCCGAGTATCCGGGCTGGACGGTCTATCGTGAGTCGCTGGCCTGGGTTTTGGATCGCATTCGCCCGCTCGCCATCATCGGAACACCGGAGCGCTTGGGTCTGCGCTACACCGATTTTTTCCCTCATCCCCTGCCCGAATGTCTTCAGGTCGATCTATCCATAGGCGGCAAGAGCGAGATAGCCCAGCCGCTCCACATCGTCAGCACGCTGCCTCGGGAAAAGCTTCAGTGCCGATCGTCGAGGTGCAGATCACCCATCCGGCAATCAAGGACGCAGACAAAAACAGCCAACAAGGAACCCTGTTGGATGTGGACATGGGGTTTTCCGTGCCGGTCGACAAGTTTTGGGAAGCGACCGTGCCGGCTTTCGACTACGCGCACAAAGTTCAAAAACACCTCTTCTTTGGCGAGTTGTTAAAGCCAAGTTTCCTTGCAACCTTGGATCCTGAATACTGATCTCACTCGTTCGCACATGCCTCCTCTCGCTGAATTTCCTGTGCCCCATTATATAAGTGACCTGGAGCGTCGCCTGCAGGCCATGGGTTTTCGGCTGACTCCCCAAGTCACCGGCTGGATCGATAGTCCTGGCATTCCGCCCACGCTTTCCAGTTTGGTTTTCAGCAAACTTGGCGACGCCGCCTGGCAACGGTTCCGCGATTTCAGCAAATGGCCCGATGGCTGGGCCGGTCCCGGTAGCCACGCCATCGCGTGGGGCACTTACCTGAATTTCGAAAGCCTGCTCGACGGTTTGCGCATCCCAACCGGTCGCACGCCCCCGAGTCTGTTCGTTACCGACGAAGGGTTCCTCTCCCTGCAATGGGAAGCGCGTGACGAAACCACGGTGAGCGTGACCGCGAACCCAACCGGCGCCGATTACTTCATCGAAAGCGGAAGCGAGGAAGGCTCGACCAACGACCTCGAGGCTCTCGCGCAACGCCTCAATCGCACTTGGGCATGATCTTGGCGGCCGGGGAGGAGATCGCCCGCGCGCTCTGCTCCGACAAATACGATCCCGTAACCGGGCGCATTTCCACCAGTCTTTTCAAGGGCCCGAATACGTCGGTAAGCCGCTTGGCGATTATTCCCCTGTCTGGTCAGTGGCGGAAACTGGCGGCCACGGTGCAGAAGCTCCCCGGACGACGTTTGGAGAAGATAGGCGTTATCGAAGTCGAATCGCTGCGTGGCCTCGGCTCGATGCATACGGCCAACGGAAAGCCGCACCCCGTCACGATCTCCGTCGTGGCCAAACGGGAGGACTGGAACGAAGCCCATGCCGAAGTGGTGGAGAAACTTCCAGATGGTTTGTGCAACACCATCAACAAGGCGCTGGCTCAGCACTCGCCGCCAGTCGGCTTTGATCCAGAAGCCGTGCCGCGCGAGATTCCCTAAAAAAGGAACTGCGCCCGAGTCGAAGAAGTTAGGCAGCAAGCACGCCCGGGCCTTGGTGAAAAGCTGGCGCGCGTCGGCCCCAATGCGTTCGCCGCAGCGCACCCGCGCCGGACTGGGCGCGGCGTCGCGAATATTTCGCTACGCCGC
>DAIPIP010000223.1:0-4086 GCA_036770725.1 Opitutaceae bacterium
GCCAGGTTGGCGCGGGCGCGCCGGGCGGGGTGGCGCCTCGGGGCGCCGCGGCGGGCGCACGGGGCCGGCGATGGGCGGGGGCGGGGTGCTGGCGGGGGAAACGGTGGTGGTGACGGGGAGGCTGGCGCGGTGGACGCGCAAGGAGGCGGAGGAGGCGTTGCGCGCGGCGGGCGCGCGGGTGGGCTCGGGCGTGACGCGCGAGACGACGCTGGTGGTGGCAGGGGAAAATCCCGGGGGGACGCTGGAGCGGGCGAGGAGCCTCGGAGTCGTGGTGATCGACGAGGCGGAGTTGGCGCGACGGCTGGCGGTGCCGTGAGAAGAGGACGGGGCGGGCGGAGTCCCGTTTCTTACGAAACGGGCTACAAGAAAGGGCGAGGCGCGGAGCCGCGTTTATTTTCTGCGGGGGGCGCTGACGATTTTGATGGGGGCGGGGAGCCAGGCTTCGCCGGCGGTGATGACCCGGGACTCGGTGTCGGCGGACCAGCGGGCGAGTTCGGGGAGGGCGGCGGCGAGTTCTTCTTCGGCGCGGTCGCCTTTGAGGGCGAGCAGGCGTCCGCCGAGTTTGAGGTGGGGGAAACTCCAGCCGGCGAGGGTCTCGAGCGCGGCGACGGCGCGGGAGGTGACGACGTCGGCATCGCAGGGGCGGACGAGGTGCGCCTTGCCGCGACGGATGGTGACGCGCGGGCCGAAGCGGTAGCGCAGAATCATCTCCTGAAGGAACTCGCAGCGGCGTTGGAGGGGCTCGACAAGGATGATTTTGAGGTCCGGGCGCACGAGGGCGAGCACGAGGCCGGGGAGGCCGGCGCCGGTGCCGATGTCGGCTACGGTTTCTTTTTCGCCGATGGCTTCGGCGAGGGCGGCGCAGTTGAGCAGGTGCCGGTCCCAAAGGCGCGGGACCTCGCGAGGACCGATGAGGCCGCGGACCACGCCGCCGGTGGCGAGTTGTTCGCCATAGTCGGCGAGGCGTTTGAGCACGTCGGGCGCGAAGTGGGCGACGGCCTCGGGTGGTGGTGGCGGGAGCGGTTCGAGCGGAGCGGCGGGAGGACGGGGCGGCGAAGGCTGGTCGGGCATCGGGGGGTGGGCGGCGAGGGCGGCGCGAATTATGCGTGCGGTTTGGCGTGGGCTTCCTTGAGGGCGGCGACGATGACGGGCGGGACGAAGTGGGAGACGTCGCCGCCGAGCTTGGCGACCTGTTTGACGAGGTTGGAGCTGGTGTAGCTGTAGGTCTCGCGCGGCATCACGAAGATGGTTTCGAGGGTGGGCTCGAGGTGGCGGTTCATGAGCGCCATGTTGAACTCGAACTCGAAGTCGGAGAGCGCGCGGATGCCGCGGATGACGGCGATGGCGTTTTGTTTGCGGGCGAAATCCACGAGCAGGCCGTCGAACGGCACGGCCTGCACGTTGGGCAAGTGGGCGGTGACGGCGCGGACGAGCTCGACGCGGCGATCCTGGCTGAAGAGGGGGCCTTTGCCTGGGTTGGCGGCGACGCTGACGGTGACCTTGTCGAAGAGGCGCGCGGCGCGCTCCAGCACGTCGAGATGACCGAAGGTGATGGGGTCGAAGGTGCCGGGATAAAGGCAGTGGCGCATGGTGAAAAGGAGGAGGGTAAACCGCGAAGAGACGCGAAGGAGCGCGAAGATTCGGAGTGCAGAATGCGGGCAGGGGCGGGGGACTCAACCCTTGATGAGTTCCTCGGCGTGCTGGCGGGCGCTCTTGGCGTGGCGGTCGCCGAGCATGCGGGCGAGCTCGTCGATGCGCTCGGTTTTTTTGCCGTGTATTGGTTTTATGGTGACGACGGCGCGCTCGCCGGACTGATCTTTCTCGACCACGAGGTGGCGGTCGCCAAGGCCGGCGACTTGCGGGAGATGGGTGATGCAGAGGACCTGGTGGCCGCAGGCGATCTCGGCCATTTGCTCGCCGACGACGCGGCCGATCTCGCCGCCGACGTTGGCGTCGACCTCGTCGAAAACGAGGACGGGCACGCCGTCGAGGTCGGCGAGCACGGTCTTGAGGGCGAGCATGACGCGGGCGAGTTCGCCGCTGGAGGCGATGCGGGAGAGCGGGAGAGGGGCTTCGCCGACGTTGGGGGAGAAGAGGAACTCGACGCCGCAGTCGCCCTGCGGGCCGAGTTCGGCGAGGGCGACAAGGCGGACGAGGAACTCGGCTTTTTTGAAGCCGAGGCGGGCGATGCTTTTGGCACCGACCTTGGCGAGTTCGGCGGAGGCTTTTTCGCGGCGGGCTCGGAGGGCGCGGGCGGCGGCGGAGGCGGCGCGGTGGGCGTCGGCGATTTGTTTGTCGAGGCGGATGAGCGCGCCTTCGAGGTCGCCCTGAATCTCGATGCGGCGGCGGAGTTCCTCGCGGGCCTCGGCGACGGCGGCGACGTCGGGACCGTGGCGGCGTTTGGCGTCGAGCCACGCGGTCATGTTTTGCGTGAGTTGCTCGGCTTGCTCGGGGTCGAAGTTAAACTGGCCGCCGAGGGTGCGGACCTCGTCGGCGAGGTCGTTGAGCTCGATGCTGGCGGCGTGGAGGCGCTCGGCGAGGGGGCGGCTGGCGGGGTCGAGTTGTTCGAGTTGGTGGGCCTCGCGGAGGATGGCGCCGAGGCGGGTGGTGACGCCGTCGTCGCCGGCGAGGCCGTTTTCGAGGGCGGAGCAGAGTTGGGTGAGTTCTTGGGCGCGGTTGAGACGGGAGAAGTCGCGTTCGAGGGTGGCGATGGACTCGTCGGTGAGTTCGAGGGCGTCGAGCTTGGCGAGCTGGGTCTCGATGAAGGCGAGCTGGTCGGGGGCGAGGCGGGTCTCGTGGGTGAGGCGTTCGCGTTCGGCGACGAGATCGCGCCAGGCGCGGTAGGCGACGTGGTAGGCGGTGAGTTCTTTTTCGTCGCGGGCGAAGAGGTCGAGCAGTTCGAGCTGGCAGGATTCCTTGAGGAGGCGGCGGGGTTCGCTGGGGCCGTGAAAATCGATCCAGGCTTCGCCGAGGCGCTGGAGGGCGGAGAGGGTGGCGAGGCCGCCGTTGACGCTGATGCGCGGGGCTTTTTCGCGAGGGAGGCTGCGTTTCAGGACGAGCAGACCGTCCTCGGTGGGAGGCAGGTCGAGTTCGGCGAGGAGGGCGTCGAGGCGGGCGGGTTTTTCGAAGTAGAGGGCGGCCTCGACCTCGCAGGCGGGCGCGCCCTGGCGGATGATGGTTTTGTCGGCGCGTTCGCCGGCGAGCAGACCGAGGGCGCCGAGGAGGATGCTTTTACCGGCGCCGGTCTCGCCGGTGACGACGGTGAAACCGGATTCGAAATCGAGGGCGACTTCTTCGAGGAGGGCGAGGTTGCGGATGCGCAGGGTCTGGAGCATGGAGCGAGGGAGCGAGTCACGCGGGGCGGGCGAGGCGGGGCAAGCGCGGAGCGGCGGCGGGGCCGGTGGAAAATGGGCGGGCGCGGCGGAATTAGGGAAAATCGGGCTTCCCTTTGGCGGGGGGCGCGGTGTTTATCTCGGCGTTTATGCAGAAAACCCTGATTATTTGTAAGCCTGACTGCATGGAGCAGAAGCATGTGGGCAACGTCGTGGACCGCTTTGAAAAAGCCGGTTTCGAGATCGTTGGCTGCAAGATGGCCCGACTGACCTCGGCCCAGCTCCGTGAGCATTATTCCCATGTGGCCGACAAGCCCTTTTATCCCGAGATCGAGGCGTTCATGAGCTCGCGCCCCGTGATCATCGTCGCCTTGAAGGGTGACGATGTCGTCGCCAAGGTGCGCGACCTGCTCGGCCCGACCGATTCGCGCAAGGCCGCCAAGGGCACCATCCGCGGCGACTTCGGCACCGAGATGATGAAGAACGTCGTTCACGCCTCCGACAGCGTCGAAAACGGCCAGATCGAGATCGCGCGCTTCTTTAAGGCCGACGAGATCTTCGGTTGAGATCGCGTGGCATAACCCGTTTGAAAACAAAAAGGCCGCCGGAATTTTCCGGCGGTTTTTTTGTGGGCGGAGGGCTGAGGGCGGATGGGGCGGGGGGCGCGGTCGCGGGCTTCGCAAGCGAAGCCCCTACTTTTCCGTAAGCGTCCTCCTGGGGACCTCGTAGCCACTTCGCGCCACCGCTGATAATC
>DAIPIP010000224.1:0-4068 GCA_036770725.1 Opitutaceae bacterium
GCCGCCAAGAAGGCCGCGAAAGCCAAGAAGTAAGCGCTTCTCGCCGACAGCAAAAAAACCGCGGCCCACAAAGCCGCGGTTTTTGCGTTTGCGCATCCCGCCCCGCCCGCAACGCCCGCCTTCGTCTCTCCCTCCCGACCTCGCCAGCCCCGCCCCGCCTCCTCCCGTCAGCGTCCCTCGTCCCTCGTCTCTTCCTCCCTCTCCCATGAGCACGGTCAAAGTCTCCCTCGTCTCCCTCGGCTGCGCGAAAAACCTCGTCGATAGCGAGATCATGGTCGGCCACCTTCACCAAGCCGGCATGGTCGTCGTGCCCGATCAGGACAAGGCCGACGTCATCATCGTGAACACCTGCTCGTTCATCGACTCGTCCAAGGAGGAATCCATCAACCACATCCTCGAAGCCCACGAAGCTCGCGGCATGAAAAAGCGCCGCGCCGGCCAAAAACTCATCGTCGCCGGCTGCATGTCCCAGCGTTTCTCAAAAGACCTCCCGTCCGAACTTCCCGAGGTGGACGCCTTCATCGGCCTCGACCAGATCACCCGCGTCGCCCCCATCATCGAGGAACTCACCGGCTTCAAACGCCCCGCCGGCGCCGCCCCGCAAAATTTCATCGAAGGCCGGAGCACCTACATCCCCGACTACGACACCCCGCGCTTCCGCCTCACCCCCAAGCACACCGCCTACATCAAGATCGCCGAGGGCTGCAACCACCCCTGCGCCTTCTGCATCATCCCCCAGATCCGCGGCCGCCACCGCTCGCGCTCCGTCGAAAGCGTCGTCGCCGAGGCCCGCCAGCTCGTCGCCGAGGGCGTGAAGGAGATCAACCTCATCTCCCAGGACACGACCTACTTCGGCATGGACACCTGGGAACAGCGCCCCAACCCGCGCTCCCCCGTCGATTCCTCGCGCGGAACCGCCCTCACCACCCTCCTCCGCGAGCTCGACGCCATCCCCGGCGACTTCTGGATCCGCCTCCTCTACACCCACCCCGCCCACTGGTCCGACGAGTTGATCAAGACCATCGCCGAGTGCCCCAAGGTCGCCCGCTACATCGACATCCCCCTCCAGCACATCAGCGACAACATGCTCGACCGCATGCAGCGCGAGACCAACAGCCAATTCATCCGCGACCTCATCGTCCGCATCCGCGCCGGCATCCCCGGCATCGCCGTCCGCACCACCTTCATCGTCGGCTTCCCCGGCGAGACCGAGGCCGACGTCGCCGAACTCTGCGAGTTCATCCGCGACACGAAATTCGAGCGCCTCGGCGTTTTCCGCTACTCCCAAGAAGAGGGCACCAAGGCCGCCAAGATGGAAGAGCAGCTCACCACCAAGCTAAAGGACGCCCGCTACCGCCAGACCATGCTCCTCCAGCGCGAGATCGCCGCCGAAGTCAGCGAACGCTACATCGGCAAAACCCTTCGCGTGCTTGTCGAGGAGCCCGGCGTCGCCCGAGGCGAAGCCGACGCCCCCGACATCGACGGCCGCGTCTATGTGCCCCGCACCCTGCCCGTCGGCGAATTTGCCGAGGTCACCATCACCGGCGCGCGCGACTACGATTTGCTCGCCTTGCCCAAGGGCCAAAAACCCAAGGAATTCAAGGTCGCCAAACAAGCGCAGTAATCCGCCGCCCCGGCCGCCCCGGCCAGCCTCGCCAACAAACGCCGCATTGCCCGCAAACGTTGGCACACGAGAAGGGAAATTGCGCTTGGCAAGCTTGGGGACAGTTCCCGTTAATTAACTCTTGCCTCGTCCCTGATCGCCTCGGCGACCGGCTCCGCCTCCACCCCAAAACGATCCCATGGCCCTGCCCATCTCCCCACAAAAAGCGCTCCGCGAGTGGAAGCTTTATTTCTTTATCGTTCCCTCGCTCCTGCTGGTCGCGACCTTCTCGTATTTTCCCGCCGCCAGCGCCATTTACCACAGCTTTTTCGACTGGCAGGGCGGCGATAACAAACAGCTCGTCGGCTTCGACAACTTCAAGCGCGCCTTCGGCGACAAAGTCCTCTGGGACTCCTTCATCACGGTCTCCATTCTGATCGTTTTTAATCTCTTCAAGATGATCCCGTCCATCGCCATGGCCGTGATGATCCACCGCCTCAAAAGTGATCGCGCCCAGTATCTCTACCGCGTGCTCCTCGTCGTGCCGATGATCGTGCCCGGCCTGGTCACCCTCTTCATCTGGAAATTCTTCTTCGACCCCAATCTCGGCGTCCTGAACAACGTCCTCGATTTCACCGGTATCAAATCCCTGCTCGTCAGCCTCGATACCACCTTCGGCTGGGGCGTGTTCTTCGCCGACGCCCCCATCGGCTGGCTTTCCCAGCCCGAACTCATCCTCCCCGCCCTCTTCATCTGGGGCTTCCCCTGGATCGGCACCGTCGGCGTGCTCATCTACCTCGCCGGCCTGCAATCCATCGGCCAGGAAGTTTACGAGGCCGCCGAACTCGACGGCGTCGGCCCCTTTCAAAAATTCCTCTACATCGAGCTCCCGCTCATCCTCACCCAAGTCCGCCTCTCCCTCGTGTTGCTCATCATCGGCACCCTTCAGGGCTTCGGTCTCCAACTACTCCTGCTCGGCGACGCCGGCGGCCCCGGAGGCCGCGGCATGGTGCCCGGCCTGTGGATGTATAACCGCGCCTTCATCGCCGGAGAATTCGGCTACGCCTGCGCCGTCGGCATGGTGCTTTTCGTGTTCATCCTCGGGCTTACCTACATCAACAACAAATACGTGAGGGTCGAAAAATGAGCGGCGTGCTTAAAGATTCCGTCGGTTCCTACAAACAACGCGACTGGCCCAAACACATCGTCATCCTGGCCTTCATCATCATCGAGCTTTTCCCGTTCTACATGATGATGCAGGTGTCGTTTAAGGACAACGCCTCCTTCATTCAGAACCCCTGGGTGCCCTCGGCCCCCTTCAGCGTCACCGAGACCTTCCAGGCGCCCGACGAAAGCATGTTCACCCGAGATCGCAACGCCCTCTGGACCGAGGTCTTCAAAGGCGAGGTCATCCCGCCTCGTGGCGACACCACCTTCCAAGGCGGCGAAATGCGCTTCGACCTCGGCGTCTATAAACTCACCAACTGGGGCTTCGGCCTCGCCCTCATCGGCCCCTACATCGCCAACACCGTCTTCGTCGCCGTCACCGGGACCGTCGTCACCCTGTTCCTCGCGCTCATCGGCGCGTATTTCTTCGCCCGATATAAGATGCCCTTCAGCGGCGTGCTCTGGAGTGCGTTCATCCTGCTCATGCTCCTGCCCGGCGTCGCCAACATCGTGCCGCTCTTCACGCTGCTCAAGGACATGAACCTGCTCAACACCCTCTGGGCGCTCATCATCGTCGGCATCGCCGGCGGCCAGGTGTTCAATCTTTTCGTGCTGCGCAACTTCATCGAGGACCTGCCCAAGGATCTCTTCGAGGCGGCCGAGATGGATGGAGCCAGCCACTTCAAGCAAATCGTCAACGTGGTCGTTCCCATGTCCGGACCCATTCTCGGCACCCTCGCGATTCTGGCCTTCCTCGGAAAATGGAACGACTTCCTCCTCCCCCTCATCGTGTTGCGCGACAAGGAACTGTTCACCCTGGGCGTGGGCCTGATCTACCTGGACGGAGAATACGTGAAGCAGTGGGGCCAGATCATGGCCGCCTACTTCATCGCCTCGATCCCGCTCATCATCATCTTCCTCTTCTGCATGCGCCTCTTCGTCCGCGGCCTCTCCGCCGGTGCCATCAAGGGTTGATCACGCGTTATCCGGCGACAAAACCCGCCGGAAACCGCCCACCCCATCCGCGCTCCACCCGGAGCGCGGACCCCGCATCAAACCAACCCCCTAAACGGTTGGAGTTTCAGCGCAAAGGTCGCGAAGGACGGTTTCGCGCTTTTATCAGCGGGTAAACACTGGGTATCTCCCGCCCAAGGAGCGCCGCTCGCCAGGCGGCGTAACCCGTCCGGTCTGCCCCGACCAGTGCTTGATTGCAGAGGTAAGCGATAAAATGACGGAGTGATTCTTGGCTGCGGCCAAGGCGGCGAAAAGGGAGGTGTGCCAGCGTCACATGCCCTTTT
>DAIPIP010000050.1:0-17493 GCA_036770725.1 Opitutaceae bacterium
TGGGTCAGGATGTATAGGGGCCTGTCTGGATTTCGTGAGATTTGTTCTTGCCGAGTTTGGGCGGGGTTGTCCTTACTCCGCGTCCCGTTTTTCCCCGGACCCTTAGCTCAGTTGGTTAGAGCGTTTCCTTGACATGGAAGAGGTCACTGGTTCGAGTCCAGTAGGGTCCACCATTTTAAGCCGCTGAATACCAGCGGCTTTTCTGTTTTTGGGTGCGTTTGGTCAACTGGGTGGCAGGGTGGGCGAATGAATGATTCACATGCGGACGAAGCGAGGCGGGTATTGCGCGAGCACTTTGGATTTGAGGGGTTTCGCGCGGGGCAGGCGGAGGTGATCGGGCACTTGTTGGCCGGGCGCTCTGCGTTGGCGGTGTTTCCGACCGGGAGCGGTAAAAGTCTGTGCTACCAGTTGCCGGCGCTGATGCTGGAGGGGCTGACGGTGGTGGTGTCGCCGTTGATCGCGCTGATGAAGGATCAGGTGGATTTTTTGCTGGGGCGGGGAATCGCGGCGGCGCGGCTGGATTCGAGCGTGTCGCGGGAGGCGTTTGAGGGGATTCAGGACGCGCTGCGGGCGGGGACGTTGAAGTTGTTGTATGTGGCGCCGGAGCGGTTTTCGAACGAGCGGTTTTTGGCGAAGTTGAAGACGCTGAAAATCGACCTGCTGGTGATCGACGAGGCGCACTGCATTTCGGAGTGGGGGCACAATTTTCGGCCGGATTATTTGAAGTTGGCGGGGTTCGCGCGGGAGCTCGGGGTGGGGCGGGTGTTGGGGCTGACGGCGACAGCGACCCCGGAGGTGGCGAAGGACATTTGCCGGGCGTTTGAGATCGAGCCGGCGGCGCATGTCCACACGGGGTTTTATCGGCCGAATCTTTATCTGCGGGCGACGGCGTGCGCGCCGGGCGAGCGGTTGGGGGTGTTGTTGGCGAGGTTGCGGGAGCGGCCGCGCGGTCCGTCGATCGTGTATGTGACCTTGCAGAAAACGGCGGAGGAGGTGGCGGAGGCGCTGGCGGCGGAGGGCTATCCGGCGGAGGCCTACCACGCGGGGATGGAGGCGGAGACGCGGGAGGCGGTGCAGAACCGGTTCATGGCGGGGACGGAAACGGTGGTGGTGGCGACGATCGCGTTCGGCATGGGGATCGACAAGGCGAACATCCGCGCGGTGTATCACTACAATTTGCCGAAAAGCATAGAGAACTACGCGCAGGAAATCGGGCGCGCGGGGCGGGACGGGGCGGCGTCGTATTGTGAGATTCTGGCGTCGGGCGAGGATCTGACGGTGTTGGAGAATTTCACCTACGGCGACACGCCGACACGGGAGGCGTTGCGGGATTTGCTCAAGGGCTTGTTGGAGGGGCGCGTGGCTGGGGAGCGGTTTGATGTTTCGACCTACGAGTTGTCGGGGCGGCACGACATCCGGCAGTTGGTGGTTTCGACGGCGCTGACGTATTTGGAGTTGGGCGGATTGATCGAGGCGACGGGGCCGTTTTACACGACGTATCAGTGGAAGTTTCGACGCGACCCGGAGGCGGTGTTGGGGCGGTTCGAGGGGGAGCGGCGAGAGTTTTTGAGTTCGTTGTTCGGGTTGGCGAAGGCGGGGCGGATTTGGAATTCGGTGGTGTTGGACGAGGCAGCGCGGGCGCTGGGCGGAGAGCGGGATCGGATCGTGAAGGCGCTCACGTTTTTGGAGGAGAGGGGCGATCTGGAATTGCAGGTCGCGGGTGTGCGGCAGGGGTATCGGGTGGCGCGGGTGCCGGAGGATTTGAAGGCGGTGTGGAGCGAGCTGTGCGAGCGCTTCGCGACGCGGGAGAAGAGTGATTTGAAAAGGAGCGCGGCGGTGGCGGAATTATTGGGCGGCGAAGGGTGTCTGGTGCGGCGGCTGCTGGCGTATTTTGGCGAGGAGCCAGGGCGGGATTGCGGGCACTGCGGACGCTGCGACGGGGAAGGGGCGGTGCGGCTGCAGCGCGGGGAGGGAGGCGGGGGCGGGGTGGATTATGTGCTGCCGGCGGAGGCTTTGGCGGAGTTGCGCGCGAGGTATCCTGAGGCCTTGGGGGGCGGGAGGCAGGTGACGCGGTTTTTGTGCGGGATCGCGTCGCCGGGGTTGGTGAAGGCGAAGCTGACGCGGCATGCGTTGTTCGGCTCGGCGGAGCTGGCGCCGTTCGCGCGGGTGGAGGCGGCGGTGAAGGCGATCTAGGTCAAGGGAAGGGAGAATGATTTTTTCCGTGTCATCGGGTGGCGGGAGCGGGCAGTTTGTCGGGCATGTCTTCGCCCGAACTGTTGTCTCGCATCGCCGCCGCCAAGCTCGCCGTTCTGGCGCAGACGGAGTTTTTGCACCGGGATTTCGGTCGGGTGCGGAGCGAGTGGAAGCAGGATGGTTCGCGGGTGACGGCGGCGGACATCGCGATATCGAAGGCGATTTTTCAGGAGCTGGGGGCGCAGTTCGCGGAGGACGAATTTTTGAGCGAGGAACTTGGGGATGGAACGGCGGCGATGGCGCTTTCGGCGCGGTTCGCGTGGGTGCTGGATCCGATCGACGGGACCAACAATTACGCGACAGGGATACCGTATTGCGCGATCTCGCTGGCGCTCTTGGAGGACGGGGTGCCTGTGTATGGGGTGATCTACGACATGGCGCGGCGGAGCCTGTTGCACGGTGGTCCCGGGTTCGGGGCGTGGGACGGGGAGAAGGCGGTGCGGGTGGCGAACGAGACGCGGGCGGGGCAGAGGTTGCTGGGGTTTCACAGCCCGATGGACAAAACCTACGCGCCGCACGCATCGTTGATCGTATCCAAATTTAAGATACGCGGTCTGGGCAGCAGCACGCTGCATCTAGCCTACGTCGGTTCGGGGCTGCTGGATGGCGCGGTGGACCACAACGTGAAGGTGTGGGACATCGCGGCGGCGGCGCCTTTCTGCCAGGGCGCGGGCGGTGAGGTGCGTTATCTGAAGGGGCCACTTTTTCCGCTGCGGGTGTTTGATCTGAACATGGCGCGGGTGCCGTTCATCGCGGGATCGCCGGCGGTTTGCGACGAGTTGGCGGCGTTGCTGAGCGACAAATGAATCCGGGCTAGGCGGTGATGGTCGCAAGGGAGCACCCGTCGGCGTCGGGGGTCTCGCAGTTGGGGCGGGCGATGACGCCCGGGTAGGGCTCGGCGGCGAAGGGTTTATCGGGGGCGGCGAGAAGGTGGCGTTCGCAGACGGCGAAGAGTTCCGCCTCGGTCATGGCGCGGCGCATATCATGCAGGAAACGTCCCTCGGGATCGACGGACTGGCCGACGAAGTTGAGGAATTTTTTCATGCGCGCGACGTGGGCGCGTTCGATGGTGGAGCCGTCGCCGACAGGGTTGTCGTAAAAGCCCGCGGCGGTGGCGCGGTAGAGGGCGTGGACGTAGCCGTGGACATCGCGAAGGGTAGGGGCGAAAACCGGCGTGCCGGCGAGGTGTTCGCGGATTTGGCGGAAGAGCCAGGGGTTGCGGATGGCGTGGCGGCCGCACATGAGGCCGGCGGCGCCGGTTTCGGCGAGGATGCGGGCGGCGGCGGGGGCGCTGGTGACGTTGCCGTTGGCGATGACGGGGCAGGGGACGGAGCGGACGGCGCGGGCGATCTGGTCGTAGTGGACCTCGCTGCGATACATCTCCTTCACGGTGCGACCGTGGACGACGAGGAGATCCACCCGGTGGCGGGCGACGGAAGCGAGGATTTTGTCAAAGTGGCGCGTATCCTCAAAGCCGATACGCGTCTTTACGGTGAAAAGACCGGGGACGCGGGCGCGGAGGGCGGCGAGGATGGCGTCCACGTGGTCGGGGTCGCGGAGGAGGCCGCCGCCGACGTTTTTCTTGTAAACCTTGGGGGCAGGGCAGCCGAGGTTGAGATCTATGCCTGCAACGGGGTGACGCAGGAGGAGATCGACGGTGCGTTCCAGGTGGGGAATTTCCTCGCCGATCAGTTGGGCGAAAACGGGGCGGTCGGTGCGGTTTTCATCGATGGATCGGAGGATGTGGGCCTCGGGGCGGGAGTTGGCGTGGACGCGGAGAAATTCGGTGACGTAGTAATCGGGCGCTCCGTAGTCGGAGATGAGGCCCATGAAGGCGAGGTCGGTGACATCCTGCATGGGGGCGAGCGCGGTGAGCGGCTGGCCGGGAATGTGCGGTTGGGGAAGGGCAGGATGCACGGGAACGCGTGGGGCGGGGAGTCGGCGAGGCGGCCAGTGGGAGAGTTCACGCTCTCACGAGCGCGGCATGCCTTACTTGTCTTCCTCTTCGTCGTCGGACTCGGGTTGCTCGGCGGCGGCCTCGGCTTGTTGGCGAAGAACGCGCTCGAGGATTTCGGTCATGTCGTCCACCTGGTCGTAAACTTTTTTGGCCACCAAAACCGGGCGGCCGTGGGCGAGGGCAAGGACGATGCTGTCGCTTGGGCGGGCGTCGAGTTCGACGATTTTCTGGCCGAGTTCGTTTTTCATGCGAACGAGGATACGGGCGAAAAAGGTGCCTTCGTTGACGTCGTTGATCACGATGTGTTCGAGGGTGGCGCCGAGGCCGGTGAGCAAGTGGCCTATGAGGTCGTGGGTGAGGGGGCGCTCTTTTTTGACGCCGTCGAGCGACATCTGGATGGCGTTGCCGACCGAGTGATCGACGTAAATGACGAAGGTTTTTTCATCGTCGCCGAGGAAGACGGCGCAGCCGTTGGCGGTGGGCATGACGCCTTTGACGGCGACGGGGATTACGGGAGCGGTGGCCATGGGCGGAAAGGATGAGCGAGGAAAGCTGAGACTTGAAACCTGAAACCTGAGGGAGGGGAGCGATTACTCCGCGCCGTGGAGGGCGACGCCGAGGTCGTTGGCGCGGGCGAGGACGACGGGTTTGTCGATGAGTATGACGCGGCCGGCTTCGAGCACGGCGGCGCGGATATTGGCGGAGTCGAGGAATTCGAGGGTTTTTAGGCCGAAGCAAGGGACGTCGAAGCGGTAGTCTTGGCGGGCTTTGACTGTTTTGACGTAGAGACAGTCGTCGGTCCTCAAGGTGCCGGCGCGGCGTATCATTTCATCCGTGCCTTCGTAGGCTTCGACGGCGAGGACGGTGCCCTTGCGGACGACGCAGCCCTGGCCGATGTCGAGGCGGGCGGATTCGCGGGCGATGTGGAGGCCGTGTTCCACGTAGTCGCGATCAATGGGGAGCTTTTTTTGGGTCATCTGGCCGGGTGTGGCGAGGTGGGCGTCGATGAACGAACGGGCGTCGAGCAGATGGACTCCGATGGCTTCGATCTCGCGAGCGATGGCGCCGAAGATGGTTTCGGCATTGCGACGTTTTAGGGTGGCAAGAATGGCAAGGGCTTTGAGGTCGGGGTGGAGGCCGGAGAAGAGACGGCGGGGCGAGACCTGGCCCGCCATGAAAGCATAGCCGGCATCGAAACGTTTCAGGGCTTTGAGCATGGCTCCGATCTTGCCGACTTTAACGAGCGCGCGGTCAGATTCGGGAAAGGATGACTGGAGTTCCGCCGAGGTTTCCTCGTCCATGGCGATGAGGCGGAGCGGCACGCCGGCGGCTCGAATGCATTCGGCGACCAGCGCCGGGTAGCGGCCTTGGCCGGCGATCAATGCCACGGGGCGAGCGGGATCAAAAGACGCGGGCAGAAAATGTGAAAGCGGATGCGACATCGGCGAGGCACGAATGACGAACGCTCGCCGCCGAATGACAAGCCTTGCAGGACGGCGCGGGCGGGGTGCCTGGCTGCTCCGCCTTTTGCTGATGGCGCAACGACTCAGGAAGAAAGCGCGTGCTTGATCAGTTTTTCGGTGCTCGCACCCGCACCCAGGGCGATCTGCGCGCGGCGAACCGCGGCGTCGGCGTCGGCCGCTTTGTAGCCCAGGGTGGTGAGCGCGAGAACGGCGTCGCGAAGCGGCACATCGCCCGGGTCGTCGCCGGTGCCGGTGATGGAGACCGCACCGCCCGCCACGGGCGAGATGCCGGAGGTCGCGCCGACCTTGGCCCGGAGTTCGACCACGAGGCGTTCGGCGGTTTTTTTGCCAATGCCCGGGCACTTGGAAAGCGAGGCGACGTCGCCATTGCGTATCGAGCCTTCCAATACGGGGAGCGACATGCGGCTCATGATGGTGAGGGCGAGCTTGGGGCCCACGCCCGACACGGTCTCGATCATGAGGCGAAAAAAGTCCCGTTCGGCGGGTGTGGCGAAACCGTAGAGCGTCTGGGCGTCCTCGCGGTAGATTACCAGAGTGTGCAGCTTCACCTGCGAGCCGGTGGCGGGAAGCTTCTCCGCCGTGGTTACGGGGATGTTCACTTCGTAGCCGAAGCCGTTGATCTCGACGATGGCGCGCAGGGGAGTGGCCTCGGTGAGCAGGCCTTGAATGGAGGTGATCATGCGAAAAATGAATTCCGACCGAGCCCGGGGACTAGTTGCAATGTGTTATAATGGGCGGAGCCGGTTTGGACCCAAACCGCGGGACGGCGCGGGCGGGTTGCTTTTTGAGCAGTAAACAAATAACCGATCTTCCATGCTTCTCGCGGACCGCTTGTTTTCGCTCTACTTCGTTGTGGTTTTGGCGTGGTTCGGCAACGCGGCGGATGCATGCACGCGCGCCGTTTATCAAGGGCCGGAGGGCCGCGTGCTTACCGGGCGCAGCATGGACTGGAAACTGGACTGGGAGGGCAACATGTGGGTGTTGCCGCGCGGGATGGAACGCGACGGCGCGGCTGGTGAACGCTCTGCGAGATGGACGTCCAAATACGGCAGTGTCGTCATAACCGGCTACGAAATCGCGACCTCGGACGGACTCAATGAAGCCGGGCTCATGGTAAACGCGTTGTGGATGACCCGCTCTGTTTATCCCGAGGACGATGGGAAGACGGCTCGATTGTCGCTCTCGATTTGGCCGCAATACCTGCTCGATCAGTTCGCCACGGTCGCCGAAGCGGTGGGCCACCTGCGGGAGAATCCCCTGCATGTCGTGACCGGGGAGGTGCCCGACCAACCGGGACGACTTGCTACCATACATCTGTCGCTGTCGGACGCGTCGGGGGACAGTGCCATTCTGGAATGGGTCGAGGGGGTGTTGCGCATTCACCACGACCGGCGCCATCAAGTCATGACGAACGAGCCCATTTTCGAAGATCAGCTGGCGATCACGCGTTATTGGTCGCGCATCGACGGGCTCAGTTTTTTGCCGGGCACAAGCCGCGCCGAAGACCGTTTCGCCCGGGCCAGTTTTCTCATCAACGCGGTGGAGCAGCACGATGACCCTCGCTTGGCCGCCGCAGCCGTTTTCAGTGTGATGCGCAACGTCTCCGCGCCTTACGGGGTCAGCATCGACAACGAGCCCAACCTTTCCACCACTCGCTGGCGGGTCGTGGCGGATCACAAGGATCTGCTCTACTATTTCGAATCGGTTGTATCGCCGAACTTGTTTTGGGTTGACCTCAAGAATCTCGATTTTTCGCCGGAGGCCGGGGTTCGGAAACTCGATCTCGGGCCTCGTCAACAAAACCTCTTCAGCGGGGATACTTCCCGAAATTTTGTCGTGGCCCCGGCATTTCCGTTTTTGCCCGCGGACTAATCAAGCTCGCCCAACCTGCAGGGTGGCGGGACGTGGGGTGAA
The DNA here is from genome assembly GCA_036770725.1 of Opitutaceae bacterium. Lineage (GTDB taxonomy): Bacteria > Verrucomicrobiota > Verrucomicrobiia > Opitutales > Opitutaceae > IMCC26134_A. The sequence continues at coordinate 7,609 of DAIPIP010000050.1, forward strand.
TGCGGAGACGGAGGCTTTGCGATTATTTGAGACCGAGCACGTCCTGCATGTCGTAAACTCCGGCGGGTTGGGCGACGACCCACTGGCAGGCGCGCACCGCGCCGCGGGCAAAGATACCGCGATCGGAAGCCTTGTGGGTAAGTTCAACGCGCTCGCCCAAGGCGGCAAACATGACGGTGTGGTCGCCCACCACGTCGCCGCCGCGAAGCGCGTGGATACCGACCTCGGCGGAGGTGCGTTCGCCGGTGATGCCCTTGCGACCGTGACGAAGCGCATCGGCGGTGAGTTTTCTCTCTTCGAGGATGATTTCGAGCAGGCGGGCGGCGGTGCCGCTGGGGGCGTCTTTTTTGAAGCGATGGTGCATCTCGATCACCTCGGCGTCGTAGTCGGCGCCGAGGATGGCGGAGGCGCGGCGCGTGAGGGCGAAGAGGAGATTCACGCCGACCGAATAATTGCCGGACCAGACGCAGCGAATTTTACCGGCGGCGGCGAGCAGGGCATTTTTTTCCTCGGCGGTGTGGCCGGTGGTGCCGACGACAAGCGCTTTGCCGTGCGCCGCGCATAGCTCGATGATCGAGCCGGTGGCGGTGTGAAAACTGAAGTCGATGACGGCGTCGGCGGCACGAACGCCGGTGGCGAGGTCGTCGCCTTGGTCGAGGGTGGCGACGACTTCCATTCCGGCTTCGCGGGCGGCGACGATGTTGGCCTGGCCCATCCGGCCCTTGGCTCCGATGATGGCGATCTTAAGCGACATGGCAGTGATGCTTATTTTTTGGATTTGGTCGCGCTCTCGTAGGCGGCGAGCGCGGCGAGCAACGCGGCGGTGGCGGGTTTTCCGATGGAGGCGAGCGGCGAACGCACCTCGGCGGAGCCGATGATTCCGGCGCGGCGCATGGCGAACTTCACGGGCACGGGATTGGGTTCGATGAAGAGCGATTTGAACACCGGGTAAAGTTTGCGATGGGCGGCGCGAGCCTTGGCCAGCTCTCCGGCGAGGGCGAGATCCACGAGTCGCACGACTTGTCCGGGCAGTAGATTGGAGGCGACGCTGATGACGCCCTCGGCGCCCACGGAAATGAACGGCAGGGTGAGACCATCGTCGCCGCTAAGCACGATGATGTCGTCGCCCATGGCCTGCTTGAGCTGGTCCACCCGCTCAACGGAGCCACCGGCCTCCTTGATGTATCGAATGTTTGAATACTTGGCGCGCAGCCGCTCCACCGTGCTCACGGCAATCTCTATGCCGCAACGACCTGGAATCGAGTAGAGGATCACGGGTTTGTCGGTGGCTTCGGCGACGGCGCAGAAGTATCCAAAAACACCCTCCTGGGACGGTTTGTTGTAGTAGGGAGCGACGACGAGGACCGCGTCGGCACCGGCGGCGGTGGCCTCGGCGGTGAGTTGCACGGCTTCGGAGGTGGAGTTGGATCCGGTGCCGGCGATAACGGGGACGCGACCGCGCGCGGCCTCGACGGTGGCACGGACGACATCAATGTGTTCGTCGTGGGAAAGGGTGGGGGACTCGCCGGTGGTTCCGACCGGGACCAAGCCGTTAATGCCCGCCTTAATCTGCGCCTCCACCAGTTTGGCGAGATCGTCGAAAGCGACGGCCTGTTTGCGAAAGGGGGTGACGAGGGCGGTTATTGTGCCGGTGAACGGGCGCTTTTTCATGAGGGTTTGTAAAACGATACCTTGCGCGGCATGGCATGGTGAAATACTCCGGGCGCAACGTTATTTCCGAACCCGAGACGCATGACACCGCACACAGAACTCTTTAATGACCTGCTCAGACTCGCGGTCGAATCCGGCGCGAGCGATATCGTCATCAAATCCGGCAAGGCGGCCTGTGTGCGTCTTTCCGGTCGGCTGAAGCCCGTGGACATGGACCCCATTCTGCATGACGAGGCGGAAAACTTCGTCGGCGAACATGTGCCGCCGGTGTTCGCGCAAAACTGGCTCAACCATGGTCAGGTGGACTTCGCCTACTACGCTCCCGAAGTTGGTCGGTTTCGCGTAAACGCCTTTCACCAGCGCGGCACCGTAAGTCTGGTTTTCCGACACATCAAATCCGCCGTTCCCACCTTTGAGCAGCTTAGCTTGGAAGCCCAGCCCATCATAGAGCTGACCAAGGCAAAAGACGGCATTTTGCTGATTTGCGGGGCTACCGGTTCGGGCAAAAGCTCGACCATGGCGGCGATGCTCAACTGGATCAACCAAACGATGGACCGCCATATCATCACGCTGGAGGACCCGATCGAGTTTACCTTCCAGGATGACAAATCGGTTTTTCAACAGCGTGAAATCGGTCTCGACGTGCCCAACTTCGAATTGGCCATACGGGCTGTGCTTCGTCAAAATCCCGATATCATCCTGATCGGTGAAATGCGTGATCGCGAAACATTCGAGACCGCGATTTCGGCCGCCGAAACAGGCCATCTGGTGCTCTCCACCATGCACGCGGGAACGGTTTCGCAGGCGCTTACCCGCCTGTTCGAGTTTTTCCCGCCTGAACAACAAATCCTCGCGCGGCGCCAGATCGCCAGTTCGCTTCGAGGTTTCATCTGCCAAAAACTTATCCCCGCGCTGGAAGGCGGAGGCCGTGTGCCAGCAAATGAAATTCTCGCCGCCGACACCACGGTGAGAAACCTCATTCTCGAAGGCAAAAACGAGCAGGTGCAGGGGCTGCTGGACACGGGAACGGACAACGGCGGCACCTTCTCTTTTAACCGCGATCTTTACCGGCTAATCAAAGCCGGTCGGATCAGCAAGGCGGACGGCCTGCGCTTCTCGCCCAATCCGAAGGCGCTGGAGATGAACCTCAAGGGCATCTTTATGAAGACGTGAGGGGTGGTGACCTCGCCCGAGTGCGAGGCAACCACGGGTTTTTCCTTCTTGGTTTTCGAGAGGCGGTGGCCTACCGCTTCGCTTTTTTATTTATGGCCAACGCACTCCTCTTCGCCGGTCAGGGCGCCCAAAAAGTGGGCATGGGCAAATCCCTCTACGATAACTCCGCCACCGCGCGCGCCCTTTACGATGAGGCCGACCGTGTGCTGGGCTGGAGCCTGAGCAAGATCTGTTTTGAGGGTCCCGAGGCCGAGCTAACCCAGACCAAGGTCTGCCAGCCCGCCCTCTTTGTCCACGGCCTCGCGCTGCACGCCATCCTGGCCGAACAGGGCAAACTCGCCGATGTCTCGATGGCCCTCGGCCTCTCGCTCGGCGAGGTGACGGCCTACACCGCCGCTGGCGTGTTCGACTTCGCCACCGGCCTGCGCGTCGTCGCCGAGCGCGGCCGCCTCATGCAGGTCGCCTGCGAGCAATCCCTCGGCGGCATGGCCGCCATCATCGGCGAGGAACGCGCCAAGGTCGCCGAGTTCTGCTCCGCCTTCGACATCGAGGCCGCAAACTTCAACGCACCCGGCCAGATCATCGTCTCCGGCGAGAAGGCCAAGGTGGACGCCGCCGTCGCCGCCGCGAAAGACCACGACATCAAGAAGGTCATTCCGCTCAACGTCGCCGGCGCCTACCATTCGCGCCTCATGGAGCCGGCCCGCGCCGCCTTCTCCGCGTTCCTCGACACCATCCCGTTCAACGCGCCGAAGTTCACCGTTTTCACCAACACCACCGGCCAAGCCATCTCCGATCCCACCGCGCTCAAAGCTGCTTTGGTCAAACAAGTTGTCTCGTCCGTGCTCTGGGAAGACTGCATGCGCTCCGCCGTCGCCGCCGGCGTGGCCGCGAACGGCATCCCGCCCGCCTTCCTCGAACTCGGCCCCGGCGGCGTGCTCGCCGGTCTGGCCAAGCGCACAGATAAAACCTGGACGGTTCGCAGCGTATCGGAGTTTTCCGATTTGGCGGCTTGAAACGCCCCCGGACCGCCAACACGGTCTCCCTTTGCGCTCGTGTTGTCGGGCGCCGCCCTCGCTCGCATGGACTCCTCGCTCACTCGAAATTTCTGCATCATCGCCCACGTTGACCACGGCAAGACGACCCTGTCCGACCGCCTGCTCGAATACACCAACACCGTCTCGCAACGCGTGTTGACCGCGCAGCATCTGGACTCGATGGACCTCGAAAAAGAGCGCGGCATCACCATCAAGTCCCACCCGGTCACGATGACGTATCCGGCCAAGGACGGGCATCTCTACAAGATCAACCTCATGGACACCCCGGGCCACGTGGACTTCGCCTACGAGGTCTCGCGTTCGCTTGCAGCCTGCGAGGGCGCCGTCCTCCTCATCGACGCCGCCCAAGGCGTCGAGGCCCAGACCGTAGCCAACTTCCATTTGGCCACCGCCCAGGGCCTCAAAATCATTCCGGTCATCAACAAGATCGACCTGCCCTCGGCCAACCTCGAACTGTGCATGGCCCAGCTCGAAGACATTCTCACCATCCCCGCCGAGGAGGCCATTCTCGCCTCCGGCAAATCCGGCATCGGCATCGAGGACATCCTGGAAGCCGTCATCGCCCGCGTGCCCCCGCCGCGCTGGACCCATTACCCGGCCACCCGCGCACTCGTTTTCGACTCCCTCTATGACAGCTACCGCGGCGTCATCACCTACGGCCGCGTGTTCTCCGGCTCGGTCAAGGCCGGCGACCAGATGCTCCTCATGAGCAACAACCAGCGCTCCGAGATCAAGGAGGTCGGCGTCTTCACCCCGAAGATGACCAAGACCGCCTCGCTCGACGCCGGCGACGTCGGCTACATCGTCTCCAACATCAAGGACCCGACCGAGATCAAGATCGGCGACACCCTCACCCTGCACCGCCAGCCCGCCACCGAGATGCTGCCCGGCTACAAGGAGGTCAGCCCCATGGTGTTTTGCGGCCTCTATCCGCTCGAGAGCAGCGACTACGAAAAACTCAAGGCCGCCCTCGGTCGCCTGCGCCTGAACGACGCCGCCTTCCTCTATCAATCTGAGAGTTCAATCGCCCTCGGCTTCGGCTTCCGCTGTGGCTTTCTCGGCCTGCTCCACATGGAGATCATCCAGGAGCGCATCCGCCGCGAGCACGACGTGGAGATCATCTCCACGTATCCATCCGTCGTATACAAGGTGAAGGCCCACGGAGCCGACGAGATCGAGGTGGATAATCCCGTAAACCTTCCCGACCCCGGCACCATCGACTACATCAGCGAGCCCACCATCAAGGCCTCCATCCACATCCCCAACGAAAACATGGGCGACATCCTTTCGCTCATCATGGAGAAGCGCGGCACCTGTGAGCAGACCGAGACGCTCGACGCCACCCGCGTCATGCTCACCTGCCATCTCCCGCTCAACGAGATCCTCGTCGATTTCAACGACCGCCTCAAATCCATCACCCACGGCTACGGCTCCATGGACTACGAACTTGGCGAATACGTGCAGAGCGACCTCGTGAAGATGGACATCATGATCAACGGCGACCCCGTGGACGCGTTTTCCAGCATCGTTCACCGCGAGAAGGCCGAGGGCAAAGGCCGCGTGCTCTGCGAAAAACTCGCCGAAATCATCCCTCCCCAGATGTTCAAGGTCGCGATCCAGGCCGCCATCGGCGGCAAGATCATCGCCCGCGACAACGTGAAGGAAATGCGCAAGGACGTGACCGCGAAGTGCTACGGCGGCGACATCTCCCGCAAGCGTAAGCTCCTCGACAAACAGAAAGAGGGCAAAAAGAAGATGAAGATGATCGGCAAGGTGAACATCCCGCCCGACACTTTCATCCAGATCCTTAAAAATTAATCCGCCGCACCACACAAAACCCCGCCTCGTCTCTCCGCGAAGCGGGTTTTTTGTTTTCCAACCTCCGCGTTACTTCGCGTTACTTCGCGGTTCAAATCTCCGCCCGCGTTTCCGTTTCCCTATTTATCCATGTTCGGCCTCTTCGCCTCCCAGCACAGCAAAACCCGCAAGCTCGCGTCCGACTGGCTCGAACTCGCCGACAAGGTTTTTCACTACCGCCGCGACGTGCTGCCCGCCGCCGACCTCACCGCGCTTTCCTCGTCGGCCAACCAAGTCAAAACACTCCTCCGCGAGAAGGCCGACACCGCTAAACTCAAGCTCGGCATCGACTCTCTCGAAGGCGTGCTGCGTCGCACCGGCGGCTCGCATTACCCGAAGTCCGGTATCGTCGAGAACGTCGAATTTTTCCTCGTCGCCGCGATCGTCATCCTCGGCCTGCGCGCCTTCTACGTGCAGCCCTTCAAGATCCCGACCAACTCGATGTGGCCGTCCTACCACGGCATGACCGGAGAGGTCTATCTCGACACAGCCGACGAGCCCTCCGCGGCCGTGCGCGCGCTCGGCCTGGTAACGGTCGGCGCCAAGGCCCGCCGTATCGACGCACCGGATACAGGCGAAGTTTTGCTGCCCATCGGGGCGGGCGGAAAGCCCGGCATCATCGCCTACAACGAAGTGCCCGGCCGCTCCTGGCTCGTTTTCCCGGCCAAGCTGCGCGAATACCACCTGTTCGTTGGTAATCGCTCCGTTTCGACCCGCGTGCCGGCCGACTTCGACATGGATTGGGTGCTGCGCGACGCCTACTTCCCCGGCGACCCCCGACTGTTTCGCGAAATCGTCGGAGACCTGCTGGCCCAGGGGCGTTACCAAGACGGCATCGTGAACGGCCGCCCCATGCGGTTTCTGCGCACCGGCAAGACCGTGCGCGCCGGTGAACGCATGCTCTCCTTCGACATCCTCACCGGCGACCAGCTTTTCGTTGACCGCGCCAGTTATCATTTCGTGCGCCCGAAAGTCGGCGAAGGCTTCGTCTTTCGCACCGGCAACATTCCCGATCTCGGCGGCGACCAATACTACATCAAACGCCTGGTCGGCGTGCCCGGCGACGAACTACGCATCGAGCGCCCGGTGCTCTATCGCAACGGCGAGCCCATCACCGGTTCGAAGGCTTTTGAGGCCAACAATAGTCTTACGGGTTCTTATAGCGGGTTTTTGCCATTCATACCCGAACCTCGATTTCCAAACGGAATATTAAGTGATGCTGTAACATTCAAAGTTCCAGCCAACGAGTATGTCGCCCTTGGCGACAACTCTGCCAACAGTCTCGACGGCCGCTACTGGGGCACCGTTCCAGCGAAGGACGCGGTTGGTCGCCCGCTCTTCATCTATTATCCGTTCACCAAGCGCTGGGGCCCCGCGCCCTGACCGCCATATCGCGGCGAAGGGCAGGGGAGTGGAGGCCGGTCGGGGTCCTGCGCCGTATCGTGACTGGTAAAGGTAGCTGACGGTGTCGTAGACTGCCCGTTCATGGACGAACGTTTCTCGCACTACATCGACTTCTTGGTGAACCAGGGATTTTCGCCCGCCGCGGCCGATATCACCGTCCGCGTCTTGCTGGTGGCGGGAATGCTTCTGCTGGCGTTTTTGGCCAACTGGATCGCGAAGCGTGTCATCCTCCGCGCGGTAAAGGCCGTCACGCAGATCACGCCTTTTAAGTGGGACAATATCATGGTTGAGACCGGCGTCTTCACCCGGCTTTCCCACCTTGCGCCCGCGCTGGTCATCGACGCCCTTGGTCCGCTTGTGCTCGGTCGCGACCCGGCAGTGCTCGCCGGCATCGAGGACGCCACATCTATTTACCTGATCGTCATTTCACTGATGGTCCTGAGCGCGCTGCTAAACGCCATACAGCGCATCATCGCCGATACCGAGCGCGGGGCCACCGTTCCGATCAAGGGCTTCACCCAGGCGATCATGCTCATCGCCACCATCGTCGCGGTCGTCTTCGGGCTTTCGACCGTGATGGGGAAGTCGCCCCTCTACTTCTTCTCCGGCATCGGCGCGTTGATGGCGGTTTTCATTCTTGTATTCAAAGATGCACTACTGGGCTTCGTCGCCGGTATCCAGATCTCGGTCAACCAGATGGTGCGCGTCGGCGACTGGATCGAGATGCCCAAGGCCGGGGCCGACGGCGACGTGATCGACGTTTCGTTGACCACCGTGAAGGTGCGCAACTGGGACCGCACCATCACCACCATCCCGACCTATTCGCTCATCTCGGATTCGTTCAAGAATTGGCGCGGAATGTCGGAAAGCGGGGGACGGCGCATCAAGCGCTCGATCTACATCGACATGCAATCCGTGCGTTTCGCCGACGAAGCCATGCTCGAGCACTGGCAAAAATTCCGTCTGCTTCAGCCTTATTTGAAGAAAAAACTTGCGGAAATCGCCGAAGAAAACGCCAAGCGCGGCGAAGATCTCGGCGACTTGGGCAACGGACGCCGCCTGACCAATCTCGGCACATTTCGCGCTTACTGCGTGGCCTACCTGCGCGCGCATCCGAAGATCCATCAAAACATGACCTTTCTTGTGCGCCAGTTGCAGCCCACCGAAAACGGTTTGCCGTTGGAAATCTATGTTTTCACCAACGATATCCGCTGGCCGATCTATGAAGGCATACAATCCGACATCTTTGACCACATGCTCGCGATCATCGACCAGTTTGGCCTGCATGTATTCCAAAGCCCAAGCGGACGCGATTTATCATTGGCCTTGGCCGCTTTGCACCAAGGCAAGGGGCCATCGGTAGCCACCCCAGACGTGGCGCCCGCTGGATCACGTCAAATTGAAGAAGCCTGATGGACGCATGAAGCATTGCCGCCAATTGGCCGGTAAATCCGTCTGTCAAACACCACCCGGCAGCCCTGTTCGCTTTATCGCACAATAAATATTATGTCTAATCAAGATTTAATCCCGTCCACCCCTCCACCCGCGCCGCTCTTTAATTGGCTTCAAACCCGCCAGGCCGGCGTGCTCATGCACCCGACCTCGTTGCCCAACGACCAAGGCATCGGCGTGCTGGACGGTCAGGTGGACCGCTTTCTCGATTTCCTTAGGGCCGCCGGGATCTCGACTTGGCAGGTCTGCCCGCTCGGGCCCACCGGCTACGGCGATTCGCCCTACCAGTGTTTCTCTTCGTTCGCGGGCAACCCCTACCTGATCGATTTGCAGGCTTTGGTGAACGCCGGACTGTTGGCCGACGGTGATCTCGTCACCCTGCGCCAACTGCCGCGCGCCCACGTGGACTACGGCTGGCTCTACGTGACCAAGTGGCCGGTGTTGTTCCGCGCCTTTGCGGCCGCCAAGGCGCGGAAATTCGCCGGCCTACCCTACGGCGATTTCGCGGCGTTCCGCAGCGCGCAGGCATCGTGGCTGGATGGATATGGGCTCTTTCTTGCGCTTAAGGATCACCATGACGGCAAGGCTTGGTGGCAATGGCCGACCGAGCATCGGTTTCTGGCCGCCGCGCGCAAAAGCGCCCTGCCCGCCTCCGTGACCGAGCGCGCCGAGGCGCACGCGTTTTTCCAGTATCTTTTCTTCGGCCAATGGGCGCGCGTGCGCGCGGCGGCGAGCGAACGTGGCATCCAACTGATCGGCGACGCGCCGATCTTCGTGGCGCGCGATTCGGCCGACGTGTGGTCGCGGCCCGATCTGTTTCAAATCGATCAGAATACCGGCGCCCCCCTCGCGGTCGCAGGCGTGCCGCCCGACTACTTTTCGGCTGACGGACAACTCTGGGGAAATCCGCTCTACGCTTGGGAAAAACACGCCGCCGAGGGCTATGCGTGGTGGCTGGAGCGGCTGCGCGCCAACTTCGCCCTCTGCGACGTTGTGCGCATCGACCACTTCCGCGCTTTCGACACCTACTGGTCCATCCCGGCCGACGCGAAGACCGCGAAACACGGCGAGTGGAAACAGGGTCCCGGTCTACCCTTCTTCCAGGCGGTCAAAGCCGCCCTTCCCGACGCGCGGCTCATCGCGGAGGATCTCGGCGACCTTTTCGAGAGCGTGCGCGAACTGCGCGACGCCTGCGGGTTGCCAGGCATGACCATTCTGCAATTCGCCTTCGGCGGCGACGCCTCGAATCTTTACCTCCCGCACAACGTGG
>DAIPIP010000051.1:0-17490 GCA_036770725.1 Opitutaceae bacterium
GCGAGGGCCTTGATGGCGGCGCAGAGGGCGGACTGGTAGAGGGCGGTGCTGGCGGCGTCCTGGGCGTAGATGGCGGCGTTGCGCTCCTGGGCGGGGCGGAACTTGTAGATGAAATCGTTCTCGCCGAGGTGAAGGTAGGGCAGTTCGACGAGGTAGGGTTCGAGCGCAGGGAGGAGGGCGGAGAGCAGCGGCGTGTTGGCACCGGCGGTGCGGTGGAGTTCGTCGATGGAGTGGAAGACGACGGACGTGTCGGCGAGGGGCGTGGCGCCGACGAGGGAGGCGAGGGTGACGCGATGGGTTTGGCCGTCGTGGGTTAGGTCGAAGGCGAGGTCGCCCGGGCGTGCGCCGGGCAGGGCGGCGCCGTCGGCGGGGGTGCGTCCGGCGGGGGTGAAGCGCAGGGCGAGCCGGTTGTGGGCGTCGAAGGCGAGGGTGAGGGGAGAGGCGGACACGGAGGGATGCTCAGCGGTCAAGGTGGGGAGGCAGTCGTAGGACATGCAGGCCGGGAACACGGTCAAAGTCGGAATCTCGGGTGAGCACGGAGGTTCCTTTGCGAAGGGCGGAAGCGGCAATCAGCGCGTCGGTGGCTTGGATGGTTTGGCCGGCGCGATCTATGCGCCAGGCAAGCGCGGTGGCCTCGTGCCAGAGGCGATCATCGGTCGGCACGTATTGCATAATGCCCATGAAGTCTTCGAGCCGCTTTGCGGCGCGAGGTTCGCGCATGCCACGGAGAACCTCTAGTCGAACCATGCCGCAGGTGACCAGGTTGACCGTGTCGTAGTGCTCAAAAAGAACGGCAACGGGGTCGAGCCGTTGCCGCATGAGCCGAATATAAATGCTGCTATCAACGAGGATCGGGAGATCCATAGGGAGCTTGTTCCTCGGCCACGGCCTCGGCGGGGTAAACGTTATAGCCTAGTTTCTCGTCATAGAAGGGATCCACGGCGCTGGCTAGTTCGTCGGGGGTGAGGCCGAGACCGTTTTTGCGGAAGTCGCGGATGCGCATTTGACGGTCGAGCTCCTTGAGGGCGGCTTCCACCGCTTCGGTTTTACTGGGGAATTCGTATTCTCGCATCACGCGCTCTAAAAGCGCTTCGTCGATGTGCATGGTCATCTTCATGCCATACGGAGTATGGGCGGGTGGAGGGGGCGGCAAGAGGAAAATGCCATACGGGGGCCAAAATATTGGAAAGGAAGGGTATAAAAAAGCCGCGTCTCGGTGGAGACGCGGCTGGAGAACCTGAATGCAGGCGGGACGCCTGCGCTACTTTGGGGTTTAGATCTTGCCGGACTTCTTGGCTTTTTGGCGTTCGCCGCTGTTGAGGATGCGCTTGCGGAGGCGGAGGGTCTTGGGGGTGACCTCCAGGAGTTCGTCGGCGGCGATGTATTCGATGGAGCGTTCGAGGGACATCTTGGCGGCGGGGATGAGGCCGGTGGCGACGCCCGAACCCTGGGAACGGAAGTTGGTCAGGGCCTTTTCGCGGACGGCGTTGACGGAGATGTCCTCGTTGCGGGGATTTTCGCCGATGATCATGCCCTCGTAAACTTGCTCGCCGGGACCGACGAAGAGTTTGCCGCGCTCCTGGCACATGAGGAGGGCGTAGGTGGTGGTCTCGCCGGCCTCGGTGGCGCAGATGACGCCGGTCATGCGGGTGAGCACTTCGCCGGCGTAGGGGCCGTATTCCTTAAACAAGTGGGAGGTGACGCCGCGGCCGGAGGTGGCGTTGATGACGTCGATTTCGAGGCCGATGAGGCCGCGGGTGGTGATGGTGGCCTCGATCATGGTGGTGGTAGCCATCTTTTCCATGTTGGTGAGCTGGCCTTTGCGGTTGGCCAGGTTCTGCATGATGGAGCCGACGCATTCGTCGGGCACTTCGATCCAGACGGTCTCGTAGGGCTCCATGCGGACGCCGTTCTCGACCTTCTCGATCACGGTGGGGCGGGAGACGAGGAGTTCGTAGCCCTCGCGGCGCATGGTCTCGACGAGGACGGCAACCTGCATGGAGCCGCGGGCCTTGACGTTGAACACGCCGGCGCGGTCGGAGTCTTCGATGTAGATGGAGACGTTGGTCTTGAGCTCGCGCATGAGGCGTTCGCGGATCTGGCGCGAGGTGACGAGCTTGCCCTCCTGGCCGACGAGCGGGCCGTCGTTGACGGCGAACTGCATCTCGAGGGTGGGCGGGTCGATCTGGGTAAAGGGGAGGGGGTGGGCGTCGTCGCGGACGTCGAGGGTGTCGCCGATGTCCACGTCTTCAAAGCCGGCGAGGCCGATGATGTTGCCGGCGTGGGCTTCGGCGACTTCGCGCTGACCGAGACCGGTGAATTCGAAAATCTTGGTGATCTTGGCGCGGACCTTTTTGCCGCCCTCGGAGTGGCGGAGAACGAAGAGCGGGTCGCCGACCTTGATGGAGCCGCCGAGGATCTTGCCGACGGCGATACGGCCGACGTAGTCGGACCAGTCGATGTTCGACACGAGCATGTGGAACGGATCGTTCGGCTTGGCGAAGGGGGGTGGGACGTGATCGATGATGGTCTGGAAGAGAGGAGTCATGTTCTCCTTCGGCTCGCCGAGCTTATACATCATGTAGCCGTCGCGGCCGGAGCCGTAAACGACAGGGGCGTCGAACTGCTCCTCGGTGGCGTTGAGCTCCATGAGGAGCTCGAGGACCTTGTCATACATCTTCACCGGGTCGGCGTTGTCGCGGTCGATCTTGTTGATGACGATAACGACCTTGAGGCCGAGGGCGAGGGCCTTGCGGAGCACGAAGCGGGTCTGGGCCTGGGGGCCGTCGTAGGCGTCCACGAGGAGGAGCACGCCGTCTACCATACGCATGGCGCGCTCGACCTCGCCGCCGAAGTCGGCGTGGCCGGGGGTGTCGAGGATGTTGATGATCTTGTCGCCCCAGTGAACGGAGGTGTTCTTGGCCTTGATGGTGATGCCCTTTTCCTTTTCGAGGTCCATGGAGTCCATGGCGCGCTCTTGAACGGCCTGGTTGGCGCGGTAGGCGCCGCCGTCCTGGAGGAGTTTATCGACGAGGGTCGTCTTGCCATGGTCAACGTGGGCGATGATGGCGATGTTGCGGATGTTTTGGTTCATATTCGTGACGTGGCGTGCGGAGACGACGGATGCTTGTATTAACGGAAAAAGGCTGAGCGTGCGCGGCGGTCGCGGGCGGAGGCAAGGGCGGAATCGCGGCTCGTCGCTAGGCGCGCCGCGAAATGACCAATGACCAATGACCGCGTTGGCAGGGACGGGCGGGTTTGCGCCTCAGAGAAAGCGGCGGCCGCGCAGCCAGTCGGCGCACACCGCGTCCCAAGGCGGGGCGCCCTTGCCGGCGGCGGGCAGGCCCATGCCATGGACTCCGGTTTCGTAAATGTGCAGGGCGAAAGGCACGGAGGCGCGGCGCAGGGCGTTGGCGAAGAGCAGGGCGTTTTCGACCGGCACGGCGCGGTCGTCGCCGGTGTGCAGGAGGAAGCAGGGCGGCGTCTCGGCGGTGACGTGGAGTTCGTTGGACAAGTGGTTAACAAGATCGGCGGACGGGTCGGGGCCGAGTAGGTTTTGTCGCGAACCGTCGTGCCGGAACTCGCCGAAGGTGATTACGGGATAACACAGGATGCCGAGGTCGGGGCGGGAGCTTTCGCGCTCGATCGGGTCGGCGGCGGTCGCGTCGCCGGCGTCGAAGTGGGTGAGCAAGGTGGATGCGAGGTGGCCGCCGGCGGAGGAGCCGATGATGCCGATGCGGGCGGGGTCGTGGCCCTCGCGGCGGGCGGTGGCGCGCACGGTGCGCAGGGCGCGGGCGGCGTCTTGCAACATGATCGGGTGGCGGTAGCCGGCGCTGCCGAGGCGGTATTGCAGCACGTGGGCGGTGATGCCGAGGCCGGCGAGCCAGCGGGCATAACCTTCGCCCTCGTGGGCCGCGAGCATGGCGTAGCCGCCGCCGGGAAGGACAAGCATGCTGGCTCCATTGGCGGTGCCGGGGTCGGGGTCGAAGCGCGTGAGGGTGGGGATGTCGGCGGAGGCGGTGCCGAGCGCGCCCGGAGGAGGGCCTGGCCAAAGCGGGGCGGGAGCTTGGGTGGTCATCGAATAATTTACACGCGGTCGTTGGCCGGGTCGTAGAGCACGACGCTTTCCTGTTCCTCGGGGTCGTTGCGAGCGATGAGGGCGAGAGCCTCTTCGGCGTCGCTGAGGTTGAAGGGCTGGTGGGGAACATCGGGCGGGATGAAGATGAAATCGCCGGCCTCGTTGACGACCTCCTGGCGAAGGCCGCGGCCGTAGAGGGTTTTTACGCGGCCCTTGAGCAGGTAGATGGCGGTCTCGAAGCCGGCGTGATAGTGGGCGTTGGCGCGGCCTCCGGGCGGGATGACGACGAGGTTCATGGCGAGTCCGGTGCTGCCGGCGGAGGCGCGCGAGACGCCGAAAAAATTGGGCAGGCCCTGCTTCGTCATGGTGGTGGCGGCGGGGCGGACGGTGACGATGTCGTCGCGGGCGCGGTCGGGCGGAACAGTGCTCATAAGGCGATGCGAAGCGGCGGCGCGACGGCGGGCAAGGGCGGAAGCGGGGGCTTGCGGCGGTCGGGTGCGGGGGCTGAGGTGGCGGGCTTCGTTGCCCGGACGCCTCATGACATTACGCGAATTACCCATTTACGAACTGGAGAACAATCTGGTCGCGGCGCTGCGCGCGCAGGGCCGGGTGGTGGTGCAGGCGCCGACGGGCTCGGGCAAATCGACCCAGATACCGCAGATGCTGCGCTGTCATGGCTTTTTGAATACGGGCGAAGTCGTGGTGTTACAGCCGCGGCGGCTGGCGGCGCGCATGCTGGCCAAGCGGGTGGCGGAGGAGGTCGGGTGCGCGCTGGGCGACGAGGTAGGCTACCAAATACGACTGGAATCGCGGGTGTCGGCGAAGACGCGGGTGCGCTTCGTGACCGAGGGAATTTTACTGCGTCAGATGTCGTTCGACGCGCGGTTGAAGGGCGTGGCGGCGCTGGTGTTCGACGAGTTTCACGAGCGTCATCTCTACGGCGACATCTCGCTGGCGCGGGCGATGCAGATCCAGGCGACGACGCGACCGGACCTGAAGATCGTCGTCATGTCGGCGACGCTGGATGCGCAGGGGCTGGCGGAGTATCTCGCGCCCTGCGAAATCCTGACCTCGCAGGGGCGGAGTTTTCCGGTGGCGATCGAGTATCTGCCGAAGACGGTGAACTTCGACAGCGACCCGGTGTGGGAGGTGGCGGCGCGGGAGTGCGCGCGGGTGGCGGCGCAGACGGAGGGTGATTTTTTGGTCTTCATGCCGGGCGCGTATGAAATCAACCGCACGGTGCAGGCGATCGGGGCGCGGCGGGAGTTGAACGGGTGTGCGGTGTTACCCTTGCACGGTGAACTGCCGCCCGAGGCGCAGGATCGCGCGGTGGCGCGAACGCGGGAGAGGAAGATCATCGTCTCGACCAACGTGGCCGAGACCTCGCTGACGATCGACGGCGTGACCATCGTGGTGGACGCGGGGCTGGCGCGGCAGGCGAAGTTCGACCCGAACCGGGGCATAAACACGCTGTTGGTGGAAAAAATCTCGCGGGCGAGCGCGGATCAGCGCGCGGGGCGCGCGGGGCGCACCGCGCCGGGGCGTTGCGTGCGGCTTTGGACGGAGCGCGAGCACGGGCAGCGCGCGGCGCAGGAGTTGCCCGAGGTGAAGCGGCTCGATCTGGCCGAGGTGGTGCTGACGCTCAAAGCGAGCGGCATCGACGACGTGGCGGGGTTTCCCTGGTTGGAGAAGCCGGACCCGAAGGGGCTGGAGCGGGCGGAGATGTTGTTGGCGGATTTGGGGGCGTTGGGTAGGGCGGGACCGCCGGGCCCGCCGAACGAGCCCGGCGCGCCCGGCGGTCGCGCCCTACCGATCACGGAAACGGGCCGGCGCATGCTGCGGTTTCCGGTGCATCCGCGTTATGCGCGGATGTTGCTGGAAGCGGAGGCGCGCGGGTGCGTGCGGCCGGTGGCGTTGATGGCGGCGCTCACGCAGGGGCGAAGTTTTTTGCAACGCGGTCTTCCCCGCGCGGTGGACGACGCGCGCGACGAGACCTTGGGCGAGGAAACGGAGAGCGACTTTTTCTTGCTTGTGCGCGCGTGGAGTTTTGCGGAGCAGGCGCGGTATGATTTGGACGCGTGTCGCCGGCTGGGCATCCACGCGCAGGGAGCGCGGGCGGTGGGGCCGCTGTTCGCATCGTTTTTGGAAATCGCGGCGAAGGAAGGGCTCGATGTTTCGGAGAAGCGCGTGGACGGCGTCGCGGTGAGCAAGTGCGTGCTCGCGGGGTTTTCGGACCAGGTGGCGAAGCGGCTCGATACGGGCACGCTGCGTTGCGAGCTGGTGCACGGGCGGCGCGGGTTTTTGGCGCGGGAAAGCGCGATTCAGAAAGCTCCCTTGCTGGTGGTCGCGGAAGTGAGCGAGATCGGGCGCGGCGACGGCGAGGTGAGCACGCTGCTCTCGCTGGCGACGGCAATCGAGGAGCCGTGGTTGAAGGAGCTTTTCCCGGCGGATTACGGCGAGGAGCGCGGGGTGGTTTACGACCCGCAGATGAAGCGCGTGATCACGCGGCGCGAGCGGCGTTTCCGTGATCTGGTGCTGGAGGCGAAAGTGAGCGGGGACGACACGCCCCTTAGCGACGCGGCGGCGCTATTGACCAAGGAAGTGCTGGAGGGGCGCATCAAGATCGAGGCGTGGGACGAGAGCGTGGAGCAATGGATCGTGCGCGTGAACCGCATGGCGGAGTGGTTTCCCGAGTTGGAGGTGAATCCGCTGACCGAGGCCGACCGGGCGACGCTGATCGAGCAGATTTGCTACGGCGAACTCGGGGCGCGCGCAGTGAAGGACAAAGACAAGAACGAGATCATGGCGGTGCTGCGCGACTGGCTGACGGCGGAGCAGCTCGCGGTGCTGGACGACTATCTGCCGGAGCGGCTGGTGATGGCGAACGGGCGCAAGGCGAAACTCGAATACGCCAAGGAGGGGCCGCCGGTATTGGCGGCGCGGATACAGGAACTTTATGGCATCGAGGGGAAGTTCACGCTCGGGCACGGGCGCGTGCCGGTGAAGATTCACGTGCTGGCGCCGAATTACCGCCCGATCCAGGTGACGGACGATCTCACGAATTTCTGGCGCGACATGTATCCGACGGTGAAGGCGGAGCTGGGCCGGCGTTATCCGCGGCACGAGTGGCGGTGAGAGGATGCGGTAACCGAAGGGGGCTCGGCGGTTTTTGGAGGAACCTATGTTTCGACACCCCTCGCTCCTCGGTCTTGCAAATTACGACGCCGATCTGCGGGTGAAGGACAGGGTGTTTTTTGCGCGTGGAGCAGGCGGCGGGGGTTGGGCGGCGTCGTAATCCCGGAAAAAACGGGCTTGCCTCGATATATTGATGATGCATCAACCGATTTTATGTCATCAAAAATTCGGAACGTGGTTCGGGCATTGGCGGCGGGGGCGGCGGTGTTCGCCTTGACGGGGTGTGTGGCGTGGCAGGTGAGCCAGCGCGGGCAGGGGACGAGCGTTATGGAGTATCTATATCCGGAGCAGTCGAAGCAGGTTGAGTTGGGGCGGGTGCCGGAGCTGGCGCTTCCGCTTCGGGTGGGCGTCGCCTTCGTGCCACCGGCGACGAAGCGGGTGGGTGGTTATGGTTACTCGAACGCGAGCACGCCGACGGAGCAGGAGCGCGCGGCGCTGGTGGAGAAGGTGGCGGAGCGGTTTCGCGAGCTGCCCTACATCGGCAAGGTGGAGCACATTCCGTCGGCCTACCTAAGGTCGGGCGGCGGGTTTGCCAATCTGGACCAGGTGCGGGCGATGTTCGGGGTCGATGTGATCGCGCTGGTGGCCTACGATCAGGTGCAGTTTACGGATCAAAATCTGTTGTCGCTTGCTTACTGGACGGTGGTCGGGGCCTATGTGGTGAAGGGCGAGCACAACGATACGCAGACTCTGCTGGATGCGGTGCTTTACGATATTCCGAGTCGCAGTCTGTTGTTCCGCGCGCCGGGGACCAGCCAGGTGAAAGCGGGCGCGACGGCGGTCGGTTTGGAAACGCGTTTGCGGGCGGACAGCGCGAAGGGATTTGAGTTGGCCACGGAGGACATGATCAAAAATCTGGAGGCGGAGCTGGCGGCGTTCCGGGAGCGGATCAAGGCGCAGCCCGAGCGGGTGCAGATCACGCATCGGCCCGGTTATTCGGGCGCGGGTTCGTTTGACGGCGGAGTGGCGTTGGTGCTGGCGGGCGCGTTGTTGTGGGCGGGGCGCAAAACGCGTTTGTGAAACGTGATAACCCAATGTGGCCGGCGGGCACGGTGTTATGCTTGGTCGTCGCGGTGCTGGCGACGGCATGGCCGACGGCGGGAGCGTGGCTGGTGGGGGAGCGCGAGGCCTTGCGCGGCGGGGAGGCGTGGCGGGCGTGGACGGCGCACGGGGTGCATTTTTCCTGGAGTCACCTGGGTTGGAGCGGACTCGTTTGGTTGGTGGCGGGCGGTTTGATGGAGCGTGAAAATCGTCGGGCGTGGCGGCTTGGTGTTTTGTTGGTAGCGCCGTTGATCACGATGGTGGCGTTGGCTGCGGAGGCGGAGATGGCGCGGTATGGTGGCTTGTCGGGTTTGGGGTGCGTGCCGTTGGCGTGGCTCGGGTTCGGGTGGTCGCGGGAAACGGGCGGTGGGGTGCGTCGTTTGGTGGGTGCGGGGGTGTTACTCGCCGTGATTGCGAAGGTGGCGTGGGAATTTCACGCGGGGTCGGGCGCGCCGTTCTTGGCGAGCTTTGATGGCTGGGCGGGAGAAGTGCGCGCGGCGCCTTGGGCGCATGCGGCGGGGGCGGCGGGTGGCGCGTTGCTCCGGTTGGCGACGCCACGGGCGCGGGTCGGTGGCGGGTAGGATCGAGAACTTGAACTCACGTTCAAGCCCACCGCCTAGCCCGACGGGTCGGGGCTGGTTGCGCGGACGCGTGGCGCCTAGACGTTGTCGATCAGCTTCGTGAGGTCCACGTGATCGGCGATCAGGTTTTTGATGATCGGGAATTTGTCGTGATCCTGGGGCTGGGTCTTGACCGACATGTGATTGATGCGGCTGGTGACCTCGTAGCTTTCCTCCTTGGTCGCGATGACGGGGATGTCGGTCATGGCGAGGAGTTCGGCCAGCTTGGGATGCGGCTTCACGTCGTTGGTGACGATGAGGCCGGCGATGGTGGTGCCTCCGGAAATTTTGGCCGAGGCGAGGGCGGCGAGGAGGATGTCGTCGCGGTCGCCGGGGGTGATGATGAGCACGCCGGGCTGGAGATACTCGACGATGCCTTTGGCGGCCATGGCGCCGACGACGACCTTTTGCACGCGTTGCTTGGCGCCGCCACGGCGGCCGTTGAGCCACTTGCCGCCGATCTCCTCGGCGATCTGGGCGAGGTTGGGCGCGCTGAGGGCGGACTGGATCGGCAACACGCCTAGGAGCGGAATGCCGAGGCGGGCGAGACCGCGGCCGGCGTATTCGCGGACCATGTCCATCTTGTCGGCTTCGACTTTGTTGAGGATGGCACCGACGACCTCGACGCCGTGTTGGTCGAAGAGGGATTTATTGAGAGCGAGTTCGTCCACGGGACGGCCGATGCCGCCGGGGGAGACGAGCAGGACTTTCGAGCTGAGCAGCTTGGCGACGCGGGCGTTGGAGAGCTCGAACACGGAGCCGACGCCGGCGTGGCCGGTGCCTTCGATGATGGTGAAATCTTTTTCCCAGCTGACGCGGTCGAAGGCGCGGCAGATGCGGTCTTCGAGGGAGGGGAGAATGGCGTCGGGGTTTTCGAGGAAGCGGCGGGTGAAGGTGCTGTCGATCGCGACCGGGCTCATGCTTTCGATGGGCACGCGGACCTGGAAAATGGAGTCGAGGAGCACGGAGTCCTCGTCGATTTTCTGGCCCTGCACGTCCACGAAGCGCTGGCCGACGGGTTTGATGAAGCCGACGCGGGGGAAGCGGGATTGGAGCGCGCCGTAAAGACCGAGGCAGGTGGTGGTCTTGCCGTCGTTCATGCGCGTGGCGGCCACGAAAACGCGTTTGGTGCCTTTATTGGTCGGCGTGGTGAGCAGCGGGAGCGCAGGCTGGTCGAATGGGTTGGGCGTGCCGGCGAGGACGGTGGCCGGCGGGGGCAGGGACTCGAAGTCCGTGTCGGAGGGGAGAAAGGGATTTCCAGATGCCATGGGGCGGATGGCTCAGGCTTTTCCGTAGAGGAGGCGTTGATCGATGGCCTGGGTGGCGACGATGGCGGCGGCGCCGAAAACGTCGTGTGCGGAGGCGCCGCGGGAGATCTCGGCGGCGGGTTTGGCGAGACCGGTGAGGATCTGGCCGAAGGTGTTGGCGCCGGCGAGGAGCTGCACGAGCTTGAAGGCGATGTTGCCCGAGTTGAGGTCGGGGAAGATGAGGACGTTGGCGCGACCGCCGACGGCGCTGGTGACGTTTTTCACGCCGGCGACGACCTGGTCGAGGGCGGCGTCAATCTGGATTTCGCCGTCGATCTCGATGTCGATCATGAGGGACTTGGCCTTGGCTCGGGCGAGTTCGGTGGCGTGGCGGACTTTGACCAGAGCGGGTTGATTGGAGCTGCTGTGGGTGGCGTAGCTGAGCATGGCGACGCGGGGAACCTCGCCGGTGAGGTGGCGGGCGATGCTGGCGGTGGAGAGGGCGATGTCGCAAAGTTGCGCGGCGGTGGGGTCTGGAATGACGCCGCAGTCCGAGAGGAAAAGCGCGCCGTCGGAGCCGACTTTTTTCTCGTCAAAGTCGAGCACCATTAGCGATGAGGCGTGGTCCACGCCGGGGAGGCGGGGGATGATTTGGAAGATGGGGCGGAGTGCGCTGGCGGCGGAGTGGGTGGCTCCGGAGACGAGGGCGTCGGCCTGGCCGGTGGCGACCATCATGGTGGCGAAGTAGCCGTTGGTCTTGAGGGCCTCGGCGGCCTCGGCGGCCTTGATGCCTTTGATGCGGCGGATCTGCTCGAGCTGGGCGACGAAGGTGGGGAGGTCTTCGCTGCGCTCGGGTTCGATAAGGCGGATTCCCTGGAGGTTTATATCGAGCTTGGCGGCGGTGTCTTTGATGGCGGCGCGGTCGCCGAGAAGAATGGGAGCGCCCATGCGGCGGGTGACCCACTGGCGGGCGGCTTGGATGATGCGAGGATCGGCGCCTTCGGCGAAGACGATGCGTTTGGGGTGGCGCTGAAGTTTTTCGGTGAGCTTGGGGATGAGCGGCATAAGTGTGCGCGAAACGTGGGAGTTGGGGCGACGTAGTTCAAGGTTGGAGAGTAGGTGACGACGTAAGGTTTTTTAATGCGGACCAAGAAGTGGGCGGTTTCGAGTAGGCGGTCTAAAAGTGAGGCGCAGTTGTGCCTCTAACCGACGTGGTGACTCGGTCTGGGCTGGAGGGGTTGGACCCCGCATCTTGTGGTTTCCCGAATATGAAACACCAATCGGCAGTGGATGCGCGCGGCGGAGTGGTCGGGTCGGAAACAAGGCCCGTGGTGGTAAAACGGGATGGTCGATTGGTGGCGTTCGACGAAGGGAAGATTCGTGGCGCGTTGCAGCGTGCGGGCGAGGTGACGCGCACGTTTGACGAGGTGGTGGCGACACGGCTTTCGGCCGAGGTTGTGGGGCGTTTGCTTGAGCGTGGCTGGGCCGAGACGGTGGGAATCGAGCAGATTCAGGACGAGGTGGAACGAACACTGTTGCGTTCGGGATATCTGGATACGGCGCGTTCCTACATCGTTTACCGGGAGAGCCGGAAGGCCGCTCGCGCGGACCGCCGCACGGTGGTGGATGTGGCGGCGTCGGTGGACGAATATCTGACGCGCGCCGACTGGCGGGTGAATGCCAACGCCAATCAGGGCTATTCGCTCGGCGGGCTTATTTTAAACATCTCCGGAAAGGTGATCGCCAACTACTGGCTAAGCCATGTGTATCCGCCCGAGGTCGGCGCGGCGCATCGCAACGGCGACATCCACGTGCACGACCTCGACATGCTTTCGGGTTACTGCGCCGGGTGGTCGTTGCGCACGCTGCTTATCGAGGGCCTCAACGGCGTGGCGGGCAAGGCCGAGGCCGCGCCGCCGAGACACCTGCACTCGGCGGTGGGGCAGATCGTGAATTTCCTGGGCACCTTGCAAAACGAGTGGGCGGGCGCGCAGGCGTTTTCCTCCTTCGACACCTACCTCGCGCCCTACGTGCGCAAGGACCGCATGACCTACGAGGAGGTGCGCCAGTGCATCCAGGAACTCATCTACAACCTGAACGTGCCTTCGCGCTGGGGCACGCAGACGCCCTTCACCAACCTCACCTTCGACTGGACCTGCCCCGACGATCTGAAGGAGCAGGTGCCGATCATCGCGGGCGAGGAGCAGCCCTTCAAATACGGCGAGCTCCAGGCGGAGATGGACCTCATCAACCGCGCCTACATCGAGATCATGACGCGCGGCGACATCCACGGGCGCGTATTCACGTTTCCGATACCGACCTACAACATCACGCCGGACTTTCCCTGGGAGTCGGAGAACGCCGAGCGCCTCTTCGCCATGACCGCGAAATACGGGCTCCCGTATTTCCAGAATTTCATCAACTCCGACCTGAAGCCGAACCAGGTGCGCTCCATGTGCTGCCGCCTCCAGCTCGATTTGCGCGAGTTGCTCAAGCGCGGCAACGGTCTCTTCGGCTCGGCGGAGCAGACCGGCTCCATCGGCGTGGTCACGATCAACTGCGCGCGCCTCGGTCACCTGCATCGCGGCGACGAGGCCGGCCTGTTGCGCCGTCTCGACGAGTTGCTCGAACTCGGCCGCACCAGCCTGGAGCTGAAGCGCAAGACGGTGCAGCGGCTCATGAACGAGGGCCTTTTCCCCTACACGAAGCGCTACCTCGGCACGCTGCGGAATCATTTTTCGACCATAGGCGTGAATGGCATCAACGAGCTGATCCGCAACTTCACCGGCGGCGCGGACGACATCACCTCGGCGTCGGGCCGCGCGCTTGCCTTGCGTCTGCTCGATCACGTGCGGGCGCGCATGACCCGATTTCAAGAGGAGTCCGGCCACATGTATAACCTCGAAGCCACGCCGGCCGAGGGCACGACCTATCGTTTCGCCAAGGAGGATCGCAAGCGCTGGCCAGGCATCCTGCAGGCCGGCACGCCCGAGCGCCCCTACTACACCAACTCCTCGCAGCTTCCGGTCGGGCACACCGACGACCCCTTCGGGGCGCTCGGCCATCAGGAGGAACTTCAACGCAAATACACCGGCGGCACCGTGCTGCACCTTTACCTCGGACAACGGCTCACCGACGCGGCGGCTTGCCGGAATTTCGTGCGCCGCGTGCTGGAGAACTATGCGCTGCCTTACATCACGGTGACGCCGACTTTTTCGATTTGCCCGAAGCACGGCTACCTCGAGGGCGAGCACAAGTTCTGCCCCAGGTGCGACGAGGAACTGCTGGCGAAAAAGCATGCCGCCGCGGCAGCGCGAAAATCCCATGCCTGAAAATCCTAAATTCCAGTCACTAAATCCTAAACCAGAAATGAACATGAACACCGTCGAACTCACCGTCTCCGCCTCCGAACTATCACGCCCGCGCGCCAGCGTCGGCGAGGTCACACTCACCGACCGGTCCGACGGGAGCGCGGCGGGGTGCGGCGACCCCGCCCTACATTATGGCATGCTCACCGACGCCGAGCGTCAGCCCTGCGAGGTCTGGACGCGCGTCATGGGTTATCACCGGCCCGTCTCCAGCTTCAACACCGGGAAAAAGGCGGAGCACGCCGAGCGCCGGTTTTTCAGCGCTGGAAAATGATCCGCGCGGCGGTATACAGAACTTCGGTGCTGCGCGCGCGTCCGCTGGCGATTGGCGGGCTGGAGCGCTTCTCCGTCGTGGACTGGCCCGGGCAGATCACCGCCACGGTGTTTTGCCAGGGCTGCGGCTGGCGCTGCCGCTATTGTCACAACCCGGGTCTGATTCAGTTCCGCCGACCAGGCGCGGAGGCGGAGTCGTCCCGCGAGCACGATTGGACGTGGTCCGGCGTGCTCGCGTGGTTGCGTGATCGTCGCGATTTGCTCGACGGCGTGGTGTTCAGCGGCGGCGAACCGACCTTGCAGCCGGGTTTGGCCGACGCGGTGCGGGCGACGCGCGAGCTGAGTTTTCGCATCGGCCTGCACACGGGCGGGCCGGTGCCGGAGACCTTGGGCGAGGTGCTGCCGCTGCTCGACTGGGTGGGCTTTGATTTCAAGGCGCCGTTCGAAAAATACATTCGCGTGACCGGCCGCGTCGGCGGAGACGCGGCGCGGCAAAGTCTGCGCATGATTCGCGACGCGGGCGTGGCGATGGAGGTGCGCACGACGTGGCATCCGGAGTTGTTGTCGGAGGTCGATCTCGGCGCGATGGCCGACGCGTTGGCGGCGGAAGGCATGCGCGATTGGGTTTTGCAGCGCTTCCGGCCGGAGGGTTGCGAAGATGGGGAGTTGAACGCGTTGGCGGCGACAGGCCTCGGCGAACCGCCGGTCGCGGGTTTGGCTCGTCCGGGGCTGACGGTGCGGGTGAGGTGAGGGAGAACGGACATTCTTGTCCGTTGCTCTGTGCTGAAAAAAACGGACAGGAATGTCCGTTGTCCTTTATATCTCGGCGGGGGCGCGACCGGCGCGGAGGAGGGCGGTCATGCGTCCCATCACGGGGTCGATGTGGCGGAAAAACGCCAGGTAGTCCTCGCACAGGTAACTGAGCGGCTTGCCATCGCCGGGGGCGCGAACGAATCGGTGTTTGGGGCAGTCGCCGTTGCAGTAGCGGAGCACGGCGCAGGCGCGGCAGCGGGCGGGGAGATCAGCCTTCAGGTAGCCGAGGTGAGCGGCGGCGGGGGAGTTGGCTAACTCGGCGAGCGAGGTCGGCGAGGCGGAGGCGATGTTGCCCAGCGCATGGCCGGGATAGACGTAGTGATCGCACGAATACAGGGTGCCGTCGTGCTCCAGCGCGAGGGCGCGTCCGCAGCGCTCCTGGAAAACGCAGGTGGTCGGACCCGCGCCGACGCAGCTGGACAGGGCGGAGTCGAATTGCTGAACGAAGACGCGGCCCACGTCGCGCCGGACCCAGCGGTCGAAGATCTCGTTGAGAAAGGCGCCGAAGCGGCCGGGCGGGGCGGTCTCGCCGCTGACGGCTTCGGAGGCCTCTTCGGGCGCAACGAGGTGGGTTTCGTCGGGGGCGGCGTGGTGGAGGCCGCAGGCGGAGTCGGCGGGGGTGGGGCGGCGTTCGACGAGCGGAATGAACTGAAGGTGGCGCGAGCCCTGTTCGAGGAGGAAGTCGTAGATGACGGAGGCGTGGCGGCAGTTGCGGCGGTGGACGACGGTGAGGGTGTTGAACTCGACCTTGTGGCGGCCGAGCACGCGCAGGCCGCGCATGACCTTTTCCCAGGTGGGGCGACCGCCGGCGTCGATGCGGTAGGGGTCGTGGAGGTGGCGCGGGCCGTCGATGCTGATGCCGACGAGGAAATTTTCCGCGTGCAGAAATTCGCCCCAGGCGTCGTCGAGCAGGGTGCCGTTGGTTTGTAGTGCGTTTTGGACTACGCGGCCCGGAGCGTAGGCGCGTTGCCAGGCGACGATGCGGCGGAAGGTGTCGAGGCCAAGGAGGGTGGGCTCGCCACCTTGTCAGGCGAAGTGGATTTCGCCGGCGGGCGGCTGGGCGGCGATGTAGTCGCGGATGAAGCGCTCGAGGGTGGCGTCGGACATGCGCGGGACGCCGGAGCCGGGATAAAAGGCGCGTTCTTTTTCGACGTAGTAGCAGTATTTGCAGGCGAGGTTGCAGCGCGCGCCCATGGGCTTGGCCATGACGTGGAAAGAGCGGCGCAGCGCGGGGGAGGCGAGTGCGCTCATACGGTGCGCGAGTAGCGGGCGGGGGCGGCGTCGGGGCGGGCGTGGTAGGCGTCGAAGCGCATGGCGATGACGCGGATGAGCAGCGCGCCGAGCGGGGTTACGTCGTGGCCGGTGGCGGAGCGCGTGAGCAGGCCGTCGGCGACGAGGTCGGCGAGCGAGTCGAGTTCGAGGGCGTAGGTTTTGGCGAAGTCGAGGCCTAGCGCGGGGGACAGCGCGGCATGGTCGAGACGGCGGTCGCACATGAGGCGCATGATGATGGTGCGGCGGCGGCGGTCGGCGGGCGTGAGCAGGAGGCCGCGCTCGACGGGGAGGCGTCCGCCGGCCAAGGAGGCGTAGTAGGTGGAGAGTTCTTTGGTGTTTTGCCGGTAGCTCGTCTCGGTTTGCGAGATGGACGACATGCCGAAGGCGTGGATGGAGGCGCCGGCGCGGGTGCTGTAGCCTTGGAAATTTCGTTGCAAGGTGCCGGCGCGCAGGGCGACGGCGAGTTCGTCGTCGGGTTTGGCGAAGTGGTCCATGCCGATGTGGACGTAGCCGGCCTCGGTGAGTTTGCGCAGGGCGAGGAGGAAGAGGCGGAGCTTGGTTTCGGGAGAGGGCAGGGCGTTGTCGCGTTCGAGGATTTTTTGCGCGGGTTTTATCCAAGGCACGTGGGCGTAGCTGAAGACGGCGAGGCGGTCGGGCGAGAGGGCGACAACCTCGTCGAGGGTGCGGGCGAAAGTTTCCTCGGTCTGGTAGGGCAGGCCGTAGATGAGGTCGATGCCGAGGGAGGTGTAGCCGGCGTCGCGCAGGGTGGCGATGGCCTCGCGGGTTTGGGCCAGGGGTTGCACGCGGTGGATGGCGAGCTGCACGCGCGGATCGGTGTCCTGCACGCCGAGGGAGGCGCGGCGGCAGCCGAGATCGGCGTAGGCGTGGGCTTGGGCGGGGGTGAGGCGGCGCGGGTCGATCTCGACGCTGATCTCGGCGTCGGGCGCGAAGGCGTGGCGCGAGTGGATGATGTCGCCGAGGCGGCGGATGGAGGCGGGGGCGAGGAAGGTGGGGCTGCCGCCGCCGAAGTGGAGTTGGGTGACGGGTTGGGCGCGGTTGATCGAGGGCGCGAGCAGATCGAGTTCGCGTTCGAGGGCGGCGAGGTAGGGCTCGGCGAGGCCGTGGCTGCGAGTGATGACGGTGGTGCAACCGCAGAACCAGCAGCGTTGCTCACAGAACGGCAGGTGGAAGTAGAGCGAGGCGGGTTTGGCGGAGTCGCGGCTTTCGGCGGCGAGGGTTTCGAGCAGGGCGGCGGTGGCGGAGGAATCGGTTTCGCGAAACTGGGGGGCGGTGGGGTAGGAGGTGTAACGCGGGCCGGGCAGGTCGTATTTGCGCAGGAGATAGAAATCGGGGGCGAAGGCGGCGTGCGCGGGCGCGGAGGGCGCGGGTTCGGTGGCGGGATCGACGGCGATCATGTGGCCGTGAGCTTAGCGCGGGCGCGTCTGGGCGGCGCGGCGTTGTTTGGCCGGGATTGCGCATTTGCTGCGCGGCGGGGGCGGGGACAAAAAAAGCGCCCCGGCCGCCGGGGGGCGGCGCGGGGCGCTTTGGGAAACCGATGCAGGCGGGACGCCTGCGCTACTTTA
>DAIPIP010000225.1:0-4044 GCA_036770725.1 Opitutaceae bacterium
CCATAGTTGGCATTTGACCATTTGGAGGAACCGGCTCCGTCCGGTCCTCCGAGCGCGGACGACACGGAGGTCGTCCCTCCAGCAATGCACCAAAACCGCTGTGCTTGAAATACTATGGCACAAAAAGCCGCCCACAAAGATGGCCGCCTCACGACGGCACGATGAACGGACGATTATTTTGCCGGGATGGACAGCGCCTCGCCTTTTTTGGGCACTGGATAACCGCGTTTGCGCGCGATGGCGGGTTCATCGCCTTGGTGGCCGAGCACGAGAATGCCTTCGCGCCGTAAACGCATGCGAGCATCGCGCACAATCCTCTTGATCCCAGGTGGCGCGCGTTGACCCCAACGCGTTGACGCGGTCTCACCGCGCCCGGCTGAAAGGCGCGTTGGGGTCAACGCGCGCCACCTAAAAACATCATTAACTTAACCGTATTGGACGTCACGCCTGCGCTTCATGGGATTTTTTACAGCGCGACGGGATCGCAGGAAAACGGGATCGCGTTTCATCGCTGCGGACGAACCGGTAAAGCAGGCCAACGATTCAATCGCGAGTGCGGCGAAAAGAAAACCATGGGGCAGACGATTTTGGCCGGCAAAGGCCGTATTGTTTGCTCGCTAGGAGGTGCCGCCGATCCATCTATGAAAACATCATGTCACTCGTCACGCACCTGGAACCGCGGGAGTTGGAGCGCAACGTCGGTCATCGCGAAGCCGAAGCCACCTATTCCGTGGTGGAGGAAGGCGGGCAGGCGTTTCTGCAAATCGACACTTACGGTTCCGTGGATCGAAAGGACAAGACTCCGGGACATCGTGCTCAATCCATCCGCTTTTCGCCAGAGGCGATCGCCGAGCTTCGGGCCATTCTCAAGAAGCTGCCCTGAGTCGAATCGGTTAGCCAAGCCAAGCGGGTTTGGCACGTCGGCGGCGCGGTTTGGGTCGAGTTAACGACCATGAAGACGCTGACACTTGACGAACTCGTGGAACTGGGGCGTGCGACCGGCATGAGCGATGCGGAGATTCGGAAGCATGTTCAGGCGATTGAAAATGCGATGGCTTCGTTGGCCCAAGAATGCGCGCAGCATCTGAACGTCGAACATTGCATGACGCTTTTGGATGAAGCGGGGCTGTGTGCCAGTTTTGGTCCTGTTTTTGACGGGCAGTCGTGTCCTGATTTATTGAATATATTTGATCGTGGTGGTTCGTTTGTTTGAGAACCGAGCGAAGCGTAGTGAGCAAAGGCCGCGGAAGAGGCCTCGGCACGGGCGTCCCGCTCAATCCTGTTGATTTAGGGTGGAACGCGTTTACCCCAACGCGTTGACCCGGTCCCCCCGCGCCGTGCTGAAAGGCGCGTTGGGGGCAACGCGCGCCACCCAGGAACATCGTTAACTCAACCGTATCGGGCGTCCTGAACATACCACCAAAAGAAGACCCAAACGCATAACCCCATTTCAAATATGGATTTCTGGATGGACCGGCTCCGTCCGGTCCTCCGAGCGCGGACGACACGGAGGTCGTCCCTCCAGCCAAGCACCGGAGCCCATAAAAAACGCCGCCGAAAGCGACAGCGGCGGCGGATGGGGAGTCTCGTTTCTTACGAAACGAGCCACGGTTTTTCCGTAGCTAAATTTGCGCGCGGATCAATACATGTGCTCGTCGAGCAGGGCGAAGAGTTCGGCTTCGGTGACGCGCTTCTGGGCCATGCTGTCGCGTTCGCGGAGGGTGAAAGTGTCGCCCTCTTTTTCGATGGTGTCGAAGTCGATGGTGACGCACCACGGCGTGCCGATCTCGTCCTGGCGGCGGTAGCGTTTTCCGATGGCGCCGGCCTCGTCGTAGAACACGGCGTAGCGGCGCTGGAGTTTTTTGTGCAGGGCCTTGGCGCGCTCGACGAGGGCCTCCTTGTTTTTGAGCAGGGGGAAGACCGCCACCTTCACCGGGGCGATGCGGGGGCTAAGGCGGAGCACGGTGCGGGGCTCGCTGTTGCCCTTCTCGTCGGTGACCATCTCCTCGGCGTAGGCGGCGGTGAGGACGGCGAGGAAAATGCGATCAAGGCCGACGGCGGGTTCGATGACGTGGGGGACGAATTTTTTCTTGGTGGTCTCGTCGAAGATGGCCTGGGGAACGCCGCTGGCTTTCTCGTGCTGACCGAGGTCGTAGTTGCCGCGGGCGGCGATGCCCCAGAGTTCCTGCACGCCGAAGGGGAACTTGAACATGATGTCCGTGGTGCCCTTGGAGTAGAACGCGAGCTTCTCCTTGAGGTGGTCGTATTCGGAGAGGTGTGTATCCGGAAGTCCGATACTGCGGAGCCAGTCGGTGCACCAGTCGATCCAGTAGCGGTGCCACTTGGCCCAGTCGTCGTCCTCGTGGATGAAAAATTCCATCTCCATCTGCTCGAACTCGCGCGAGCGGAAGATGAAGTTGCGGGGGGTGATCTCGTTGCGGAAGGACTTGCCGGTTTGGGCGATGCCGAAGGGGAGTTTCACGCGGCCGGTGTCCACGACGTTCTTGAAATCGACGAACATGCCCTGGGCGGTCTCGGGGCGGAGGTAGGCGACGGACGAGGCGTCGGTCATGGCGCCGACGTTCGTCTGGAACATCATGTTGAAGGCGCGGGGCGGGGTGAGGTCGGGGTTGCCGGTGGCGGGCGAGGGAATCTTGGTGACCTCCTCGGGGGTGGCCTCGGTGAAGTCTTTGGCGACGACGGGGGCGAGGGTGCCGGTGATGGCTTTCTTGCGTTTTAAAAGTTCGGCGGCGGCCTGGAGGTCCTCGGTGGTTTTTTCGTTTTCGAGGGCGGAGACGTAGCCATGGGTGACGCCGTCGATGACGACGGGGGCCCAGAAGAGCTGGTCGGCGCGGTAGCGGTTTTTTGAGACTTTGCAGTCAACGAGCGGGTCGGAGAAGCCGGCGACGTGGCCGGAGGCTTCCCAGACTTTGGGGTGCATGATGATGGAGGTCTCGATGCCGACGACGTCGTCACGGCGGCGCACCATGTCGGCCCACCAGCAGTCGCGGATGTTTTTCTTCAATTCCACGCCAAGGGGGCCGTAGTCGAAGAACCCGTTTAGGCCGCCATAGATTTCGGAGGACGGGAAAACGAAGCCGCGGCGCTTGGCGAGCGACACGATGGCTTCCATGAGATTGGCGGGTTCGACGGTGGGCGTGGACATAAGCGCGAAGGTCTAGCGGGCCGAAGCGGGCGGGGTCAATGGCGGCGGCGGGAGCGAAACGGAAAGCGGAGGCTCCGCAGCCTCCTACGCGCGGCCAAGCGCCAGCCAGCCATACACGAGCGAGTAGATCGCGCACTGCGCGTGCAGCAGGGCGAAGCCGACGCGCCGCCACGGCTCCGTGACCTCGGGCCATGCGTTCAACCATGGCAGCACCACCAGCCGCCCACCCCACCAAAGCGCGGTGCCGGCGGCGAGCAGCCGGCCCGCCGTGCCACCCTCCAGAAGCACGGGGGCGTGGAAGAGGCTGACGTATCCAAAAAACAACAACACCGCGCCCACGGCCGCGTTTTGCGCGATGGCGAATCGCCGATGAACGGGCGAGAGCCGGGCCAGGCCGCCCTCCCAGTCGCGCGGCACGGGAGTAAAACACGCCGCGATCAAGGTCGTGAAATGCAACGCGCCCGCGACCCGCAGCCCGAGCAGCCAATGTTCGTCGGTCATCATGTTCGGGTGTGATCCAAATCCGAACCTCCGGGCAAGCCAAGCGCTGGGCGCGGCAGATTCAATACGGCGAAGGGGCGACATGGGATCGCTGTTCTCGCGCGTGTGGCGCGGTTTTAGGGTGCCGCGCAAATCCAAGCTCGCGCAAAAGACTCGACCCGACTCGCGCGCTGCGTCGAGATTTTCGTCTTTCAGACGGGGCTATAGCTCAACGGTTAGAGCAGGGGACTCATAATCCCTTGGTTCAGGGTTCAAATCCCTGTGGCCCCACCATTTTGGCCGAAATCGCTTGGCCGCTAACGCGGCGGCTACGGGGTTTCATGATATGATCGCCCTTCGAGTTTAGGGACGATCCGGCGGTGGAAACCGCAGATTGC
>DAIPIP010000052.1:0-17403 GCA_036770725.1 Opitutaceae bacterium
TGGAAGATGAACAAGACCGCCTCCGACGGCGTCTCCCTCGTGGGTGAAATCGTCGCGGCGGTCGGCAAACAAAACGACGTCGAAGTCGTCGTGTGCCCGCCCTACACCGGCCTCGAATCCGCCGTCGCCAAGCTCGACGGCTCCACCGTGAAACTCGGCGCGCAAAACATGCACCCCGAGGCCTCCGGCGCCTACACCGGCGAGATCTCCGCCGGTATGCTCCGCTCGCTCTTCGTCTCGCACGTCATCCTCGGCCACAGCGAGCGCCGCAGCTACTTCGGCGAGACCGACGCCTTCATCAACCAGAAGGTCATCGCCGCGCTCAAGGCCCAGCTCCGCCCCATTCTTTGCGTCGGCGAGACCCTCGCCGAGCGCGAAGGCGGCAGCACGCTCAAGGTCGTGCAGACCCAGCTCGAGGCCGGCCTCGAAGGCGTCTCCAAGGACCTCGCGACCACGGTCGTCATCGCCTACGAGCCCGTGTGGGCCATCGGCACCGGCAAGGTCGCCACGACCGAGCAGGCGCAGGAGGTTCACGCGTTTATCCGCAGCCTCCTCGTGAAACTCTTCGGCGACGCCATCGCCCAGAAGGTGCGCATCCTCTACGGCGGCTCGATGAAGCCCGCCAACGCGCCCGAGCTGCTCGCGCAAAAAGACATCGACGGCGGCCTCATCGGCGGCGCGTCGCTGGAATCGCGCAGCTTCGTCGAACTCGTGACCGCCGCCGCGGCGATCAAGTAAACGTAGCGCAGGCGTCCCGCCTGCTTGGCCTGGGGGCGAACAGAAATGCAGGCGAGACGCCTGCGCTACTTTCGACCCTCCTTGCTCAAGCCCCGTCCGCCGGACGGGGCTTTTGCTTTGGGCCTTTTTCGCCCTTCGGCTTCTGGGGAAAGAGCGCGGCGAGGTCGGGATCTTCCTTCGCCATCTCGCGCCAGCTTTTGTCGCGTGCGAACACCTCGGTGAGCAGGGCGCGGGCTTCGTCGAACTCGCCGAGCAGGCACGCGTAGCAAGCGAGGTTGTAGTCCACCAACACACTCGGGCGCGCGATCATGCGGCGACCGGCGAGCAAGATTTCTTGTGCTTCCGGGGTGCGTTCGAGTTCGCGCAGCGCGTAGGCCCACGCGACCCACGGGCGTTCCTGTTTCGCGTCGAAACCGACCAGCGCCTCGGCGAGCGGCAGGACCTCGTTCCACTTCGATTCCGCCATGGCCAGTTCCATGCCCAGGGCGAGCGCGGGTGCGGTGGCGCGAAATTCGGGTGGCAGTTGCGCAAGCTCCGAGGCGGCCTCGGCGTGCAGCCCGAGATCCAGGTAACCGACGGCGTAGGCGAGGTGTTTATCCGGTGAGATCACGGTAAGCGGGGCGTCAGCGTGTCAGGCGAGAAGCGCGCCTTCGAGCATCAACAGGGCGCGTTTGCGTTCGAGGCCGCCCGCGTAGCCTGTGAGCGCGCCGTTCGCGCCGATGACGCGGTGGCAGGGCACGACGATGGAGATCGGGTTCGCGCCGTTGGCCGAGCCGACAGCGCGGGCGACGCTGCCGGTTTCCTGCGCGAGGCGTGCGTAGCTCCACGTTTCGCCGTAAGGAATGCGGGTGAGCGCGGCCCACACGCGGTGTTGAAAGGGAGTGCCGACCACGGGTGCGACGGGGGTGCGAAATTCGCGCAGTTCACCCGCGAAATAGGCGCGCAACTCCGCCAGCACGCCGGCGCAGCGGTTGGTGTCGGTCACGAGCTGTGCGTCGGGGCCGAGGTGCGCGGCCAGGGCGTCGCGGTCGGCGAAGTCAAGCGCGGCTAGCGTGCCGTCCGCGTTCACCGCGAGGGCGATTTCGCCGGCCGGACTGGTGAAGGTGGCGGTGTGAAAGACGGGCATGGCTCGGGGCGAGGTTTGGCGGGGCGGATTATTTCCAAGCTGCGACGATTTGCGCCATGATTTCGGGCGGTATGCCGCCGATCCGGGCGTGGGTTTTGTCGATGCGCACGGCGTGGAGCAGGCGCACTTTTTTGAAGTAGATGACGGTGCAGGCGACAAGCAGCGCGGCGGCCGCTAGACCCATGGGGCCCGAATCTTGCGAGATGGCGGCGCCGAAGCCCAGCCAGACACCGAGAAAGAGGCCCCAGTTGGCGACGTGCCATTTCACCTGGCTGGCGCGCGCGGTGCGCGAGAGGTAGATCGCGTGGACTGATGTTTTACGGAAGATCAACGCGAAGATCACGTAGATGAGGATATTGAGCAGAATGGCGAAGTAGATGACAGGGTGGTGCCACGACAGGCTGCAACGCAGCGGGCGGGGGATAAGATCTTGGGTGGCTCCGGTGCGCACGCAAACGGGCGGGAAGGGGCGATGGAGCGGCACCACCAAAACATCGCCCTCAATCTCGGCCGAGGGCGCGGCGAGAGGCGCGGGCTGGAGAGGCGCGATATCGGGCGGGGTCGTGGCGGAGAGGGCGGCGTGGGATGAGAACGGGGAGACTTGTGAGAGCGGTTTCCAGTCTTTCCAGCCTTCGGTCCAGCAGAGTTCCTTGCCGGTGAGTTCGCCCCGGCTCAGTCGAGCGGCGAGTTCCTGTTCGGAATGAGGCCCGCTCTGCACGCCGTTTATGCCAAGGTGATAAACCGCTCCGGTGATGTTCATGAGGGCGTATGCTTTCGCCGCAGGGAAACGGCGGCAAGAGGATGCGGTCGTGTCTTGAGACGCGAGTTCAGGCGTGGTGGGCGGACTTGGCGAAGTGGTCCGTCAATGCGGTGTCGCAGGCGGCGAGGAGGCGGGCGCGGAGGGGGTGGGCGCGTTCGGTGAAGGCGCGTTGGTGGCGTTCGTATTCGGCGCGGCCTTCGGGGGTCTCGATCTTGACCGGGGGAAACCCGAGCGAGGCGAGGTCGTAGGGGCTGGCGCGCATGTCGAGCTCGCGGATGTCGCGCGCGAGCGCGAAGCAGTCGGCGACGAGTTCGGCGGGGACGTGAGGGGCGAGTTTGAAGGCCCACTTGTAGAGATCCATGTTGGCGTGCAGGCAGCCGGGCTGCTCATGCTCGGGCGTGGATTCGCGGGTGAGTTGGTTGCGGTTGAGCGGGCGGGCCGGGGCGGTGAAAAAACGGAAGGCGTCGTAGTGCGAGCAGCGCAGCGGCTGGGCTTCGACGATGGCGGCGAGTTCGGCGGGCGGGAAGCGCAGGGGGTATTGGTTGTGTCGCACTTCTTCGGGCGACTGGCGGTAAACCATCGCCCATTCGTGCAGGCCGAAGCAGCCGAAGAACGCGGGGCGGTCGGCGGCGGCGGCGAGCAGGCCGCGCAACCAGGCGACGAAGGGGCGGCGTTTTTCCGGCAACGGGCCGAGGACCACGCCGTATTCGGTTTCTCGATACTCGGGGCGGGCGAGAAAGGGGCGCGCGCTTGCGCCGGCGAGGGCGAGGCCGGGGCCGGGGAACCAGCGGCGCAGCCAGGCGGGGCGGTGGCCGTAGTAGGTGAAGAGAAAGTCGTAAACCGGATGCTTCTCGCCGCGCGAGACGCGCGCCTGGTGCGGATCGGTCCACGCCCGCACGCGGGTCTCATGGGCGCGGGCCAAAGCGAACCAGTCCGCCTCGGCTAGGAGGCGGACTGGCGGGGCGGGCGGTGCGGAGGGAGCGGGCGGGAGGGCGGACAAGGCCGTGGGCGCGGAGGAAGCGGGCGGGGCGGCGGACGGCTCAGATACCGAAGTGTTTTTCGATGTCGGCGAGGACTTTGCGGGGGCCGAGGTAGCGACCGGATTTATCGTAGCTTACCGAGAGTTCTTTGCCGTTCGCATCCATGAAAACGAGGTTGGGGATGCCGCGCTCGTGACCGGGGCGACGGGCGACGGAAACCTGATCCTTGATGCCGAACATGAGGGCGGGGAAGTCCATCTTGTAGCTGGTCATGTAGTCGGCCATGGCGGCGGCGTCCCGGTCGCTGCTGACGAAGACGAGTTCGAACTCGGGGTGCTTGGCTTTGATCTTGGCGT
This sequence comes from Opitutaceae bacterium, assembly GCA_036770725.1. Taxonomy (GTDB): domain Bacteria; phylum Verrucomicrobiota; class Verrucomicrobiia; order Opitutales; family Opitutaceae; genus IMCC26134_A. Next base: position 3,961 of record DAIPIP010000052.1, read on the forward strand.
AGGTTTTTACGAGGTCGGGAGTGAAGGCGCGGCAGGGCGGGCACCATTTGGCGGAGTAGTAGAAGGCTACGAATTTGGCGCCGTTGGTCTGTTCGCGCGGGATGGGCTGGAGTTGGCCGCCTTTGACGGCGACGAGGTTGCCGCCGAGGGCGGCGGGAACTTTGCCCGCCGGGCTGGTGGATTCGGGCGATGGGGAGGAGGCGACGGTGAGCGAGCCGCCGGACGGCGCGGTGAGGGCGAGGGCGTCGATGCGGGCGCGGTCTTTATCGCCGAGTTTGGCGTAGGGGTAGAGGTAGCGGGAACCGTCGGCTTTTTTGAAAGTTACGTAGGCATCTTTGCGGCCGAGGTATTCGGCCTTCATCTCGACGCCGTCGAGATTGGTCCACGTTTCAATGGCGGCGGGTAGGGAGGCGGGCGCGAGAAGGGCGGCGGCGAGGAGGAGGGCAAGGGAGGTGGTGTTGTGCATGGTGGGATGGATGAGTTGTCCGGAGGTTGTGAGCTTGAGGCGCGTTTTGCAATGCAGCGGCGAGACGGGCGGTCGTTTTCTGCGAAGTCGCCTCATAGGCCGAAGGCGGCGCGGGCGGCGGCGAGTTGGGTTTTGATTGGATCGGAAATATTGATACGCACGGCGTCGGCCGGGGGTTCAAGGTCGGCGAGTTGGCTGTCGAGCAGGGCGGCGGGCATGTAGTGGCCGGAGCGGGCGGAGAGACGGGCGAAGACGAGTTCGCGCGGTCCGTCGAGGAATACGAGACGCATGCGCGGTCGGTCGGCCCAGAGGGCGTCGCGGTAGTCTTGTTTCAAGGCGGAGCAGGCGAGCACGACCGGTTTTTCGGCGGAAAGGCGTTGCTCGATCTCGGCGCGGAGGGAGGCGAGCCACGGGGCGCGGTCGGTGTCGGTGAGCGGGGCGCCGGCGGACATCTTGGCGACGTTGGCGGGCGGGTGAAAATCGTCCGCATCGGCAAAATCCCAGCCGAGCGCGGCGGCGAGGGCGCGGCCGTGGGTGGTTTTGCCCGAGCCGGCGACGCCCATGACGACGATGACGACGGGCTTGATTTCCCAGGCGCGCGCGGCGACGGGATCGCGGCCCTCGTCGAAGTCGATGTAGTCGAACATGCACGAGATGGGTTTGCCGGCGACGGCGGGTTCGGCGGCGCGTTGGGCGAGGATGGGCGCGCCTGAATCGCGCCAGCCGCGTTTGCTCAGGAAGGCGGAGAAAATCTCGCATTCCTCGTCTGTGCGGCGTCCGCCCTGTTGCTCGGTCCAGGCGAGTATGTCGGTGTCGGTGGCGTTCGGGTTGGCCAGCGTGTGGGCCTGGATTTGCGCGAAGGGCACGCGGAGGAAGCGGCAGAGGCGTCCATCGAAGACGGTGGGCTTGGCGTCGCCGAGGTTTTCGGCGTAGTCGGCGGGGAGCACGCCTCGGGCGTGCAGGCGGATCTTATCGAGCATGCGCCCGAAATAAACGAGGCGACCGACGCGGGAGTAGGGACTGCGGAGACCGGGGACGTGAGGCATGCAAGGGGATTACTCCCTCCTCCAGTAGAGCCAAGTGCAGAGCGCGGCGAAGGCGAGCGTGGGTCCGATGAGCCACCAAGCGTTGATGGGCACGGAGTAAGCGCGGATGGCCCAGTGCAGGGCGACGCATTTTACAAGTATGAGCACCCAGCCGACGGCGAGGATGCGCTCGGATCGGCGGCTGCGCGGTTCACGCGGATGCTCGACCGTCACGCCCTGCACGAAGGCGTGATCCGTTTCGGCGGGATCGGGGCGGCGGGTGAAGAAGCGGGTAAGCGGCGCGAACATGGTGCGGTGTTAAACTATACTGTTTACGCGCGACCGTCGCCCGGCGCAATCGGTCCACGTGAATACCCCGATTTCCGGCGCCGATGATGCCCGTCTGGACAAGTGGCTCTGGCTGGTGCGCGCCTACAAGACCCGCGCGCTGGCCGCCGAGGCTTGTCGTCTCGGGCGTGTGCAAGTGGATGGGCGCGAGGCGAAACCCGCCGCGACGGTGCGGATCGGGCAGGTGGTGGAGGCACGGCAAGGCATCGTAACTCGCCGTCTGGTGGTGCTCGGTATTCCGCGCGGACGGCAGGGCGCGGCCAAGGCGGCGGAGTTCGCGCGGGATGAAACGCCTCCGGAAATGCTCGCGGCGGCGCGCGAACAACGCGTGCAAAACATCCTGGCGGGCGGCGGAACGAAGCCGACAAAACGCGATTTACGCGCGCGTCGGAAGTTGTTTGGCCAGAGCGAGGAGCCGTGAAAATCTCCGTTGTTTCGGGCTTTGCAAAAATCGCGGCGCGGAAAATCTGCTTGCTAAGACACGCTCTCGCGGCGTTGCTCCGCTAATCGTTAGCGAAACGTTAGATGACAGGAACTGGTGAGTCGTCAGTAGAGTTAGGCTCTAGAGATGATTTGAAACCCGATGGTCGGGAACGGACTGGCAGAGACACGTCAGCGGCGAATCAAACATCATGAGCAACTCCAAACTATACGTCGGCAACATGTCCTTTAAGACCACCGAAGACGAACTCCGTTCTGCCTTCGGCCAATTCGGTTCCGTGACCGACGTTTACGTCGCCATGGACAAGATGACCGGCCGCCCCCGCGGTTTCGCGTTCGTCACCATGGGCACCGCCGAAGAGGCCGCCCAGGCCGCTGAGAAGCTGAACGGCGCCGACCTCGGCGGCCGCGCCCTCACTGTGAACGAAGCCCGTCCCAAGGAAGAGGGCGCTGGTCGCTCCTTCGGCGGCGGCGGTCGCGGCTTCGGCGGCGGCGGCGGTCGTGGCGGCTTCGGCGGCGGCGACCGTGGTCGCGGCGGCTTCGGCGGCGGCGACCGTGGCGATCGCCGCTACTAAGCGGTTCGTCCGGCACCATCCCGTGTCCGAACTCACCTAAAACACCTTCAAGACGGCGCACCTTTTTCGGTGCGCCGTTTTTTTGTTTTTGAGCATGGCCCGCCGAGCAATCACGTTGCGGAAATATTCACCATGAGCGACGAGCCCGAAAAAGACGTTTCCCCCTTGCGATTGAAGCGTCCCTCCTCGGGCGTCCCGGCCGTCAACTCAGAGCCGCCCAAGCCGACCGCTCAATCCGAGCCGCCTGTTGTTTCGAAGCCTTTGTTTTCGAATGACACGTTGATCGGAGGGATTCCGATTTCGAATCCGCCGTCCGAGGCGGCGGCGGGAGGAGAGGGTGCGTCGCCTGCGCGGCGTCGTCTGAGCCTGTCGATTCCCGCCGAAGAGTCGGCCCAGCAGGAGCCCCCGGTAGCCGAGACGCCGCCGCCCGAGACCAATCCCGAGAATCCGCCTCCTCCCGCCATTAAATTACGCGTGGGAGCGAAGCCGGCTCCTTCGCCCAAGGAGGAGTTGGCAGCTCCGTTTGCCGGAATGGACGAGTCGGGCGCCGCGCCGCTGGTCCCGCTTCCGACTTTAGCCCCCTTCCCCGGCAAGCCTGCGGCAAGCTCGGGGCAATTGGCAGGGGCTTCGATCTCCAAATCCGGCACCTTGCCGCCGTTGCCGCCCTTGCCGCCATCTTCCGGCGCGATGTTCCCACCGGCGAATTTTCCAAAACCGGGTGGCGGCGGGACGCCCCCTCCCATGCCCGTGGCCGCCGGAGCGGGCGAGATCAAGGGGGCGGTCAAGGTAGCCGCGACCAAGAAGAAGACACTCGTTCCTTTGCTTGGACTGCTGGTGTTGCTGCTGCTGGTCGGCGGTGGGGCGGCTTATTTTTTCCTGGGCGCTTCGGCCGAAGAACCGGTGGTGGCGAGCGCGCCGCCTCCCGCTCCCCCGCCACCGCCGCCTCCCATCGTGGTGCCCGAGCCGGAGCCTCCCGCGCCGGTGGTGGAACCGCCGGTCGTCGAACCCGTGGTGGTAGCGCCGGAACCGCCGGTGCCCTCCGGTCCGGTCGTGCCTCCGCCTCCGCCTCCGCCGAGCACGCAGTTTGTGAGGTTTGCCGACTCGATAAAAATTTCGGGTGTTTTCCAGGGTTCGCCGCCTCGCGCGTTTATGAACGGTCGTGTGGTCCGTGCGGGCGAGGAGATCGAGGTGGCGCTCGGGGTAAAATTCATCGGCGTGGACTCGGAGACCAAGCACTTGATCCTTGAAGAGCGCACGGGCGCGCAGCTGCGGGTCAAGTATTGAGAAAACCACTACGCGCGCGTAGCGACTATCGCGACCATCGCGGCCAGGCGGGCGATGCGGGCTGCGGGGCCCAGGGGGCGGTTTACCAGTTTTCCACCGGTCCCTTGGGCACGGGAATGGATTCGCGGGCGAAGACGGGATCGTCCGGGTCGCGCATGAAGGAGGCGATCATCGCGTCGGGCGCGTATTTCGGCAGCAATTGCCCGCGCTCGTCGCAGAACTGCGCGCGCCACGCGACGTAGTCGGCGAGGGCCTGCTCGAAGTCGGCGCGGGACTTGATGCCGAGGATGGCCTGCTTGAACGGTTTCGAGGGGCCGAAGCGTTTGGCATACCACGGGGCCACGCGGCGGAAAAGGCGCGAGCCGTGGTCTTCGCCGTAGAACTCGACGTAGCGCTCGAAGTGGATGCGCAGCACGCGCACGCGTTCCTCGAATGTCGGTTCGGGCAGGAGTTCGCCGGTGCGCAGGAGGTGGTCGGTGCGTTTAAAAATCCACGGATCGTAGAACGCGCCGCGGCCGATGCTCACGCCTGTGCAGCCGGTCTCGGCGATCATGTGGCGGGCGGACTCGGGTGTGGTGACGTCGCCGTTGCCGATGACCGGGATGGTCCGCACGGCTTCGACCACGGAGCGGATGCCCGCGAGGTTGACCTGGCCGGTGAAGCCCTGGGCGCGGGTGCGGCCGTGCACGAAGACGGCCGCGACGCCGGCGTCCTCGAGGGTGCGGGCGAGGTCGGGCGCGGTGAGGTTTTGCTCGTCCCAGCCGAGGCGCATCTTGGCGGTGACGGGGATTTTGACGGCGGCGATCATGCCGCGCACGAGGGCGGCGGTTTTGTCGAGCTCGGTCATCATGGCGGAGCCGCCGCCTATCTTGACGACCTTTTTGACCGGGCAGCCCATGTTGATGTCCACCGCGTCGGCGCCGAGTTCCTGGCAGATGACGGCGGCGTCGCGCATCTCCTCGGGCACGGCGCCGAAGAGCTGGACGGCCCACGGCCGGTCGCCGGGCGCGGTGGCGACGAGTTTGAGCGCGGTGGGGTTGCGCTCGATGAGGGAGCGGGCGTTGACGAGGTCGGTGGTGGCGAAGCCGAGTCCGCCGAGTTCGCGCACGGTGAGGCGCATGGGCAGGTTCGTGTATCCGGCGAGTGGAGACAGAAACAGGTTGGAGGAAAGGGAGAGCGGACCGAGGCGCATGCGAGAGGGAATCGAGCGAGCCGAGCCCGGCGGATTTCGCAAGCGCTTGCGGAGGCTGTCCTCGGGACGACAAGTCGCGTGAGAGAGTTTTCCGCCGGGATATGTGCGTCTTGAACTTGGCCGCGCTTTCTACCGGTCATCGCGTCCCGGAAAAGTGTAACCAAATTGGTTACACTTTTCCGGGAGTCATTTTCGGCGGGAAGTGGTCGGGATCGGGTGGGACTATGCCGGAGGGGTCGCGACCGGCCTGCATTTCGCCCAGCCAGTGAAGCAGGCGCAGGGTCATTTCACCATTGGGCACGCGTGCGCCGCCTTTCAGGTAATCTTGGAGTCGCTGGCGGGGAAGGCCGAGATGACGGGCAAGGCGCGCTTTGGAGCCATAGGGCAAAAGGGCTCGTCGTAGCTCTGCGGCGAGGGCGTTCCAGAGCGGGGTTTCAAGGCCGGGGTGAAGTTTACGGCGAGGCCCGCGTTTGCGCCGGGTGGCCGCCCTATAAGTGGCTCGGGCGGCGGTGGCGGCGGCATGCATGGCGGCTTCGCCGAGGATGTCGATGAGTGCGAGCGCGAGGCGTGGCGAAGCGCCGAGCGGGACGCCGTTGGTGGGCAAATAGCCGGGACGTGAGTCGGTCATGGTCGGAAAAGTGTAACCAATTTGGTTCCACTTTTCCGGGTAGCAAGCGAGTGTCAAAAAGCGGATGGCGGAAGGGTTGGGGGTTGCGCGGGGCGGGGCGGGGGGCATGGATGCGGGGCATGGTTCGGCGTAATCTTCTCGCCTTCGCGCTGTTGGTTTTCGGATGCCTGCAAATGGTGGGTTACGTCGTGGACAAACCCGCGCTGCGCGGCATCGGCGCGGCGAGCGCGGCGGCGCCGTTTCCCAAGGTGTTTTCGGATGTGAACGGATTCGAGACCTTCGCGGCGGATTTTACCTTGAGCGGATTGGACGGCGAGGGGCGTCCGTTTGCGTTCGAGATCACGCCGGAATTTTACGCGCAGCTGCGCGGTCCCTATAACCGGCGCAATGTTTACGGCGCGGCGCTTTCCTACGCGCCGCGGTTGCCCGAGCCGCTTTGGCAAGCGGTGTGGTGCTACGGACTCGGCGAGGGCGGACCGCTGCGGCGCGAGTTCGGCCTGCCGGAGGGCGCGCACGCGCTGGAGATGAACATCAAAACCCGCACCAACGGACGCGACGACTCATGGCTGCTTTCGCCTTCCTGCACCAAGTAAAACGGTATTCGCCCGGGCAGTTCGCGCTGTTCCGCATCGCGCTCGGCCTCTGGCTGGCGTGGCACTTCGCGGAACTCGTGCCGTGGGCGGCGGAGTTGTTTTCGGCCGAGGGCGTGTTGGCCGATCCGGCGCTGAATCCGATCCACGGGCTGTTCCCCAATCCGCTCGCGTGGGTGAGCGCGCCGTGGTTTTCGGTCGCGTGGTGCGTGCTGGGCGCGGGGCTGGCGTTGTTGCTGGCTATGGGTTGGCAACGCATGTGGGTGTCGCTCGCGCTGTGGTTCGTGTGGGCGGCTTTGTTCAACCGCAACGTGCTGATTTCGAATCCGTCGATTCCTTACGTGGGCTTGCTGTTGTTGCTTTTGACTTTGGTGCCGGACGGCGAGCCGTGGCGCTGGCGCGGAAAAAAAGTCGCGCCGCAGAATTGGAAAATGCCGGTAGGCGTGTGGGTGGCGGCGTGGGTGTTGATGGCGGCGGGTTACACGTTCAGCGGCGTGGTGAAGCTGGCCAGCCCGAGCTGGCTGGATGGCTCGGCTTTCGGCCATTTGATCAACAACCCGCTGGCGCGGCCGGGCTGGTTTCGAGACACGGCGCTGGGTTTTCCGGAGTGGACGAAGGCCTTGCTGACGTGGGGCGCGCTGGCGGCGGAGATCGCGTTTTTGCCTTTGTGCCTGACGCGGCGCGGGCGGGCTTGGGCGTGGTTCGCGATGGTGGGCATGCACCTGGGCATTTTGCTGGTGGTGGACTTCGCCGACCTGACGATGGGCATGCTGATGTTGCACGCGTTCACCTTTGATCCGGCGTGGTTCCCGGCTCGGGCGAAGATAGGGCGGCGGCCGGTGCTTTTCTACGACGGCGAGTGCGGGTTGTGTAACGCGGTGGTGCGGTTTCTTCTGCGCGAGGACGACGGCGCGGTGCTGCGTTTCGCGCCGCTGCAAGGGCCGACCGGACAAAAGCTGCTCAAACGCGCGGGGCTGCCGACGGAGGATTTTGACAGCATCGTCTTCACACCGGATCTCGACGGCGACCGGCGTTATCTGCGCACGCGCGGGATGATCGGCGTGCTGGACACGCTGGGCGGCGTGTGGCGCGTGCTGGCGTGGACGGCGTGGCTGGTGCCGGGGCCGCTGAGGGATTTGGCTTACAAGCTGGTCGCTCGGACGCGTTACGCGTTTTTCGGCGCTTACACGCCTTCGCCGCTGCCAGATTCGCGTTGGGAAGACAGGTTCATCGGGGATTGATCGGCGGCGGGCGCGGCGGCTGGGTTATCGAGCACGCCGCGCGATTCGGCGCAGGCCCAGCGTTTGGCGCAGCCGATGCAGCTCGGGAGCAGGTGGAGCGGCGAGAGTGTTTCCGCGTTCGGCGCGTGGACGTCGCGGAAGGCGAGCATGTCTTCGAAGCGGTCTTCGCGCCAGTCGTCGTAGCCGCAGCGGGCGGGGTTTTCGCGCGGGTTTTTGTAGGTGCCAAAGAGCGCGTCCCAGAGCGGGAGGTCGGCGTAGTTTTGCGTGTGGTGCCGGTATTGATGGTGAACGCGGTGCGACTCGGGGCGCTGGATGAGGCGGCCCACCCAGTGCGGCGTGCGGATGTTCCAGTGATAAAAATACTCCGCGACGGCGGTGAGGAAGGTGTAGATCGCGCCGGCGAGGGGGGAGCAGCCGAGCAGGGCGTAAACGATGGTCGCGCCGAGAACGGAGTTGATGGTGATCTCGACCGGGTGCTTGTAGAACGAGGTGACGAGCTCGATGCGCGCGGGCGAGTGGTGGAGCTGGTGGCAGAGCCGCCAGAGGATGGTCGATTCGTGCCGCCAGCGGTGCCACCAGTAATACACGAAGGTGGAGACGAAGTAGGCGAGCGCGCCCTGCGCGAGGAGACCGAGGTGGGATTCGCCAAAAAGGTCGCGTAAGGAAAATACGGATACGGCTTGCAGCCAGCGGTCCCAGGTGAGGCCGGCGAGCACGACGAGCGCGGCCTGGATGACGTTGACGAAGATCACCCGCGGCCACCAGGCGCGCACGCGCGGCAGGGCGTTGGCCGGCCAGAGGCGCTCCACGACGTAGAACCCGGCGGCAATGGCGACGAGCAGGGCGAGGAGCATGGGCGGCGGTGGATTTTCTTAACCGTTCGTTGGTGCGGGAAGCGCCGCGATGGCGGCGGCCATGCGGCGGAGGCCCTCGGCGAGGGTGGCGGGCGGGCAGCCGAAGTTCAGGCGCACGTGGGAGCCGCGCGCGGCTCCGAAGAAGGCGCCGTCGCTCAGGCCGATGCCGTGGGCCTCGAAGTGGGCGATTGGATCGGCGAGGCCGAGGGCGGAGACGTCGAACCAGGCGAGGTAGGTGGCCTCGATGGGTGCGGCGAGTTTAACGCCGGGCAGTTCGCCGTCTCGGATGGCGGCGACGATGCGGTCGCGGTTGGCGCGGAGGGTGGCGAGCAGGGCTTGGCGCCAGTCTTCGCTGTCGCGGTAGGCGGCCTCGCAGGCGGAGTAGCCGAGGCAGGTGACCTCGGCGACGATGCCGGCGGTGGCGCGCACGAAGCGGGCGCGCAGGGCGGCGTCGGGGATGATGGCGAAGGAGGTGCCGAGGCCGGGGACGTTGTAGGTCTTGCTCGGGGCCATGAGCGTGACGGTGCGCGCGGCGTGCTCGGGCGCGACGAGCGCGGTGGGCAGGTGCGGCAGGGCGGGGTCGAGGATGAGGTCGCAGTGAATTTCGTCGGAGCAGAGGACGAGATCGTGATGCGCGCAGAAGTCGGCGAGGCGCGCGAGTTCGTCGCGGCGGAAAACACGCGCGACGGGGTTGTGCGGGTTGCAGAGGAAGAAGAGTTTGGTGCGCGGGGTGACGGCGGCCTCGAGCGCGGCCCAGTCGATTTCCCATGTGCCGTCGGCGAGGCCGGTCGGGCCTTCGCGCAGCGCGAGCGGGACGGTGAGGGCGACGCGGCCGGAGTTTTTCGGCGCGGTCATGAAGGGCGGATAAACGGGCGTGAGGCAGAGCACCTCGTCGCCGGGCGCGGCGAAGGCCTGGGCGGTGACGTTGAGGCCGCAGACGAGGCCGGGCAGCCACACGATCCAAGAGGGCTGGATGGTCCAGCCGTAGCGGGAGGCGCAGGCGTTGACGACGGCGTCCACGGTGGATTGCACGGGGCGCGCGTAGCCGAAAATGCCGTGCTCCACGCGCTCGTGCAGCGCGGCGAGGATGGCGGGCGAGGCGCGAAAATCCATGTCGGCGACCCACATCGGGAGGATGTAGCGGTCGGGATATTTTTGCCACTTCTGCGAATCGGTGCCGAGGCGGGCGGGAACGGTGTCGAAATCAAAACTCATGAGTTAGGGTGTGTCTTCGAAATAAATCAGACCATCGCAGCAGCTCTACGAGCGAGGGAGAAAGGGAGCTGGGCCTGCGTTGACCTCGGCGGCATGGCCCACTGGGCCACCTCCGCCTCGGTCGCCTTGGCCGAGCACCCTTTCTCCCTCGCGCTGGTTTGATTGATTTCAAAGACACACCCTAGCGGGCACGGTGGGCGAGGGCGGGGCGGGCGGCACGCGTTTTTTGAGACGAGCTTGCGCGGAGGTGGGACAGGCGGGCGGACAATTTTTCCCACAGCCGACGCGGGTGATTTTATTAGGTATTTATGGATAGGTGATTAAGCGAAATCATGCGGCTGGTATCCGGTATGCAAAAGAGATCGGCGTCAGACCATTCAACCCGACAAACCAAATCAAAACAGGAGACAAAATTATGAGACTCATTCGTTACACCACGCCGGTCACTCGCAGCGTTTATCCCGCTTTTGCCCGCAGTCCGTGGGCGGGGTTGGAGGCGCAGATGGACCGGTTTTTCGAGGCGGCCTTGAGCGATGGCGTCGCGCCGGCGGCGGATCGTTTTCCGGTCGATCTCTTTGAGGACGCCAACGCGACCTATGTGCGCGCCGAGTTGCCCGGCGTGAATCGCGCCGATATCGGCGTGGAGCTGGTCGATGGCGTGTTGCAGCTCGCGGCCAAGCGCGTGCGCAAGGACGGCGAGCGCGAGAAGACGCAGGAGTTTCGTCGCGCGATCACCGTCCCGGACGGCGCGGTGCAGGCCGACAAAATCACCGCAGCCTACGAGAACGGCGTGCTCACCGTGACGTTGCCCAAGCGCGAAGAGGCGAAGCCGCGCAAGATCAGCGTGGCGGTCGCGTAAGCGCCTGCGGCGCTGAGTCCCAAAGGCCGAAAATCCTAAATCCTAAATCCTAATAAACCAATCCAAGGAGAAACCCATCATGTCCCTCATATCTTCCCTCATTCCCTCGCTCGGTTCAGCGGTTTCGAAAACGGAGTCGCCGCAGGCCGCGGACGATCTCGGGCCGACCATCTCACCGCGTTATGATGTTACCGAGACGGCCGAGGCCTACGGGCTCACGGTCGAGTTGCCCGGCGTGGCGAAGGACGGCCTCGAGTTGAGCGTCGATCACGAGCAGGTGCGCGTGGTCGGTCGCCGGACCTGGCGCAAGCCCGAGGCTTGGACGGCGCTGCATCGCGAGACGCGCGAAGCGGTCTTCGAGCTCGTGCTCGAACACGGTCGCGCCATCGACGCGGAGAAGGTCCACGCGGAGCTGCGCGACGGTGTGTTGCGCGTCTCGTTCCCGAAGGCCGAGGCGTTGAAGCCACGCAAGATCTCGGTGGCTTGAGCGTGGCTTGAGCGAGTAGCAAACTAGAGAGTGCTCAAGGCGCGTCCCGGAAGCGGGGCGCGCCTTTTTTGCGTTTGGCGGGCGGGGTAGAGACGGGCAGGAAGGCGGGCATGGAGATATTGATTCCCTTCGCGATGATCGGGTTGTTCGTCACGGTCATGGTGTTTGCGTTTCGGCAGACGGCGAAGGTGCGAAAGGAGTTTCCGCGCTGGGTCGAGGAGCTGGGTTGGACGGCGAAGCCGATGACGAGTTGGACAACGCCGCCGGAGGCGACGGGCGTGCATGCGGGTCGTAGCGGGCGGGTGTTCACCTACACCACGGGATCAGGGAAATCGCGCGTCTCGTGGGCGGCGATAGAGTTGGCGAGCGGGGTGTCGTCGGGGCTGGAGCTTCAACTCACGCGGCAAAATTTCGGTTCGAAGGTGGCGGGGTGGTTTGGCGTGAAGGAAATCGAGGTGGGCGACGCGGCGTTCGATGAGCGGTGGTTTATCCGCACCAACCGGCCGGACTATATGAAGGCGGCGCTCTTGCCGGAGTTTCGGCAACGTATCGACGAGTTGGCGGCGCGCGGCGGGCGGGGGATGAAGCTGGAGATCAAGGAGGGGCGGGCGATTTATTCGGAGCAGGGTTTTTTTAACCCTCAGGTGCGCGCGCGGGTGGCGGCGGCGCTTCCGGTGCTGGCGGATTTGGCGGCGCTGGCGGAGGTGGAGGCGGAGGGCTGAGGACGAGTCGCTCGCTGCGGCGGCGGGTTGGTTGACTCGACGGCGGCGGGCGTTTCAGGTGGCGGCCTTTCGCATGCCCGACGCCGAGAAACCGTTTATCTTCATCTGCGGTGCCGACGATTTTCTCGTCGGGCGTCTCGGGCGCGCGCGCCACGACGAGCTGGCGGCGGAAATCACCGACGAGTTTTCGCGCGAGACCATCGCGGGTTTCGCCAACACGGTGGACGAGGTGGAGACGGCCATCGCGCGTTTTCGCGACAGCGTGCAAACCGTGTCGATGTTCGGCGGACGGCGGCTGGTGTGGTTCAAGGACGTGAACTTCCTCGGCGATTCGCGCACCGGAAATTCCGAGACGGTGAAAACGGCGGTCGAGCATCTGCAATCCATCCTCGCCTCGCTCAATCTCGTCGAGGTCGCGGTGTTGATCACCGCCTCGCCGGTGGATCGGCGGAAGAGTTTTTATAAGTGGTGCGAGAAGACGGCCGATTTCGCCTTCGTGGGCGCGGTCAACGCGGAGGACGCGGCGGAGGCGCTGGCGATGACGGCGCTGGCCGAGGCGAAGGCGCTCGGCGTGGAGATCGAGCGCGACGCGCTTTCGCTCCTGCTCGCGCGCAGCGGGGCCAACACGCGGTTCCTCGTGAGCGAGGTCAACAAGCTCGCGGCGCACGCCGACGCGGGCAAAAAAATCACCGAGGCGGACGTCGAGGAACTTACGCCGAATCTGGCCGAGGGGGATTTTTTCGAGGCGACGGAGATGTTTTTCCGCGGCGATCTGCGGCGCACGCTGGCGGCGTTCGACCGGCATTTTTTCGCGGGCGAGAGCGCGCGTCCGCTGCTCAGCTCGATGCAGAATCGCAACCGCCTGTTGATCCAACTGCGCGCCATCGCGCCAAGGCCGGACAAGTTCGCCATCGAACGCGCGGCCAAGGCGCACGGGCAGCACTTCGTCGGCGCGGGCGAGAAGAACGCGGCGAATCTTTTCAGCCAGAACGCGTGGTATGTCGGCAAGCTGGCGGCCGGCGCGAAGGCGTGGTCGCTCAAGCAGCACATCGATATCCAGATCGCGCTGGCGGAGGCCTTCGAGGCGATCATCCAGCGCCCGAAAGAAGAGGCGGCGGTGTTGCGCGAGCTGGCGGTGAAATGCCTCTCGTAATGGTATGACGGATACGCCGCCCGTGTTGTCGTCCGGACGCCGCCGGCTTTGCGCGGTGTTGTTGGCGGTTTCGCTGGTTTGCAACGTGAGCGTGCTCTTCGTGCCCTTCATGCGGCTGCGCATCGGGTTTTCGGGGCAGGACTACACGCTGATGCGTTCGGTGGAGTTGCTTTGGCAAAACGGGCTGTGGGTGCTCGCGGTGCTGGTGTTTGGTTTTTCGGTGGTGTTTCCCTTCGCGAAACTGGCGGTGCTGGCGGCGGTGACCTTCGCGCCGCGCGTGGCGCCCCGGCATCAGGCGTGGCTGGCCAACGTGGAGCGCGCGGGCAAGTGGTCGATGTTGGACGTGTTTCTGGTGTGTCTTAT
>DAIPIP010000053.1:0-17285 GCA_036770725.1 Opitutaceae bacterium
CCGCCGTCGCCCGAGAAAAGCAGGGCGGAGGTGGCGTCGATGCGGGTGGCGGCGAAGCCTTCGATGGCGACGACACCTTTTCCAAGGAGAACGGTGCGGCCCGAGAAGATCAGGTCTCCATCGGGTGCGGCAACAAGAGGGATGGGCGCGGCGCGACCGGAGGCATTGTCCAAACGAATCTCGTCGGCGCGGAATTCTACGTCGCCGGAACCGAAGTGGCGCAGGGCGGGGGCGGAGAGGCCCAAGCTTTGAACGGCGTCGGAGCCGACCACGCCGGAACCGTAGAGATCGAGGCTGGTATAGCTGAGCAGGGAAAGGTTGCTCGCGGAGGTAAGGATGGAGTCGAGGCTGTCGCCCGCCAAGACGAGGCCGCCGGCGGTGGAGGTGTCGCCGTCTTCGGAGAGCACCAGGCTGATGCGGCCACTGTTTAGCGCGAGAGAATCGGCTTCGAGAGTGGCGGTGGTGGCTAGGCTGGCGGCGGCCGACGAATCGGCGATGATGGAGCTGCCGACAAGCGAGACATTCTCGCCGATGGCGAGGCTGGCGAGGCTGGTGTCGCTGATTCCAGCGCGTGTGATGGGGGCGGACGATCCGGAGGCGACGCGGAGGAGGGCTCCGTCGCCCGATCCGGGGACGGCGGCGTCGCCCAGCAGAAGAGGATCGGCGGAGGGAGTGGAGGCGGTGCCGACGGGAGCTCGCAGCTCGGCGTCGGCCGCAAGGATGAGATTTTCGCGAGCAACGAGGACAAGGTCGGAGCCGATGAGCGGCGCCCCGGCGTTGTCCACCGTGAGATTGCGTGCGGTGGTGGTGACCACATCGCCCTCGGCGGTGGCGGTGCGGAAGCCGCCGATCAGGAGGCTGGCGGCGCCGAATTGTCCGAGCACGGCGGAATCCAGCAGAAGCACGCCATCGGCCGGAGAGGAGGAGGAGGAGCCGAGCAGGATGTCGAGCGAGCTGGAAATATCGACTTGGCTGCCGCGGCCGCCCGAGGGTGCGCCGGCAAGACCGGAACCTTCGATCTCCAGCGCGCGGGTGGCGGAAAAAGCGAGGCGGCCCGCATCGATCGGCAGGCGCGGAACGACTACCCCGGCCTCCTCGGAGGCGTCGGCGAGGAAGGTGTTGGCCGAGGCTATTTGATACTCGGCGCGTTTAAGAACGACGGAGCGCGGCGCGACCTCGAAGGCGGACAAGACACGACCGGCGGCCGTGGCCCCGGTCAGCCCGTTGAGCCGGTAGCCGGCGACGAGCGAGGAGCCGTCGGCTTGCAGAATCGTGCCGGAGGGCGCGGCGGCGGATGGCGTCACGAGGAACGATCCCGGCAGCAAGGCGTAGCGGGCGGGCAGGAGAGTGTAATTGCCGGCGGGCAGGCCCGCGATCCCGGAGAGATAGACTTGGTCGCCGACGGCGAGCGTCGTGTTGATGTAGCCTTGGTCTCCGCCAAGGTTTGATGTCGTCGGGGTGGGGTTGAAGGGTGCGGATGGTGCGACCACCGGCTGAGGTCCGGGAAGAATGGCGAAGCTGCCGGACGAGGCGAGGATGTCGGTGGTGCCTCCCGCGCCCGGCACGAAACGGTAGGCGAAAAGGTCGCCGCCGCCGCGGGTGTCCACCACGGAGCCGACCTCGGTGGTGATGTCTGCGCCGGAGAGATTTACGGATTTGGCGGGCAGGCCCCCCAGGGTGATGTCGATGCCGCGGGGATCGATCCACGAGACGCCGTTCAGGACGACGCCGTAGGGCAGGGTGGCGGCGGAGCCGTCGGCGCGCAGCGCGGAAACTGAGGTGAGGGAGCCGGCGCCGAGCGTGACGGATTCGGTAACGGGCGCAGCCCCGCCGGTGACGGGATTGAGTAGTGACGGGGAGGCGGTGCGGCCGAGGTTGATGATGCCGAAGGGCGCGCGCAGGGTGCCGTTCTGGGTGATTTCGGACGCGTAGAGGTTGAGCGTGCCGGCGGCGGAGGCGGGCAGATCGGGGCGCTCGCCGGCCTGGTTGACCGTGATGGTGCCGGAGGCGGCGCCGCTCGCGTTGACGTAGTTGAAGGCGCTGGCTGTGAAGCTCGTGGCGTTGGCCGGGTAAATCTGGCCGGCGGAGAAGACGAGGTCGCCCGCGATGTTCAGGTGGCCGTTGCCCCGGATGTCGCCCGAAGGGGCGTTGAATTCGGCGCGGCCGAAGTTCTGGAGGGAGAGCGTGCCGATATCCACGTGGCGGGCATCGACCACCAGCGATCCGGTGCCGTGGGTCGGGGCGAAGTTGAATTCGCTCTCGCCGGTGCCCGGGATGTTTTGGGTGAAAAGGAAGGGGGTCTGCGCGGGTTCGACGGGCGGGCGGAAATCCTGGCCCAATGCGACATGGGCTCCGGCGAGACGCACGGCCGCATCGGACTGTATGACACCGGAGGTGGAAACGCGCAGGGAGCCGGGGGCCTCGATATCGACCGCGCCGGAGAACCGCACGTTGCCGCCGAGACGAAGATTGTCGAAACCGCCGTCAACGAAGGCGTCGGCGGCGAAGTGTCCGCCGGGCGCGAGGGTGCCGCCTCCGGGTGCGAGGGCTACGGCCCCCAGGCCGATGGAGGAGGGGTCGAAGGTCGGGCCGGACTGGGTGACGGTTAAATTTATGTCGGCGGTGGTGCTGGTGACGTTTTCGCCGTAGAAGCGACCGGAAGAGACCGATAGGGTGCCGCCGCCGGCGTCGGCGCCGCCGGCGGCGGCGCTGAGCGAGGCGGAGGAGGCAAGCACTTGGCCGCCTTGGAGAGTGATGCGACCGCCGTTGCTATCGATGCGCACGGGCGAAAACAGGCCGCCGGTGAGCGCGCTCACCGGGCCGGTGCCGTCAGGGGCTCGGTTGGCGGTCAGATCAAGCACGGCGCTGGCGCCATCGGCGCGCAATGTAGCGCCCTCGCGAGCGAGGATGTTGCCCGCGACGGTAAGGGAACCACCCGCGAGAACGGAGCCTGTGCGCAAGCCCAAGGCACTGAAGGAGGGCACGTATTTGCCCGAGACATCCAACAGGGCGTCTGGGCCAAGCAGCGTGGTAACGCGAGGGGCGATCGGATCAACCGCGTTGGTCGCGAGGCTGTTGCCGCCGCGCACTTCGATGACACCGCCCGGGGCGATGACGGACCCTTGAAGATCCACGATGTTGGCATTGAAAACCACGCGACCGCGGGCGTCGGTTTCGATTTTCGCACCGGCCTGGTGGGCGACCTCGCCGCGCACGAGCAAGATGTTGGCGAAGGGATCGGTTGCTCCGGTGGCGGAGAAAACGAGGTCGGCGGCGGGACGCACTCCTTCGGCAAGGGTGGGCCGGGAGAGAGTGATCCCGGTGGGAGTGCGCTCGGCAAACAGGGTTTCGACCACGGGACGCACCACGGCATCGGCCGCGATGGTGACGCCGGGGCGATACACGTTGGAGATCGCGGTGGCGGCACCGATGCCCGAGACGGTGAAGGTGGAGAAACCGCCTTCGGAGAAAAAATCCTGGGAGAGCAGGATGGTATCGTCGGGGGTGGAATTGCCGCCCACCTGGAATAGCGGAGCGCGCAAGGTCAGGGAGCCGGACCTGGCCCCCGCGCCTGCGTGGCCCAGGAGATTCGCGCCCGCGAATTCGAGGGAACCTCCCAGGACGGAGGGGAGTTGCGCGTCGCGTCCGCCCGCGAGGGTGAGCGAGCCGGCGTTGCCGTAACTGACGCGACCGGTGGCGGAGACGAGCACGCCGCCCGAGACGTCAAGGGTGGCGCCGGCGGCGACCTCGGTATCGTGGCCGACGAGGGATATGGAGCCGGCATGGATGGCGGCGGACGGACCGGCGGCGGAGCCCGAGGAAAATTCGTCGACCACAAGGCCGGCGGTGGCGAGGACGGCGTTGGTCCCTACGCGTAGGGTGCCGCGGTCGGGATCGGGAGAGGGGTTGCTTTTCGCCGAGCTGGCATTGAGGGCATTTAGTCTGTCGTAGGAGATGTCGAAAGCGGTGAGGTTGATTTCGCCGCCGGGCAGAATGATGGAGCCGTCGATCAGGATATTGGCCGCGCCGAGGTTGAGGCTGGCTCCGACAGGACCAGAGATATCGACGGACTCCGGCAGCACTATATCTCCCCCGTGGTTGAGCACGGTGAGATCGCCAAAGCCCGAGGCGGTGAATAAATCGGGGGAGAGCCGGACCTCGTTCACGCGATCAGCGCGCAGTGCGAGGGGGAGGCCGGCGGCATCGAGTGCGAAGGGATCGGCGGCGGGGAGCGCGGCTCCCGTGCCGAATGTGATGGTGGGCGAATTAGGTGTGGCGGGCGGGATGAAACGGGGAGCGAAGGAGAGGTCTCTGGTTTCGAAAAAGAGCGAAAGAGAGGAGGCGGCGGGCAGGGTTTCGCGTTGACGAGGCCCAGTGGTGACGTGGCCGGCGAAAGCGCCGTCAAGTGCCATCGCGGCGGCGGTCAGACTAATGGAACCTCCGGCTGCGCCTTCGACGTAACCGCCTTCCACACGCTTGCCAAGAGGGGCGAGTGGTGTGGGCACGAAAGTCCCTTTGGTGAGAACATTGCCGGTGTAGATCGCGTCGTAGGCCACGTCGGGGCGCGCGTCGGCGATGTCGATGATGCGTCCATCTCGCACGAGGCGGGTGCTCTGGACCTCGGCGGCCTGGTATTCGATCCATCCGGCGGAAACATCGAGACGCGAACCGGTCTGGAGAACGATGGAACCGCCGGCGTTCAGGTCGATCTCGCCGGCGGCGGCGGTGAGTTCCCCCACTCCGCGCTCGATGAGGCCGATAAAGCCGGAGGCGTCGGCGAGAGGGGTGCCCACCCACGCTTCGCCGTTAAACACGCCGGATTCGCGGATATCGACGGTGATGGTCTGTCCGCGCAGGAAGCTGTTGCGCTGGACCGGGGAGTCGGCGAGTTCGGAGCCGCGCAGTTCGACTTCGACGAAATTACGCGCCACCGAGACGGGCACGGCGGTGGAACCCGCGACGGAGATGATCGCTCCGGAGTCGAGATAAATCTGGCCACCGGCGTTGACGAAGGTGGATACAGGAGTGGGGCTGGTCCGGTAGTCCCAGACGCCAGCGTCGAAGCTGACCAACGCGTTGGGTGCGAGGACGGTCGAGTTTGCTCCGAGGTGGATGGCTCGTCCCGAAATGTTGATCACGGAGCGCAGCGCGAGCTCGGTGGCGGCGACGGCGGCGTTGCTTTCGAGTTCAGGAAGGATGCGCACGGTGCTTCCGGTGCCCAGAAGGACGGTGCCTGTGTCGCGATAAAGAAAGGGGATGCGTCCGGCACCGGAAGAACTCGATGTCTCGGGAATGGCGACGGCGTTGTAGCTGGCGTTGAGATCGATGCGGCCGTTGAGGGCGACGGAGGTGGTGCTGTCGATCACGCCATCGACCAGGATCTCGCGACCGACGAGGGAGGCGTTGCCGCGAGGGGTGTCGATGAGACCGGTGTGGGTGACGGTGCCGGCGTAGTCGCCGACGGCGCCGACGTAGGCATCGAGGCCGCGGAGGGTGGCGTCGTCCGAGCGGTGGGCGGCGATGCCGATCTGAAGACCGGCGGCGAGGATGGTCTGGCCGTTCGGGGTGAGGATGGAGCCGTGATTTTCGACGTTGGCTCCATAGAGGGCGACGCGTCCACCGGCGCCGGCGGAGTCTAGGGCGCTTTGCAGGGTGGCGCCGGCTTGAACGAGCACGTCGCCGTAGCGGCCGATGTCCGGGTGGGGGGCTTCGGGGGTGAAGGCGGGGGTGCCGTTGGAGCCGGCGGGCTGGGCGAGGCCGGAGAAGAGGAATTGCGAGTCGGGGTTGTTGAGCAGGCCGCGCTCGACGAGGTTTTCGTTGAGCGGGAGGGCGGAGACGGTGAGGCCGCGGGTGTTTACCTGGCTGGAGCCGCCGAAGATGACGCCGTTTTTGTTGATGACGTAAACCTGGCCGTCGGCGGTGATGGAACCGAGGATTTGGGAGGGGGCGCTGGAGGGATCGTTTACTTGGTTAAAAACAACCCATTTGGCGCGGTCGGCGCCGCCGGCGGATTGGTCGAATTTGAGGTCGGTTTCCTTGCCGATGTTGAAGGTCTGCCAGTTGAGCAGGGCCTGCGAGGCGGTCTGGGTGACGCTGACTTGGATGCGGCCGTTGGCGCCGGCGGACTCGGCGGGGAGGTTGGCGCCGTTCCAGCGCACGGGAGCGCCTTCGGTGTCGAGTTGCACGGCGAGGCCGCCGGGGGAGAGGCCGTTGGGGACGTCGGGCAGGTCGGGGCGGAGGCGGTTGGGGCCGGCCAAGGCGGCGGCGCGGGCGGCGGTCTGGAAGGCCTGGATGTCCTGAAGGGCGCGGGTGGTGCGAGCGAGGGTGTCGCGCGAGTTGACCAACACCTGATCGCGCAGGGCTCCGGACGCGGCGTCGCCACCGGGGGCCGGGCTTCCCGGCTGGGCTCCGCCCGCGCCTCCGCCTGAGCCCGGACGCAACAGGTCGCGCGCCGACAGCTCGCCGAGCTGGGCAAAGAGGGCGGCGAGGGCGGCGGTGGCGGTGAGGGTGGGTTTGCGGCGGAACATGGCGCGGGGGGGACGGGAGACAGTGAACGGGACTTGGGCGGTGACGGGAGCGACGGGTGGGTCGCAGGGGGGGCGAACTTACTCGGAGGCGGGATCGAGCGGGAGTTTTTCGCGTGCTTCCTCGAGGGCGTCGGCGTGTTCCTGGACTTCGTTTTGCAATTTTACGCGGGCGAGTTTGGTGAAGGGTTCGCGGGCGCCGATGGCGCGGCCGAGACCGAAGGCTTCGTAGCGGTTGAGGATTTCGGAACCGAGTTCGAAGAGGGCGCGGTTGCGGCGGCGGAGGTCGGCGAGGGCGCGGTCGGCTTCGATGGCTTGTTGTTCGAGGGTGGCGATGCGGGCGGCGCGTTCGGCGGCGAGGCCGCCGGCCTGGTCGGTGGCGTCGCGGGCGAGTTTGAGGGCGTCGGCGAGGCGGGCGTTTTCGGCGTCTTTGCGGGCGAGTTTGCCGCTTATGTCGGTGAACTCGGCCCGGGCGGTGGCGCGGTCGGCGGCGGCTTCTTTTTGGAGGGCCTCGAGACGTTTTTCGAGGGCGGCGAGGTCATCCCGCGCCTGGTCGCGTTCGGCGACGGCGACGGCAAGGTTGCCTTCGGCGGTGCGGAGTTGGAGCGTGGTGGCGCGGAGTGCCTCGCGAAGCTGGGCGGCGGGATCGGCGGGGGCCTGGGCGAAGAGCGCGACCGGGCCTGAGAGGGCGACGAGGGCGAGGACGGCGCGGGTGAGGGAGGAAACGGTGGGCATGGGAGCGGGAGAGGCCGGGTTCAGAACTTGCTGTTGATATCGACTTGGAAGAGGTCGTTGCGGAAGGCGGGGCCGGCGACCTCGGAGGCGCTGAGCCAACGGGCGCCAATGAAGACGCTCGGGGAGAGGGAGTATTGGCCGCCGATGGTGAAGCCTTTGAGGTTGGTGCCTCCGAGGCCGAAGTCGGAATCGACGAAGCCGTCCACAAAGGAATCGCTTTCGACGTAGCGGTAGTTGAGGCCGGCGCGCCAGTCGCCGCGTTCCTGGAGCACGGCTTGGCCGATGTTTAGGCCGATGATCCAGCCAAGGTCGCCGCCGGCGAGGTTGCCGTTGATGTCGCGGTTGTTGACCGCGAAGGTATCGACCGAGCCCGCGTTGTAGGCGAAGTTTTTGACCACTTCGGTGTAAAGGCTGATGCGGAAGGGCTCGTAGTGGTCGAGGTCGAGTTGGGCGGTGAAGACGAGGGGGGCGAATTTGCTGGCGAGGCCGAAATACTGCCACTGGTTGATGGTGCCGAAATTGTTGCTGGGGTCGGGCAGGATGTCGCGCAGGGGCATGTAGGTGTTGCCTTTTTGCGCGAAGGTGGGGCGGCGGCCGTCGGTATCGCCGGCATCTCCAGAGGTGAGGGGCACGTAGGGCGTGGAGCGCTTGCCCTCGACGTCGGCGAAGTAGTAGTAGGCGAGGGCGGCCTTCAGGTGGGTGCGTTTGCTGATCCGGTAGTCGGCGCCGATTTGAAGGGCGGCGAGGTAGCGATCGGTGCTTTCGAATTTCTCGGGTTGGTTGGCGGGGAAATTGAGGGAGGTGTTGAAGACGGGGAAGAGGCCGGCGGTGAGAAAGGTTTTGACCGAGTCGCGAGTCTGGTGGGTGCCGTGGAAGGCGAAGCCGTCGAGCTGGATGTCGTCGTCCCAGGTGATTTCCGATTTGAAGAAGGGGTTGGGGAAGCGGCCGACGGAGGCGCGGTAGGCGAAGTCTCCATCGCCCGAGGTCTCGTAGCGGAGGAAGGCCTGGTCGAGCCAGACGGAGTATTTTTGGAAATTACCCGGCGCTCCGACGGTCTGGTTGGTGCTTACGGGGGAGGCGTTGTTGCCGGTGGCGAGGCGGAAGCCGAGGGAGTAACCGTCGGAGAGATCGATCTCGAGACCGAGACGGGCGCGGAGGTTCACGAAATCGCGCTCCTGATCGGTGTTGAGCTGGGGTGAGAAGACAGTGCCGGCGACGTCGAAGGGGGAGCCGGTGTTGATGGCGTTGAAGTCGGGGTAGGAGCCGAGGGCGGCGGCGTCGGTGTCGAAGGTGGTGCCGCTGTAGCGGACGCGCAGGTCGCCGTAGGGGCGGAGGCGGGAGACCCAGGAGGGGAGGTTGTCGCCGGGTTGGGCGATGCCGGAGGCGCGGGCGGCGCGGGCTTCGGCGGCGAGTTCGTTGCGCACGTCGGCGGCGATCTCGCGGCGCACGGTCTCGGGCACGTAGGTGACGCGAATATCGTCGTCGTTGAGGGCGAGTTCGGCTTCGGCGGCGGCGCGGATCTCGCGGGCGGCGGTGGTGACGGCGGCGGTCTGGGCCCGGGCTTGACGGGCCTCGGCCTCGGCCTGGCGAATGAGATCCACGGCGGCGTCGCGCGGGATGACGCCTTGCTCAACGAGGAGGCGGATGAGGTTGATGGTGGCGTTTTGCGAGGTCTCGAGGTTGAGCTCGGCCGGCGCTTCGGTGGCCGGAGCCGACTGGGCGGCTAGGGACGACGGGAGCGCGGCGAGGGTGGCGCAGGAGAGCAGGAGGCCGAGGTTCTTCATGGAAAAAGGGAGAGGAGAAAAAAGGGGGGTCAGGAGGGGCGGCGGGCATCGAGGCGGAGCACGACGGGTTGGGGCATGTCGGCGGGGGCTTGGCCGCGGACTTGCACGCCAAGCAGGGCCTCGCGGACGGCGGCGAGAATCTCGGGTGTGGCGGCGGCGGAGCGATCAATTTCGACGCGTTCGATGCGGCCGTTGGCGTCGATCCAGACGCGAATCTTCGCGCCGAGTGAAAGGGTGCGGGTGCGGGGATGGCTGGCGAGGGCGCCGTGGATGCTGGTTTGCACCTGGTAGCCGTAGCGTCCCAGGGCGCTGCCTGCGCCGGAGCGGGCGCCGGTGCCGCCGCGGAAGGCGCCGCCGCCGCCGGGGGCGGTGCCGAGTCCGAAGCCGTCGGCGGGGCCGTCGCCCACCACGCCGGTTCCGAGCGGGGCGTCGCCGGCGGGTGCGGGTTCCGGGGCGTCGTCGGGTTCCGATATGGCTTCCATTTCGACCATCTCGCGGGCCTCGGGCGGAGGCTCGGGGCGCGGATCGCGGGGTCTGGGAGGGGGAGGAGGCGGCGGGGGGGGCGGGACGGTGATGTTCACCACCTGCGGACCGGGTTTGACGATCTCGGTCCGCTCGACGTTGGAGCCAAGCACGACGAGCAGCACGATGCCCGCCAGGGCAAGGGCGGCCACGATGAGCTTGATGCGGTGCCGGCTGAAAAAGCCGGCCTCCTCTTCGTCGTTATCGATGGGTTGCATGGGCGAGGCGAGACGGAGGACTAGCCCGGGGGTTGGGTAGCGAGGCCGATTTGGGTGATGCCGACGCGGCCCAGCACATCAAGGACATCCATGATGCCCTGGTATTGGGTGCCGCGGTCTCCGCGCACCACGACGGGGAATTCGGGGTTGGCGGTTTTGTGTTCGTTGAGCCGTTGTTCGAGCTGGTCGAGCGTGACGGGGACCGTATCCAAAAAGATGTTACCCTCGTTGTTGACCGTGATGGCCCGGCTCTTGGGGCCGCCGAGCGCGGGGGCGGCGGCGGAGCCCCGGGGGAGGTCCACCTTGATGCCCTGCACGCCTGCGGTGGTCATGATGATGAAGATCAGCAGGAGGACCAGGTAGAGGTCCACCATCGGGGTGACGTTGATGTCGTCGTAGGATTTACCTTCTTCG
The DNA here is from genome assembly GCA_036770725.1 of Opitutaceae bacterium. Taxonomy (GTDB): domain Bacteria; phylum Verrucomicrobiota; class Verrucomicrobiia; order Opitutales; family Opitutaceae; genus IMCC26134_A. The sequence continues at coordinate 10,198 of DAIPIP010000053.1, forward strand.
ACTTTCATTTTTTGTCCTCGGCTTTATCTGCGGCATTATCTTCCGGCTCGGGCTCGGGGCGGCGGGTGTATTCGGGGCCGCCTTCGCCCTTGGTCGGGTAGAACTCGGCCATCTTGGTGATAAACTCGTCGATAAAGAGCTGCATGTTGGACACGGCGTCCTTGATGCGGCTGTTGAGGAAGCTGTAGAGGAACAGGGCCGGGATGGCGACGAGCAGGCCGAACACGGTGGCGAGCAGGGCGGAAGCGATGCCGGGGGCGATGGAGTTGACCTCGACCTCGCCGCTCTTGGCGATGATGGCGAAGGTGATCATGACGCCGACGACCGTGCCCATGAGGCCGACGTAGGGTCCGCCGGCGATGCCGATGGTGAGGGAGACGAGGCCGGAGTTCAGGCGGTGGACTTCGCGGGTGAGGCCCGCATCGAGGCTGGCCTTGATGGCGGTGATGGAGCGGTTGGTGAGGCCGTGGAAGCCGCGTTTGCTTTCGAGGCGGTGGCGAATCTCCTCGGAGCCGATGTGGTAGATGTGGTAGAGCGGACTCTGTTCCATCAACTTGCGGAGTTTGGGGCTGGAGTCGCCGCCGATGGATTTCATTCCGGCGGCGTTGCCATGATCGAGCGCGGTGAGGTCGGTGGAGACCTGTTTCCACTGGCGGAGGAACTCCTCGGTGCCCTGCTCGACTTTTTTCAGGTAGGCAAACTTCTGGAGCGCGACGATCCAGCCGATGATCATCATGATAATACAGATGCCGACGGCGATCCAGCCGTCGAACATCATGTTTTTGGCGATGTCGCCGAAGAGGAACATGTGTTCGAGCGTCTCGCCGGCAAAGCCGTGACCGCCGGAGCCGGCGGAGCCTTCGTCGTTGCCGACGGAAACGAGTTTGAGGCTGTCGTTGGAGCCGGACTGGGAGACGGCGGCGAACTTCACCCAGCCGGCGCTGCGGGCGACTCCGGAGATTTGAAGTTCATCCAACTCGCCGGTGGTGGCGAAGGCGCCGGCGGGGTCGGCCCCGATGAAGGCTTCCCCGGCGAGGGCGGGCAACGCGCCTTCAAGACGGGAGACGGCTTCGCCGTCCACGTAGAGGGTGGCTCCGGTGGCGGTGGCGACGACGGCGAGGTGTTTCCAAGCGCCGGCGGCGATGGGGGCGGCGGCGGCGGAGCGCGCGGGGGAGGCTGCGCCCGAGCGGGTTTCGAGGTAGGGCGAGCCGGCGGCCAGACCGATTTGGAGGTGGTTGGTGGCGTCGCCCCAATGGAAAAGCACGGCGCGGTCGGCGAGGGTGGCGACCTTGACCCAGGCTGACCAGGTGAGCGGTTGGCCGGGGGCGCGGGTGAAGGTGGGGCCGGCGGGAACGACGAGCGGCGCGCCGCCGATGAGGCGGAGGCCGGTCCCGATCATGGAGCCGGTGGCGGGCACGCCGGCGGCGGCGGCGTGATGGCCTTTGCCGCTGGCATCTTGGGGTGCGCCGGAGCCGGTGAAGTGGTAGGCGAGCAGGGTCGGAGCGTCGAAGACGCTGGCGGCCTCCGCCGGGGCGGCGGCGGGATTGCCGTAATAGAGGTGAAGGGTGGCGGCGGCACCGGGGACGACATCGGGGGCCAGCACCCAGACGAAGGCCTCGTTAAGCAGGGCGTCGAAGCTTTCGATGCGGTGGGGCAGGGGTGTCTGGCTGCCGGCGGCGAGGAAACGCAGGTCGCGGCCATCGGCGGCGGCGGCGGCGAATTGGAAGTTGCCGCCGTGTAGGCGGACGAGCACGGGCGCGGGTCCGGTGGCGTCGGGCAGGGCGACCCCGGTGGAGGAGGCGTCGAGCACGACGGCTTTGCGAAGCGGCCATTGTTTATCCCACCAATCGGCCCGCGCCGTTTGGGCGCCTAGGAAAAACAGCGCGAGCAGGCCAAGGAAAGCGCCGGCGAAGCGGGAGGAAGCGAGGGTGTTCATCATCGGAAGAAGAAGGAGACGTGGCGAAGTGGACGGTTTGGAAAAAGAGGGACGGGCGAAAGGGGACGTGCAGGTCAGTAGCTGCCTTTGACGGAAAATTGGATGCGGACGTCGCCGCTCTCGGTCTCGCTTTGATCGACGAGCGGAAGCGCGAGGTAGGTGTAGCCGCCGAAGTTGCGGAAAAGGCGGAAACGAGCGCCGAAGCCAATGCTGGCGATCGCGTAGTCGTCGTCCTGCTCGGGTAGCGCGTCGCTGAGGCGCAGCACGCCGCCATCCGCAAAAACCAGGAAGCGCAATTCGTGCGAGGCCACGGGGGTGACGGTGGGCGCGGCCGTATCGGCGTCGGGGGTTTTGGCGAACGCGAAACCGAGGACGTCGGGCGAAACCAGCTCGGCGCGGCCGAAGAGCGCGTGGTCGCCGATGACCTCGCCTTCGAGGTATCCGCGCACGGTGTCGATGCCGCCGCCGGTTATCTGCTCGTTGGCCAAAAGCGCGCCGCTGGCGAGCTGGCCCTGGGCGCGTCCGACGAGGGAGAAGCCGCCCGGGAGATCGCGGGTGTGGGTCGCGTCGGCGCGCAGGATGGCGAAGTTGGGTTCGGCGTTGGTGCGGCTGGCGTTAAATTGGCCGGAACCGCCGTCGAGGCCGCGAAAGTGAAGGGTGACGCCGGTGAAGAACTCGGTCTGCGCGCTTTCACCATCGACGAAGCCGCCATAGGTGAGGTTGAGCGGATGGTAGAGCACCGGAGTGGAAGTGGTTTCTCCCGCGATGCTGACGTCCAGGTCGTAGTCTTTGCGGTCGATGCCGAAACTCACCGAGTGGAAAAGCTTGTCCGTGCCGGGAAGCACGCGGGTGGCGCGCAGGCCGATGATGTTGCCGCGTCCGGCGCTGGCGGCTCCGCCCAAGGTGGAGATGTCGGTGTCCTGCCGGGTGGCGCTGAGGGCGAAGGTCCATTCGGGCAGACTGGCGAGGCGGGCGGTGTAGGTGCCGGTGTAAACGAGCACCTCGTTCCACTCCAGGGGAGAGGTCTGGACGTTGGCCGAAACGGAGTGGCCGCGTTGCCAGAGATTGTCGTAGGAGGCGGCGAGATTGAGGCGGAGTCTGGAGGTGCCGGCGCTGTAGCGGTCGTTCAGTTCGGCCGAGGCGGTGAGGGGGAGGTTGTCCTCGACCCGGAGGTCGATGTCGAGCACGCCGGGTTGTTCGCCGGGGCGGACTTCGGGGATGACGCGGCGGGCGGGCTGGCAGTTGACGGCGACGATATCGCGCGAGATGGCGTTGAAATCGGCCGGAGCGCCTTCGACCAGCGCGGGGGCCTCGGAGCGGATCTGGGCGGGTTCGTGATAGCGGGATCCAACCACGCGCACGCGGCCGATGGAGCCCTCGGTGACGCGAAGCACGATGAGTCCGCGGCGGGCCCGCTGGGGCGGGACCTCGACGGAGGCGGCTTGGAAGCCGCGCTCGCGGTAGAGGGTTTCGAGGGCGACGCGCGCAGCCTCGACATCGTCGGGGGTGCGACCGGGTCCGAGGTAGGGATAGACCGCGCGCTGGACGTCGGCGGCGGGCAGGGCCTCGGCGCCTTGGACGCGGAATTCGCGGATAAAGAGGCGGGGAGCGGATTCTTCGTTTTCCGTCTCGCGTGCGGAGGTTGACGCCGCGACGGCGCCTTGGGCCCAAGCGCTTCCGCATGCCGAGGCGGAGAGGACCGCCGAGAACACGACCCACAAGCGAGATGCGCGGAGCGTCGCTGCGCCGCGAGCGTGAGATAAGGACAGGCGGGTGAACATGTATCGGATCAGGGTGCGGAGAGAGCCTTGGCGGCCTCCATCTGCATGAGCACATAGGCCCGATGGCCGTAGCGCTGTTTAATCAAAAAGTCGGTTTCGTTGGCGGCCTTGTAGGCGGCGAGTTTGAATCGGGCGCGAGACGGATCGGAGTCGGCGAGTTCGGTGGTCGGCGGTTCGCCGATCTGATCGGCAAAATGGTCGGCAAGCGCCGAGATTTCGGCACGTTGGGCCGGGCTGAAATTGATCGCGATGGATTCGGGGGCAAAAATGGCGGGAGCGGAAAAGACCAAAAGGGTGGCGACCCCGGAGCCCTGGTCGATTTGCAGGGCGGGGCTTGGCAACGCGGTGAAGCCGGAGGCGGGCAGTGAGGGAAGGTCGGCGGACGCGCCGGTTTGCATCGCGATCGCCGACGGCGAAGGCGAAATCACCTGGCCGGGGGAGACTGACTCGGAAAAAGTCGGGCTCGATGCAGCGGACACCCGATGCTCGGGTTGAATCAAGACCGGTTTGGGTGCGGACATGGTGGGCGCGCTGTTTTCGCGGGATGTCCCCGTCAGATGGGCGTAAAGCAAACCCAACGCCACGAGCGTGGCTGCGATGACGAAAATTGGCGATAGGCGCGACATGGGTTCAATAAAGTGAAACTGGCGCCGGCACCCGTGTGCCGACGCCAGGAATAAGGAAGGAAACGTATCGGATTAGAGGTTGGTGCCGATCGCGCCGCCGTCGCCGCCGGAGCGGGTGACTTTCATCTCCGGGATAGGAATGCCGGCGGTGCCGAGGTTGGCGGGAATCGTGGCGACGAAGGTGTTGCGGAAGGTGGTCTCGTCGCCGGTCAGGCCGTCGGCGTTATAGAGCCACTGATAACCCCAGAGCGAGTAGGAGCCGTTCTTCACATTCTCTTCGCTGTAGGCCACACCGTTATAGGTGAGCTCAGACGAACCGTTGCCGATGGCTTGGAGGGCATCCGAGATGGTAAGATACCCGGCAAAGAGGAAGGCGCCTTCGAAATCCTCGGACATCGTGGATTCGAGCACGATACGAACGCCGGAGTTGCTTCCGTAGCCGTTGTTACCCGGGATGCCGAGGGCGGTCACTTCATCGCTGACGATGGTGGGTTGAAATTGGCTGACAGGGTTGGTGAAGCCATAACCCGTTTCGGCGAGGATGGTGACGCGGGTGCCGGAGCCGGTGTTGCGGCCGGTGGGGAGCACCAGAACGCCTTCATCGGCGACGCTGCCAGTGAACATCGAGAGGGGAGTGGAGCCGGTGCTGTAGAGGGACGCCATGAGCTGGTCGGTCATGTTGGTGAAGCCAACAGGAGCGCCATTCTGAGCGAGGAACATGAAGGGAACCACGCCCACCTGGGTGCCGTTGAGGGCCGGGGTGGGGGTGTTGCTGGCGGCCTGCGCGACGTCGGAGAAGGAGAACTTGGGAACGACGGCTTCGAAACCGCTGATGCCGTTCACGCCGCCTTCCAGATCAGCGTTGCCCGTCGCGAGCGGGGTGGTGGTAAGAGGAACCTGCACGGTGGTGGCATTGACCACGCTGGCGATGCCGGCGGTGGAGCCGCTCCAAGAGCAACGCACGGTCACGGTGCCGAGGCTGGCCACGGTGCCGACGAAGATCGAGCGGTCGGCGGTGGCGATGTTGACGGCGGCGGTGCCGTCGTCTTTGGAGAAGGCGTAGGACACGTTGCCCGCGCCACCCAAGGCGGCGTAGATCGAGGTGTGGGCGGCGGCACGGAAGGCGGTGGCGCCGGTGATGTTGATGACGAGGTCGGCGTAGGAGACGGAAGCTGCGGCGAAAAGGGCCACGGCGGAGGCGAGGAGCGTTTTAGAGAGTTTCATGACGATGTGTAATTAGATTAAAGAGAATGAGTGCAGTTGAGTTGGAAACGTCGCGTCAGGCGATGCGACGGCGACGGCGGAGGGCGGCGCAGCCGAGAGCGGCGAAACCGGCGAGAGCGGCGAAGGCGGAAGGCTCGGGGATGGGCGCCGTGCCCACGGAAACGAGACCATCTTGATCGATGGAAATGGTGGAGACGTAGGTGCCCACGCCGCGGGTGCCGAGTTCCTCGGGATCGGAGTTAGTCGCGAGGATGCGATAGAGATCGACGAAGGAGGATTCACCAGCGCCGCCGAAGCTCTGTTCTATGCCACCGGTGAAGATGGTGAAGTCGGCGTTCGGGGAGGTGTAGGCCGTCCAGCTGCTGCCTGCGGTGGAATTAACATAAGCCCCGCGGAGCGCACTACCCTCGATGGCGTTTTGAAAGGCGAAGGTGCCGTTCACTTGGTTGCCGCTGTGCGCAAAGCCAGTCATCGGGGTGGCTGCTTGGAGAACCTGGGTGACGGTAAAGGCGGTGGGCGTGCCCCAAGCGGTGCTGGTGCCGTAACCGATGCTGGCGCGGCTGGCGTAGATCGTGCCGCTGGGATCACCGTTGCTGATACCCGGATCGAATGCGGGATTGTTGTTGTTCCAGGCGGCGATGACGCCCCAGGAAACATCGGAGCGGCTGAACCAGTCGCTGCCATAGGTAGCACTTAGGAAGGTGCCAATGTTGCCGACGACGCCCTGCTCGGGATTGTCGCGGAAGGCGGTCGAGGCGCCGAGGTTGAACACGAAGTTGGTGGCGGAACCGGTGCCGGAGCTGGCCCGGACGCCGAGAAGAAGATCGCCGTTGGTGTAGCTGACGATCTGGGCGGAGGCGGACAGGGCGCCGACAACGGAGCCAGCGATTGCGAGAATCGCCACCTTGGCCGTGGTGCTTATGCGTGAGGTTTTCATATTGTTTGATATTTTTGGACAAGCGGCGGACGGCGAACTGTGCCGCAGCCGAGACTATGTAGGAGGGCAGCCTTACTCGCCGTCGAGACTTGTAATGTGAATTGTCGGTGACGGAGGATCTTGATCGTGTTTACTTTTAAAACCATGTATAGAAACAATTTATGTAATATCTAACGGAAGTAAATATTTGAATTGTTACGAATACGTGGAGATTGTGTCGCAGTAAGGTTACGTATATTTCGGTTTGAATTTAAAATCATGGGGAAAGCTCCCGCTGCTTCTCGTCGGCGAGGACGAAGAGGGGAACAACGGGCGGGGCTGTTTGTCGTTCGGGTTTCGCTGATCCTAAATCCTGCAGTCGGGATTAACCGCAGATTACACAGAAATCGCAGATATCGGTAAAAACAGTTACCTATCAGATATCTATGGATTAAAACTACCAACGAGGGCGATTGCATTGAACTCTGCAATGCCTTGATAATTTGTGCCGATCTGTGGGATCTGCTGTTTAGCGCATTTTTAAAAAATATCGTAGCCGTTTTTGGGTAGGGCTGGACCGCTGGGCCAGCCGCGTCGGAGCGGTG
>DAIPIP010000226.1:0-4012 GCA_036770725.1 Opitutaceae bacterium
CCATAAAATGGATACTTTTTATGCGCTCTGCAATTTGAAGACAGCGCCTAGGCCGTGTCTCGTAAATAAACCGGGCCATCGCGGGCGCTCTGCGAGTGAAGCGAGAAAAGGCGCCGGGCCTGCGTTGCCCTCGGCGGCACGGGCCTCTGGCCCGCCTCCGCCTCGGTCGCCTTGGCCGAGCGCCTTTTCTCGCTCACGCTGGCCCGGTTTATTTACAAGACACGGCCTAGGAGGGAGCAAGCGGTTGGGTTGCGTTGGTCGTGACGTGGTAAGGCGAATCGGGGGTTGAGAAAAAAAGCGCGCGGGGCGTGGTTGGAGTTATATGGACCAAGCTTTTGTGATTACGGCGGCGTGGGGTTTGATCGCGGCGAGATTGGCTGCGCAGCTGGGGTTGGGGGCGTTGAACCGGCGGGAGGTTTTGCGCCACGCGGATAATCCACCGGCGGCGGTGGCGGCGATGGTGGATGCGAACACGCATCGGCGGAGCACGGAATACACGCTGGCGAAAAATCGCTTTGGGGCGGTGTCGTTGGTGTTCGAGGCGGGGGTGCTGGCGCTGTTGTTGGCGAGCGGGGTGTTGCCGTGGTTGTTCGCGCACATGGGCGCGTGGGCGCCGGCGGCTAAGTGGGACGACGCGTTGTTCATCCTCGCGGCGGTGATGCTGGCGGGCGTGCCCGGGCTGCCCTTCGAGTGGTGGGAGACGTTTCGGCTGGAGGCGCGGTTCGGGTTTAACCAGACGACGCCTCGGCTGTGGGTGATGGACAAGATCAAGGGCACGCTGCTGGCGGTGGCGATCGGGCTGCCGTTGTTGTGGGCGTTGCTCTCGCTGGTCGGGTGGGCGGGCGATTTGTGGTGGCTGTGGGGCTTCGGGCTGCTGTTCGGGTTTCAATTGCTGATGGTGGTGCTGTATCCGCGACTAATTTTGCCGATTTTCAACAAGCTGACGCCGCTGCCCGAGGGGGAGTTGCGAGATCGGTTGTTCCTGCTTTCGGATCGCACGGGGTTCAAGGCCTCGACCATCGAGGTGATGGACGGGAGCAAGCGCAGTGGACACGCGAACGCGTTTTTCACCGGTTTCGGGCGGTTTCGGCGTATCGTGTTGTTGGATACACTGCTCAACCAGCTGACGGAGGAGGAGACGGAGGCGGTGCTGGCGCACGAGGTGGGGCACTACCGGAGCGGGCACATTCCGAAGATGCTGGCGACCTCGGCGGCGATGCAGTTCGCGGGGTTTTGGGCGATCGCGGCGCTGGCGCGGAGCGATTGGTTTAATCCGGGATTCGGGTTTCCGGGGGGCGAGCTGGCGCCGGCGTTTTTGTTGTTCGGGCTGACGAGCGGACTGGTGACGTTTTGGTTTGCGCCGCTGGGGAACCGGGTGTCGCGCAAGCACGAGTTCGAGGCGGACGCGTTCGCGCGCGAGGCGATGGGCGGGCCGGAGCCGTTGATCGCGGCGCTGCGCAAGCTGGCGTCGAAGAGCCTGAGCAATTTGACGCCGCATCCGCTGTTTAGCGCGGTGTATTATTCGCATCCGGCGTTGGTGGAGCGGGAGCGGGTTTTACGCGAAGGGGCGGGAGAGGCGAACAAAGGCTGATGAAAACGGGCGCGAGATGGTGGCCGAGGATGGTGGCGTGGCTGGTGGTTGCCTTCGTGGCGGCGGCGGAGGCGGGCACGCTGACGGTGGCGACCTACAACGTGCAGAATTATACGCTGGCAGACCGGCGCATCGGCGGGTTTCGGCCGGATTATCCGAAGCCGGAGGCGGAGAAGGCGGCGTTGCGGGCGATGATCGTAGCGATGGACGCGGATGTGATCGCGTTGCAGGAGGTGGGCGGGGAGGCGTTTTTGCGGGAGCTGCGGCGGGATCTGGCGAGCGAGGGCCTGGCGTATCCGCATATCGCGGCGATGATGGGGGCGGACGAGCAGCGGGGCTTGGGCGTGATCAGCCGGGTTCCGTTGGGGGCGGTGACGGCGCATCGGGATTTGATGGCGAAGCGACGCGGGGCGGAGGAGGCGGAGCCGGTGCGGCGCGGCTTGCTGGAAGTGGAGGTGCCGACGAAGGGCGGTGCGGTGACCTTATTCGTGGTGCATTTGAAGAGTCGCATCACGGAAAACCGGGATGATCCGGCGGCGGTGGATCAGCGGGTGGCGGAGGCGCAGGCGGTGCGGAACCGCGTGCTGGAGCGGTTTCCGGAGCCGGCGACGGCGCGGTTTATCGTTTTGGGCGATTGCAACGACACGCCGGGGAGTCGGGCGTTGGGGGCCTTCGAGGCGCGGGGGAAAACGAAGATCTCGCATTGGGTGGATGCGGTGGATGAGCGCGGGCATAGGTGGACGCATGTTTTTGCGCGGCCGGCGGTGTATTCGCGGTTCGATCACGCGTTGGTTTCGCCGGGGTTGTGGGACGGGGAGAGCGACGCGGTGAAGGCGCGCATCCTGGGCGAGCCGTGGGAGACGGTGGCGTTGGCGAGTGATCATCGTCCGCTGGTGATGACGGTGCGGGTGGCGGAGTAGCGGCGAGGGAGGGCAAAAAAAGCGCGGGGCGTCCGAAGACGCCCCGCGTGGGTGGGAAAGCGAGAAGTGGAGCGGTCGTTTACTGGACGACGACCGGGATGATGATTTCGCCGGTGGTGCCGTAGCCTTTGAGGTAGAGGTTGCCGGAGCCGGGTTTGCCGCCCTTGACGTCGATGACGATGGAGTTGCTGCCTTCGGGGACGATGACCTCGGGCATGATGACGCTGTCGGGGATGTCGGTGGTGACGTCGAGCAGCTGGCCGCCGGCGGAGGCGGGGGCGGGGATGGTGAAGGTGACGGGTTGCACTCCGCCCTCGGTGAGGGTGATACGGGCGGGGGAGACGTCGAGGACGGCGGGATCGACGCGGAAGGTGCCGACGGGGGAGCTGCCGGCCGCGCCTTCGAGGGTGACGCGGTAGTTGCGGCCGGTCTCCACGGCGGGAACGAAGAAGCTGAGGGCGTTGGCGGATTCGTTGATGGTGCGCACGGGTTCGCCGTCGAACTTGATGACGTCGGCGCTGCCGAAGCCGCGGCCTACGACGCTGATGCGGGCGCCAACGGGACCGCGGTTGGTCTCCATGGTGAGCACGTAGCGACCGACGACGCGGGCGCGGGTGAGGTCGGTGAAGTCCTGGCGGCGGGAGATGCCGGCGTCGTTACGCACGGCGTAGTCCACGATGTAATAATAGGCGACCTCGTCTCGGCCGGCGGGGAGTTGGAATTCGTATTCGAACACGCCCTCGCCGAGAGCGCCGGTTTTCATGTCGAGGATCTGACCGTCGATGACGAGGCGGGCCTGGATGCTGTCGCGCACGACCTTGGTGGTCTTGGGCGTGACGTTGATGGCGAAGGTGTAGATGCGCGACGGGTTCTCGGGGAGAACCTTGGGCGTGAGGTCGGTCATCTTGATATCGCAGCCGGCGAGGAGGGCCAAGGCGGCGGCGCAAAAAACGGCGCGCAAGACACGGGGAAGGGCGAAAACGGATTTGTTGTGCATCGAGATGGGTGTATCGAGTAAGTCCCGAGCGATACCGCACGGTTCCTTCATGGCAACGCACGAAATAAAGGAGACCCCCCTTGGCGCTTCACCGGCGGCGGTCGCGACGGCGTTTGAGCGGAGCCCGCTGGGGCTTTATGTGCATGTGCCGTTTTGCGCGAGCACGTGCGACTTTTGTGCGTTTTATCAAACGACACCGACGCGCGAGGGGGTGGTCGGCTACCTGGAGAACGTGCGCCGCGAGCTGGGGCTGGTGGCCTGGCGGAAGGCGGTGGACACGGTGTTTTGGGGCGGGGGCACGCCGGGGTTGTTGGCACCGGACGATTTGAGGACGCTGGGAGAAACGGTGCGGGCGGCTTGCGGCGGGGCGCCGGCGGAGTGGTCGGTGGAGATGGCACCGGCGTCGGTCACGGACGCGAGGTTGGCGGTTTTGAAGGAGATCGGCGTCACGCGCATCTCGATGGGCGTGCAGAGTTTTCGACCGGAGTTGCTGGATGCGTTGGG
>DAIPIP010000227.1:0-3981 GCA_036770725.1 Opitutaceae bacterium
TAAGGCAACGGGCGACGCGGACGGAGCGCTCGTCGAAGTCGATGGCGAAGACCTTGTCGTTCACGTAGGCCTGCTGTCGCGGGCTCTTCTTTTCCATGCTGAAGAGGTGCCCCTCGTCGCGTCCTTCGGCGCGACGGATGGCATCCCAAACGTGGAAGATGGCGTGCATGGTAAAGCCGGCGGAGCCGCACGCGGTGTCGATGAGCGTCTCATGCTCGCGGGGGTTAAGCATGCGCACGCAAAGGTCGATGACGTGGCGCGGGGTGAAGTATTGGCCCTTCTCGCCCTTGGAGGATTTGTTGACGAGGTATTCGAAGGCCTCGTCCACGACGTCGAGATTGCTGTTGAAGAGCTTGTATTCTTCGAGGGAGCCGACGCAGACGGCGAGGTGGTCGGCGGTGAGCTTGATCTTGTCGTCGGGCGGGAAGACGCCGTCCCATTCGTCGCGGGCCTCATCGAAGAGTTCGGTGATGCGGGCTTTGAGCTGGGCGGCGGTGTTGGAGTTGCGGAAGCGGATGTGGGTGTGTTTGCCGCGGTAGCAGGAGAGCTCGTCGTAGAGTTTGGTGAAGATGAGTTTAAAAACCTCCTCGAAGACATCGACGCCGGCGTTGGCGAGAACCTCGTCCTCCATCTCAAGGATGCGGTCCTTGAGGGAGCGGGCCTCGCCGGATTTTTCGCGGGCCTGTTCCTTCTCGATGAGGGTGTCGATGGTCCAAGGTTGCTCGGCGACATCGGCGATGGTTTGCGAGGCGGTCGGGATGGCGGGGATCTCGACGAAGTAGTTGGGGTTTTTGCGGTGCCAGAAGGTTTTTTCCCGACCATTGCTCCAGACGGCGAGCGGCGCGCCGGTGGCGTGGCAGTAGGATTTGAGCTGCTCTTTGCCATCTTTCAGGCGCCCGGCTTTTACCTCGATAATGAGGAAGGGAATGGTGACGCGGTCGGCGTCAAAGACGACGATGTCGGCGCGCTTGGACGAGTCGCGGCCGAAGGTAATGGGGTATTCGACGGTAATGCGGGAGAGCGGGTATTTATAGTGGTTGAGGAGACGATAAATCCAGAGTTGGCGGACGATCTCCTCGGGCTTGGCGGGCACATCTTTTTGGCGAACTTGGCAGCGGATGACGGGGCGGTCGGCTTTACCGTAGGCGAGGAGCTTTTCGACGGCCTTGCGCTCGATGGTGCCAAAGAGCGCGACGGTAGCGGCGGCTTCGACGGCGGGGAAAAGTTCTTGGAGCGTGGGAGCGGAAGCGGCGGGCATGGGCAGAACGTGGCAGCGAGGAATCCGGCCGGGCAAGCTTGGCCTCGGAAATCAGGATGGAGGGGCACGGGTATTCTTAAACGACCGCCATCGACAAGAGTGTCGCCGCTCCTTGCCTCGCGCCGGTCCTACATCACCGTTGTTCGCATGGCTCATAGTCTTCGTTTTCGCCTGGTTTGCCTATCCACCCTCTTCCTTGCCCTTCTTCTCTCCGGCTGCGCAACCTCGACGCAGACCGCGTTCGTCACCCGCGAACCGCTTAATCTCTCCGACGCGAAGGCGGCCGTCATCGCCTACGCGGACGACGGCCGCTACGCCGCCGATCTCGAAGCCGTGTCCGCCGAAGCCAAGACGTGGATCGTGCGCCGCGCCGGCGCGCGCCAGCCCGGCGAGCGTCTCGCGCTCGTCATGGACATAGACGAGACCGTGCTCTCCAACCTGCCCCACATGCTCGAACACGACTTCGGCTATATTCCGCCGCTCTTCACGGCGTGGGTGAAAACCGGCGACGCCCCCGCACTGCCCGCCGTGCGCGAGGTTTTCGCCACCGCGCGCGCCCACGATGTCGCGGTGTTGTTCCTCACCGGTCGCGTCGCCCCCGGCGAGACCGAGGCCACCGCCGCGAATCTGCGCCGCGAGGGCATGGGCGACTACGCCGCGCTTGTGCTCAAGCCCGCCGACGCGCCGCGCGACCAGACCGCGCTGGAACGCAAGACCGCCCAGCGCGCCGCCTGGGAAGCCGAGGGCTGGACGATCATCGGCACCATCGGCGACCAGGAAAGCGACCTCGGCGCGCACGCCGAACGCTCGTTCAAGCTGGCAAATCCGTTCTACAGCATCCCCTGATTCCCGAGGAAGCCCAAGGAGCGGCGACACTCTTGTCGCCGATTTAACGTCCCGTCTGCGGCAGGAGTGCCGACGCTCCTTGGGCCGTTCCTCCTCCCTTAATCGACGGAAACCTTGCGGCCGTCTTTCAGCGTAATCACCAGGGGCATGCCCTGCTTGAACACCAGCGTGGTGTAGTCTTCGCCGGCGACCGACTTTAGTTCGCGGATGTATTTTTGTGGCCCCACGAGGTCATCGTAGGTGCAGGTGTTTACGCCTTCTTCGAGAAAGTGTTGATCACGCGCGGCGGCGAGTTGGCGCAGATTATTGAACACGACCTTTTCCTGCGAGTTCGCGCGGACCTTTTGAAACGCCGGAATCGCCATCGCGGCGAGCATGCCGGAGGTCACGACCACGCCGGGGTTGGCCATCACGAGACTCGCCTTGAGCGAGGAATCCCACTGCGAACGAAACAGGACGCCGTCGGGCAGGTTTTGGCGCGTGGCGATGAGCGTGACGCCTTCGGCCGGGAGCCAGGCGGTCATGCGCGACATGCCGATTTGCGCTTCGGGCGGCATCTTCGCGGTGGCTTCGTTCATCAGGCGGCGAGCGACCGCAACGATGCGCGGGCTGACATACATGAGGCCGTTGCCCGTGTCGCCGACTTGCGCGAGCGCCTCTTGGAAACCGGCCTCGCCGGCGAGCGTGGCCGCGCCGGATGCCGGACGTATCGCCCCGCCGGTGCTGAGCGTGGCCACTCCTCCGGCGACGACGAACTCGGGCGCCCACGGGAGCTCGGACGGGAAGGCGGGGGGTATGGCGAAGGACACGGAACCGTCGGCCAGAACCTCGCGCGGGAGGCCGGCGTTGGTCGCGATCGTGTCGATGATGTCGCCCAAGCCCTCGACGCGCACGAGCAGATAGGCGACCGGAAGCTTCACGCCGGGCTGCGGCTCAAAGGTGCCACTCTCATCGAGGCGCAGCGCGATGCTCACGCGACCCTTCGCCTTTTGCAGCAGGTCGTAAGGGGCGACGCCAAGCTTGGGATCGACCTCCTTGAGTTTGGCTTCGGCGACGTTGGCCATCGGCTCGCCCGCCACCCGCACGATCGCGGCGCGGATCGCGGCATAGACGGCGGGCACATCGACATCCGACTCATAAACAAAATCCGTATCGGCGGATACCAGGGCGGGCGTGACGTAAGGCGCGGCGGGACCTCCGAGGGCGGCGAAGAAACCATGGCGACCGCCCGGGGTGTAGAGAAAAACGCGATTGCGAAATCCGCCGCTTGCGCCGGCCACCGAACTCAGGCCGAGCGCCTTCACATCGGTCAGGCCGAGATCGGCGAAGATGGGCGCGATATCCTTGGGCAACATCGCCGCCGCCATCGGTTGCTGCACCGCCAGCGCCTAGCTCGCGAAATCGCGCAGCGCTACCGCCAGTCTTTCCACGTCGCCGTCGATATCGACGTAACCGTAAAGCGTGCCGCCCAGCTCCAGGTGATTCGTGACCGCCGTGAAATGCCGACTGCGCTCCGACTCGGCCACGAGAGACACGACGTCCGTTTCTGATTTTTTCGCACAACCGCCGCCCATGACGGCGAATGCGGCCAACCCTGCAACACCCAAGCGTTTGAGGTAACTCATCTCTGCATACCAGTTTACCAAATGCGCAGACGGCAAGCGCTGAACACGCTACGTATCCGCAAACTTGTCGGCACAGAAAAATTGAGCTACGATAAACTGGCTCGTTCCGTGGGAAACGAGATTTCGGCATCCGGCAAACGCCGCCCATACCAAACGTAAGCGTCGGTCCGGGTGCCTTGGGTCGGGATTTATAGGGATCGGGTAGTTGATCAAGAACGTCACCATTTGGATTACCAATGGTGACGTTTTCTA
>DAIPIP010000228.1:0-3968 GCA_036770725.1 Opitutaceae bacterium
CCTAGGAGATTTCCGCCGCCTTCCTTCACGGTCGCATCCGGGGTATCGCCCGCACCAAAGCCAACACCGGCTCCGGCGAACTCATGGGCTACCTCTCGGGCAGCCTTCAACCCCTCACCGACCGTTTCGTGGCATCCGTCTCCCGCCACTGCGAAATCCGCCTCGGCACCCGCATCTCCGCCGTGCGCCGTGAAGCCGGCCGTTTCGCCATCCGCACCGCCTCCGGCGACACCGTCACCGCCGACCGCGTGGTCAACACCCTTCCCCTCGACATCTACTCCTCGCTTGAGCTCGACCAGCCCTTCCGCAGCGAGGTCGAATACCAGAGCGCCATCTGCGGCATCTTCGTCGTCCGCCAGCCGCTCACCGAACTCTACTGGACCAACATCATCGACGACCGCGTGCCCTTCAAAGTCCTCGTCAACCACTCCCGCCTCGAACACTACGATGCCGGCACCGTCATCTACTGCGGCAACTACCTGCGCTCCACCGCCGAGCTCTATCAACAAGACGAGGCCGAGATCGAACGTCGCTACCTCGCCGGCCTGCGCCTCATGTTCGGCCAGGTGGACGTGATCGCCTCCCGCGTCTTCAAGGCCCGCTACGCCACCCCTATCTACGATCGCCGCTTCGGCGGCCGCACCGCCGGCCTCCAGCAAGCCGTGCCCGGCATGCGCTTCGCCGGCAACATCGCCATCTACCCCCACGGTCGCACCGTCAGCAACGTCGTGAAAACCGGACGCGAAGCCGCCTCCTCCCTGCTCGCCGAACCGGGCGCGCCCGCAAAGACCGCCACCTGAACCCTCCCTCAAGTCCGCCATGGACTCACCGTTCACGATCCTGATCCCGGTCCACAACGAGGCCGAGAACATCGCCGCGCTCCACGAAGAGATCGCCCGCGAACTCGCCGGGCGCGATTTCCGCGTCGTCGTGGTGGACGACGGCAGCACCGACGCCACCGCCGCCGAACTCGCCCGCCACGCCCCCGACTGGACCGTCGTCTCCACCCCGCGCGTCGGCAAGTCCCGCGCCCTCGAAATCGGTCTCGAAAAAGTGGATACGGATCGCGTCGTCATGATGGACGGCGATCTCCAGGACGACACCTCCGCCATCCCCGCCCTGCTCGCCGAGATCGACTACGGGGCCGACTGCGCCGTCGGTTGCCGCGCCCGCCGTCGCGACGGCTGGCTGGTGAAAAAATTCCCGTCCTTCTTCTTCAACCTCTTCCTCAGTCTCCTCTTCGGCTTCCGCTTCCTCGACATCAACACCGGCCTCAAGGCCTTCCGCACCGACTCGCTTCGCCGCATCCACTGGTTCGAAAACTGCCACCGCTTTTTCCCCCTGTTGGTCTTCCGTCTCGGCGGTCGCGTTGCCCACCTCTCCACCGCACACCGGCCGCGCGTGGCCGGCACCGCCAAGTTCAACTCGCCCCTTCGCTTCCTCGGCGGCTTCGCCCAAGGCCTAGCCCTCTGGGCCGGCTGGCGCGATCCCATGCCACGCTCCGCCCGTCTCGCCCGCCTCGCGCCCGTGGTCGTCGCCCTGCTCTGCGGAGCCACCTTTTTTCACTGGGCCGAGCGCGACTGGTATTTCGCCGACTACGACTCCGCCGCCTTCGTCCCCCACATGGTGCGGCACGCCGCCGACGGCGAACTGATCAACACCTTCCAACCCAGCGCGCGACAATGGGACCCAGCCGGCGTAGGCCGCCAGGTCGGCCACGGCTTCCTCCCTTCCATCGCCGTCGGCTCGCTCGCCCCCGAAGCCACGTATCGATCCATCCACTACACCTTGGCCGCCATCGCGACCATTGGCCTCCTCTTTCTTGCCCGCCTGCTTGGCCGGCTCGCCCCGGTGCGCCCCCCCGGCTCCTGGACCACCGCCGTCCTGCAATCGCTCGTCGTCCTCTCCGCCGCCTACTTCGCCCACACCCGCGAGGGACGCCCCGAAGTGTTCGTGTTCGCGCTCATGGCGGTCGCGTTGTGGTTCTTCCTCTCGTTTTCAATCCTCGGTCGACTTATCGTCGCCGGCCTCACCCTCGGCGCGCTTGCCGTCACCAGCCCCATCGCCGCGCTTCTCGCCGGTCTCGCTTTTCTCTGCTGGCTGGCCGCCGCCCTGCCCGGCCGCGCCACCGGCCGCGCCTGGTGCATCGCGGCCCTTGTCACCCTCGCCGGCCTCACAGCCTGGTTCGCGCTCTATCCCTATCCCATCGCCGACTGGGTGCGCGGCCATCTCACCCACGCCGAGGCGGCCATCGTAAACTACCCCGCCACCAACCTTCTCGATTGGTTCATCAACCCGCTGAAGGGACTCGGAGGCCTGCACTTCGCCCTCTCCTGCATCGTTGCCCTCGGCCTCCTTTGGACCCGCCGCCACCGCCTCTTGCAACGCCACTCACTCCTCGCCCTCGCCGCCGCGCTGGGCCTTGTCATCTGGTATTTCGGACTCCGTCTTGGCTTCACCACCTACAACCTCGAATGGGCCATCCCCTTCGGACTCGGCCTCGTCCTCGCGGTCTGGTGGCGAATGCGGCCCGCTCCCGGCCGTGCCCTCGTCGCCCTCGCGCTCGCCGCCCTGCTGGCGCCCGCCGCCATCGCCTTCGCCGCCAACAATTCATCCGCACGGAACGCCTTCGCCACGGCCCCTCTCCCGCCGAAGTGCGAGCCCTGCTAGCCGAGATCCATACCGCTTCCGACCCGAGACCAGCCCTCCTCTCCGGCCAATTTTACCACCTAGTGGAACTAGATCCGCGCTACCAACGCGTGAGCAAACATTTTGCCAACTCCGACCTGCCCGGAGCCGCCTGCATGCTCGTCAGCCAGGCCGATATCCGCCGCGCCGTCCCGCCCGAACGCCCGGGCTGGCGCGTGGCGCGCCACACCTTCGACCCCGAGCCCGTGCGCGTCGCCGGCCTGCCCCTCAAGGGCCTCGTTCGCGGCTTCGCCTACGCGCTCTATCTGCCCGCGGACGCGGAACCCTCGCCCGCCCCTACCGCCCTCCTCGCCCAGCCCCAGGCCACCGGCAGCGAAAGCAAAGACAGTAACCAATAAGTGAATACAGTGTAGCCGAGGCTCAGCGCCGTCGCCGCCTCGCGCCCCACCTCACCGGCCAGCAACCCGGTCATCACCGTCTCGCGCGGCCCCAGCCCGCCCACCGTCACCGGCAGCATACCCGTCATCACCGCTGGCGGAAAAACCGCGCAACCATGCGCCCACGATATGGGCAGCTCCAGCGCGCGCGCCAGACAAGCCAACACCACCCCGCACAAAGCCCAGACCGCCGCGCTTCCCGCCACCGTCTGCGCCACCAACGCCGGTCGTCCGCACCACACCCGCGCCGTCGCGCGCAAATCTTCCGCCACCGCCGGGATTTTATTCCCCGGCAAAAAACGCTCCACCGGCAAGAAACGCATCGCCGCCACCCCCGCTAGCGCGCCGCCAAGCAAAATCACGCCCGCCCACAAACCCCACACTACGCCGGTGAACGCATACCCCACCAAACCCAGCGCGCCCAAGATTCCCACGTCCACCCCGCGCTCCAGCAACACGCCGCCCACCCCGCGCGCCAACCCGCCGTGCTCGCGCACATATAGCGCCTTGGCCAAATCGCCAGCTTTTCCCGGCAAAAACGAGTTGAGCAAATTCGCCGCCATCACCGCCCGCATCAATCTCGCCAACGGCAAGCGCCCCGCTCCCTGAGCCACAAGAATCGCCTGCCAGCGCCACGCCATCAAAGGCGGCAGCGCCACCACCGCCAAGCCCGCCGCGACCAGCCACTCCGGTCTGTCCCCCGCCGCCAGCTCACGCAACGCGACCATATCGACGCGACTAAACAACCAAGCCAGCAAACCGCCGGACACACACAAGGCCGCCGCCGCCAACAAGACGCGTCGCACCCGACGCTTGGGAGAAGAAGATTGGTTCCTCGCTGTTTTCAGTGGATAGCCGGGATATCGAGACGACCGGCGGTGA
>DAIPIP010000229.1:0-3935 GCA_036770725.1 Opitutaceae bacterium
ACAACTCCGTTGTCTCTTTCATGGCTCCAGCCATCATCCACTTGCCAAAAAACCTCACCGCTCAACTGCGGAATTTAGGCTGATTCGCGTGGTCCGGATTTAGGATTTAGCCGCTTAGGATTTGGGATTTGCCGCTCGGCGTTCAGAACAGTTGAACGCCGAGCAGCTTTGCCACCTGCGCGACGTCCTTGTCTCCTCGGCCGCTCAAGTTGATCAGCAGGATCTCGTCTTTGCGCATTTGTTTGGCGCGCTTCACGCCTTCGACGATGGCGTGGGTCGATTCTAGCGCGGGGATGATGCCTTCCATGCGCGAGCACAGCTGGAAAATCTCCATCACTTCGTCGTCCTTCGCGTAGGCGTAGCGGATGCGGCCGGTATCGCGGTAGTAGGCGTGCTCGGGGCCGATGGCGGCGTAGTCGAGGCCGGCCGAGACCGAGTGGGTCAACTCGATCTGGCCGTCGGCGTTTTGCAGGATATAGGTCTTGCAGCCTTGCAGCACGCCGAGCTTGCCGCCTTCAAAACGCGCGGCGTGCTCGCCCTGCTTGATGCCGTGGCCGCCGGCCTCCACGCCGACGAGGCGCACGGACTCGTCTTTAAGAAAATCAAAAAACACGCCCATCGCGTTCGAGCCGCCGCCGACGCAGGCGACGACCTCGTCGGGCAGGCGGCCTTCGCGTTCGAGGAGCTGCGCGCGGGCCTCCTTGCCGATCACGCGGTGAAAATCGCGCACCATCATCGGATACGGATGCGCGCCGAGCGCGGAGCCGAGGATGTAGTGGGTGTTGCGCACGTTGGTCACCCAGTCGCGCATGGCTTCGTTGACCGCATCCTTGAGGGTTTTCTGGCCGGCTTCGACGCCGACGACCTCGGCGCCCATGAGGCGCATGCGGAAGACGTTTAGCGCCTGGCGCTCCATGTCCACCGCGCCCATGTAAACGCGGCACTGGAGGCCGAATTTCGCGCACACCGCGGCGGTGGCGACGCCGTGCTGGCCGGCGCCGGTCTCGGCGATGACGCGGGGCTTGCCCATGCGCTTGGCGAGCAGCACCTGGCCGATGGCGTTGTTGATTTTGTGCGCCCCGGTGTGGAGCAGGTCCTCGCGTTTGAAATAGATTTTCGCGCCGCCGCAGTGCTCGGTGAGGCGCTCGGCGAAATAGAGTTCGGTGGGGCGGCCGGCGAACTCCTTGAGGTGACGGTTCAGCTCCTTGACGTAGGCGGGGTCGCGGCGCGCGGTCTCATAGACCTCGGAAATTTCCTTGAGCGCGGTCATGAGCGTCTCCGGCACATAGCAGCCGCCGAATTCGCCGAAACGGCCGGCGGCGTTGGGGAGGGACTCGGGAGCGACGGGCAGGACGGCGGAACTCATGGGAGGGTCAATGGACTCCACGCACGGCGGCGTGGCAAACGGGTTTTGCGGATGAGGGAAGCAGCGCAGGCGTCCCGTCTGCTTCGGATCGAACGGATGCAGGCGAGACGCCTGCGCTACGCCGGAGCGGCCGACGGCGGAGCCGCTCAGCCCTGATCGACGCGGCCCTTCAGGAAGGCGAGCACGTCTTGAAACTTGTCACGGTTGGCCTCGTCTGCGGCGACGAGGTTCTCGTGGGCGGCGAGCACGTGGCGCGCGTTTTCGAGCTCGTTCATCTTGGCCTGGGGCGCGAGCGCCACGCCGACGGTGCGACCGCTGTTGGCGAGGCAGGCTTCGCCGGTGTCGAGCGTGAGCAAGCGGTGGAGACCTAGGTTTTTGATCAACTCCAGATTACGTTCGCCAACCCGACAAAGCACCATGCTGGCGCCGGGGCCGGCCTTGCGCAGCTCCAGCGCGGCTCCGGCCAGGACGCCGAGAAACGTGCTGTCCATGCTGGTGCAGTTTTGAAAATCGATCACGAACCGGGTGCGGTCCTGACGGCGCAGTTCGGCGATGAAATCGCGCAGGCTGGCGCTGTTTTGAAACGAGGCGCGGCCCTCGATGCGAACCAGGACAGGATCACAACTGGCATCGACGAGGAAAGTGGGCGCGGGGAGATCGGGCATGGCTGAAAGAGATGACACGTAGAGTGTTAATAAAAGGTGCTTCCCCGCACGAGCGGCGCAAGTCGGCGCCTCCACGTGCGGGGAAGTGAATCTACGCAGGGTCTTTACCTTAATTTTGCGCGAAGATCTGGCGAAGCACGTAGGGAAGGATTCCGCCGTGCTGGTAGTAGTCGATCTCTATGGGCGTATCGATCCGGCAGCGCACGGTGACGTCTTCCACCGCGCCGCTCTGACGGGTGATCTTCAACACGAGGTCCTGCTGGGGCTTGATGGAGGCGTCGAGGCCCACGATGTCGTAGGTCTCGGTGCCATCGAGTTTCAGGGTCTGCGCGGTCGTGCCTTCCTTGAACTGGAGCGGGAGCACACCCATGCCGACGAGGTTGGAGCGGTGAATGCGCTCGAAGGACTGCGCGACCACGACCTTCACGCCGAGCAGGTTGGTGCCCTTGGCGGCCCAGTCGCGGGAGGAACCGGTGCCGTATTCCTGGCCGGCGAGGATGATGAGCGGCGTGCCGGCGGCGATGTGCTTCTCGGCCGCGTCGTAGATGGCCATCTTCTCACCGGTGGGCTGGTAGATGGTGTTACCACCTTCTTCGCCGCCGAGCATGAGGTTCTTTATGCGGACGTTGGCAAAAGTGCCGCGAGTCATGATGCGGTCGTTGCCGCGGCGGCTGCCGTAGGAGTTGAAGTCCACGAAATCGACGCCGTTGTCGGTGAGGAAACGGCCGGCGGGCGAGGTCTTCTTGATCGCTCCGGCGGGCGAGATGTGGTCGGTCGTCACGGAGTCGCCAAAGATGCCGAGGGCCTTCGCGCCGGTGATAGGCTGGATGACGCCGGGCGTGAGCGAGAAGTTGGTGAAGAAGGGCGGCTCCTGGATGTAGGTCGAGGCGGCGTCGAATTCGTAAACGTTGCCCGTGCTGGACGGGATCTCGTTCCACTTCGGGTTCTGCGCGGCGAAGTCGGTGTAGAGCTTGCGGAAGACCTCGGGCTTAAGCGCGGCCTGGAGCTGGTCGCGCACTTCCTGGAGGGAGGGCCAGATGTCCTTGAGGAACACAGGCTGGCCGTCGGCGCCGTTGCCAATGGGCTCGGCGGCAAGGTTGACGTCCACTCGACCGGCGAGGGCAAAAGCCACCACGAGCGGAGGCGACATCAGGAAGTTGGCTTTGATGTTCTGGTGAACGCGGGCTTCGAAGTTGCGATTGCCGGAGAGCACGGACGCGGCGACGAGGTCGTTCGAGACGACCGCGCCCTCGATCGCGGGATCGAGCGGGCCGGAGTTGCCGATGCACGTCGTGCAACCGTAGCCGACCGTCTGAAAACCGAGCTGGTCCAGGTAGGGCGCGAGGCCGGTTTTATCGAGGTAGTCGGTGACGACGCGCGAGCCGGGTGCGAGGGAGGATTTGACCAGCGGGTTGACCTTCAGCCCCTTCTCCACGGCCTTCTTGGCCAGCAGGCCGGCGGCGAGCATGACCGAGGGATTGGAGGTGTTGGTGCAGCTGGTGATGGCGGCGATGAGCACGCTGCCATGGCCGAGTTTTTCGCCGCGCACGTCGGCCGAGGTGGAGACGAATTCCTCCATCTTTTTGCCGAAGCCGTTTTCGTTCACCGGGCGCGAGAAGGCGGTGATGAACTCCTGCTTCAGCGCGTCGAGCTCGATGCGGTCCTGCGGGCGCTTCGGGCCGGCGACGGAGGGCACCACGGTGGAGAGGTCGAGCTCGAGTTCGGTGGAGTAGTCGATCTCGCCGCGTTGCGGGATGCCCCAGAGATTTTGTGCCTTATAGTAGGCCTCGTAGAGCGCGACGTCGGCCTCGTTGCGGCCGGTGGCGCGCAGGTAGGCGGAGGACTCGGCGTCGATGGGGAAGAAGCCCATGGTCGCGCCGTATTCGGGGGCCATGTTGGCGATG
>DAIPIP010000230.1:0-3915 GCA_036770725.1 Opitutaceae bacterium
ACGCGTCGAAGGCGAAGGCCTCGAACTTGGCGCGGGGATCGCGGCCGGGTTTGGCTAGCTCGGCGAGGATGTCCTTGAGGGTGGGCAGGCCGACGGTGTCGGTGACGTAGTTCTCGAGTTTGATTTTGGCGCGGGCCTTGGAGTCGGCGAGGAGGTCGGCGACGGTGCAGCCGACGTCGGCGGCCATTTTTTCCACGAGGGCGTAGCGCTCGGGGTGGACGGCGGAGCGGTCGAGCGGGTGGGCGGCGTCCTGGATGCGGAGGAAGCCGGCGGCCTGCTCGAAAGCCTTGGGGCCGAGGCGTGGGACTTCGAGCAGCTCGGCGCGGGAGGCGAAGGGGCCCTTCTCGTTGCGGCGCGCGATGATGGCGGCGGCGGTGGTGGAGTTGAGGCCGGAGACGTAGGCGAGGAGTTGCTTGGAGGCGGTGTTGAGCTCGACGCCGACGCCGTTCACGCAGGAGACGACGGTATCGTCGAGGGAGCGTTTGAGGCCGGCCTGGTCCACGTCATGTTGGTATTGGCCGACACCGATGGATTTGGGGTCGAGTTTAACGAGTTCGGCGAGGGGGTCCATGAGGCGGCGGCCGATGGAGACGGCGCCGCGGACGGTGAGGTCGTGGTCGGGGAATTCTTCGCGGGCGACCTCGGAGGCGGAGTAGATGGAGGCGCCGGATTCGTTGACCATGACGATGGGGATGGAGGCGGGCAGGCCGCAGGCGCGGACGAAGGCCTCGGTCTCGCGGCCGGCGGTGCCGTTGCCGACGGCGATGGCCTCGATCTCGAAACGGGCGGCGAAGCCGAGGATCTTGTCCTTGGCCTCGGCGGCGCGCATCTCGGGGTAGATGACGTCGTTGTGGAGGAGTTTGCCTTGGCGATCGAGGAGCACGGTTTTGCAGCCGGTGCGGAAGCCGGGGTCGATGGCCATGACGTTCTTGCGACCGAGGGGGGAGGCGAGGAGGAGTTCGCGGATGTTGTCGGCGAAGACTTTGATCGCGGAGAGGTCGGCGGCTTTTTTGGATTCGAGGCGCATCTCGGTCTCCATGGCGGGGGCGAGGAGGCGCTTGAAGGTGTCGGCGACGACGAGGCGGAGTTGGGCGGCGGCGGCGGGCGAGGAGGGGGCGGTGGTGGAGGGTTTGATGACGAGGCGCTCGAGCTCGGCGAGGGCGAGGGTCTCGTCGGGGAGGGTGATGCGCATCATGACGAACAGCTCCTTCTCGGCGCGGCGCATGGCGAGGAGGCGGTGGCTGGGGCACTTGGCGAGGGGCTCGGACCAGTCGAAGTAGTCCTTGAACTTGGCGGCCTCGGGGGACGTGTCCTTACCGTGTAGGACTTTACTGGATACGATGGCGGAGGCGCGGTAGAGGGTGCGGAGTTTGTCGCGCGCGGCGGCGTCGTCGGAGATGCGCTCGGCGAGGATGTCGCGCGCGCCGGCGAAGGCCTCGTCGGCGGAGGCGATTTTCTGGCGCGGGGTGGGCGGGGATTTTCCGTCGTCGGGTTGGTATTCATGGCCTGAATACGCGGCGGCGGCGGCCTGGAGGGATTCGGGGGTGGTTTCGGGCGATTGGGCCCAGATGAGTTCGGCGAGGGGTTCGAGGCCTTTTTCGCGGGCGATGGTGGCCCGGGTGCGTTTTTTCGGGCGGAAGGGGAGGTATATGTCCTCGAGGCGCGTCATGGTGTCGGCGGCGGCGATCTGGCCGGCGAGGGCGTCGGTGAGGAGGCCGCGCTCTTTGAGGGAGCCGAGGATGCTAGCGCGGCGGTCGTCGAGGGCGGCGAGTTGTTCGAGACGGTCGCGGATGGTGGTGATCTGGACCTCGTCGAGTTCGCCGGTGACCTCCTTGCGGTAGCGGGCGATGAAGGGGACGGTGGCGCCTTCCTTGAGGAGCTGGGCGGTGGCGGCGACCTGGGCGACTTTTACGCCGGGGAGTTCCTGGGTGATGCGCAGGACGTGGTCGGCGTTGAGCTGAATATTCGGCGTCGTGGGGGCGGCCGGGGTGGTGGTATCGGGGGAGGAGGCGGAGAGGGGGAGGTCGGACATGGAAAAGGGAAGAGAAAGGGGGAGAATGAGGAGCGGCGGAAGCGAAAGTTTCGGGCGAAATTTCAGGTAAAAATGAGGGGGAGCGCGGCGGTGTTGGTCATCCAGTCGATGCGGGGCCAACCGGTGTCGGGTGCGGGCGTGCCGAGAACGTGGCGGGTGCGGAGGGGGCGGTGGACGAGGGTGGTGACGCCGTCGGTGAGTTCGATGTGGCTGACGGCAAATTCGCCGAGGCAGCGGGAGGCGATGCGGAGCGGGGCGTCGGGGGCGTCGACGGGCACGGCGAATTCGAAGCGCAGGTGGGGAGTGCGTGGCCTAGAGGCGGCAGCGTGGAATTCGATGAGCACGCGGGCGTGGAGTTCTCGCCAGGTGCCGTCGGGGTGGTGTTGTTCGACGACGAGCTTTTGGTGGCAGGGGGCGAAGTGGTGGACGATGAAGCGCAGGGTCCGGCGACCGGCGACGGGAGAGGCGCGGAAGGCGTGGCGGGGGCGGCGTGCGGTGGCGCGAATCCAGGCGCGGAGGGAGCGGAGGCGGGCGGCGTCGGCGGTGAGGAGGGCGGCGTTGGGCGAGGCGGCGAAGGTGGCGGCCGGGCGCGAGGCGGTCCACATGGCGCGGGCGGCGGCGCGGGCGGCTCGTAGTTGTTCGGCGAATACGACGCAGAGTTCGGTGAGGGCGGCGAGGGCGGCGGCGAATTTTTTCGGGTGCGTGACGTGGCGGCGGAGGCGGGCGGTGAGGGAGAAGGCTTCGCGCACGAAGACTTCGCGGTGGGAGAGGTAGGCTTGGAAACGGAGGGTGGCGGCGAGGAAGGATGGGGTGCCGGTAAGGTCACGGGCAGGATGCCCGTGCCAGGCGGAGTTTCGGATCACAGGCGGGACGCCCGTGCCACTTCGGAGGGCGAGCGAGGCGGCGAGCCGTTCGAGTTGGCGGGCGGCGCGTGCGTGGGGGGCGGCACCGTCGCGGCGACCGGCTACGAGGGACCAGGCAGTGTTGATTTCCCAGCGGGAGTTGCCGCAGAAGGCGAGGGTGTCGGTGGCAAGGAGACGGCGGGCGAGGGTGCGGGCAGTGGCGATCGGCAAAGTGTAACCAATTTGGTTACACTTTGCCGGGGGAGCGGGAAAATTGCAGAGGGAAGGGAGGGCGGAATGTGTAACCAATTTGGTTACACTTGGTATGGAGGCGGCGTTGCGGCGGAGGCCGGCTGAGAGCAGGGTGGCGGGGTCGGTGGGTGAGGTGGGGTCGAGCCAGAGGGTGGCGGCGGCGGAGGAGAGAAGGGTGTTGGTGGGGAGGGCGAGGCAGTGGGGCTCCCAACTGGTGACGAGGTAGCCGGCGGCGTGGGTGGCCTCGGCGCGATGCCACCAGGCGGCGAGGTTTTGCAGGCGGTCGGTCCAGACGGGGGCGGATTCGTGGCGGAAGGCGCCGTTCATGGGGCAGGCCCAGTAGGCGATGCCGGCGGCGCGGAGGGCGGGGGCGAGATCGTATTCGGCGAAGTTGCGCAGCTCCATGCGCGGGTGTCGGGCGAAGGGGTGGTAATACCAGTCGTAGGCGGATAGAGAAGGGGCCGAGGGGGCGAGGAGTCGAGGGGCCGAAGAGTCGGAACTTGAACTCACGTTCAAGCCTACGGAAGGAAGGGACGCGAGGAGCGGGATGGCCTCGGGCAGCAGGGCGAGCATGTCGGCCCAGAGACCGAGGCGGAGGCCGTGGCGGGCGGCGGCGGCGTGGAGGCGGGTGACGTGTCGGGCGAAATGGGCGGCTAGACCGATCTCGGCGACTTCGGCGCGGGAGAGCGGGTGTTTGCCGAGGTGAAAACTTTCGTCGAGACCGCAGTGGATCTCGCCGGCGGTGCAGAGGGGGGCGAGGTCGGTGAAGAGGCGTTCAACGAGTTCGGG
>DAIPIP010000231.1:0-2069 GCA_036770725.1 Opitutaceae bacterium
CGCCGCGACCCCGCCTTCACCCTCACCCCCATCTTCAACCTCGCCCCCGCCCACGTCCGCACCTCCGCCCGCTCCGTCGCCACCGGCTCGCCACCCACTCTCCCCGACACCGCCGCCGGCTACTCCGCCTACGACGTCGTCATCCTCGCCAACACCCGCGCCGACCAGTTCACCCGCGCCCAACAGGACGCCCTCTCCGCCTGGGTGCGCTCCGGCGGTGTCGTGCTCTTCCTCGCCCCCGACGACGACACCACCCGCGGCTTTTCTGGCTCCGAACTCGAAAAAATGTTGCCCGTCGTCTTCACCGACGCCGCCACCGGCCCGGCCTACGACGCCGCCACCGCCGACTTCCGCGAACAAATGCGCCGCACCGGCGGAGCCCACGGCGGCATGGAACAACAATTCGCCGCTCGCGCCGCCGCCTCCACCCGCCTGCCCCCGCTCGCCGCCTTCGCCTGGGAGCCCCGCGCCCTCGCCCTCCTCGGCCCCGAACTCGCCGCCGCCGCGCCCCGCTTCGCCAACTACGCCCGCATCCGCGCCGCCAAACCCGGCGCCGACGTGCTCGCCCGCCACCCGACCGACCAGGCTCCGGGCGCCGACGAACGCGCCATCCTCCTCGCCCTGCAACGCTACGGCCGCGGCCAGTCCGCCCTCCTCGCCAGCGACGCCCTCTGGCGCTGGAAACTCAACCAACCCAGCACCGAGCGCGGAGCCGAGGTATTCTGGCAAAACCTGCTCGCCTGGCTCGGCCGTGAGAGCACGCGCGGCCCGCGCTTCGAGCGCGCCCCGATCACCGCCGCGCTCAACCGCGAGCTCATCCTTCGCGTCACCGGAGCCGACTCTGGCCTCGCCGTCACCGCCGCGCTCGATCTCGAAACCTTGCCCGCCGGCGCGGCTGCGCCCGTGCCGCTCTTCTCCGCCGGCGAAGAGTCCGGCGCGCGCCTCTACCGCTGGACCCCGCCCGCCGAGGGCCGCTGGGTTCTCGCCGCGCGTAGTGCCGACGCGGATATACCGCCCGTCCGCCACTGGCTCACCGTCGCCTCCCTGCCCACCGGCGAAGATTCCGGTCTCCCTCCCGACGAGGCCCGCCTGCAAGCCCTCGCCGAACGCACCGGCGGCGCGGTGCTCATCGACACGCCCCCGCCCGCCTGGCGCGCCGCCTCGGGCCCCGCCGCGCCCGACCTCCTGCGCGAGACCATCACGCCCCTCTGGCACCACGCCTGGATCTTCGCCGCCCTCCTCGCCCTCTACGCCGCCGAACTCCTGCTCCGCCGTCGCCAAAAGCTCCTCTAGCCCCTCGTCCGCCATGAACCGCCAAACCTTCCTCCGCCTCCTCGCCGCCGGCGGCGCCTCCGCCCTCGCCCTGCGCGCGCTCGGCCAATCGACGGCCACCGCCGCGCCCGCCGCCACTCCGTGGGGACGCCTCCGCTACCGCTCGCTCGGCGGCAACACCACCAACTGGGGCGTGCATCCGCAGGGCGATCTCAACTTCATCGACCACCTGCACGAAAACACCACCGTGCGCCTGGACCGCCGCTGGAACGTCGCCGACGTCGCCTCGCTCGAGGCCATGACCGCCTACCCCATGCTCTTCATGCACGGCGAACGTCCGCCCGAACTCACCGACGACGAATGTGCCAACCTCCGCGAATATATCCTGCGCGGCGGCTTCCTCCTCGCCGAGGACTGCGTCATCGGCAGCAACACCATGGGCCACAACAACGCCAACGATCACTTCTTCCGCCGCATGGCCGAATACGATCTCGCTCGCATCCTGCCCGAGGGCCGCCTGCGCCGCCTGCCCAACGACCACCCCGTGTTTCACGCCGTCTTCGATTTGCCCAACGGCCTGCCCCACATGCAAGGCACGCCCCACGGCCTGCACGGTCTCGAATACCAGGGCCGCATCGTCGCCCTGCTCAGCCCGAGCGACATCCATTGCGGCTGGACGGCCGGCGACCGTTGGTTCGGCCCCGGAAAAGCCCGCGAAGCGTTTCGCATGGGCGCAAACTTTTATACCTTCGCCCTCACCCAAACCGCCTGAACCCTACCTGGAGGGACGACCTCCG
>DAIPIP010000231.1:2169-3879 GCA_036770725.1 Opitutaceae bacterium
GGGACGACCTCCGTGTCGTCGGCGTCCGCCTTCCGCCTCCACATCCTGTTCCGCATCGCCCGCCCCATCCGCCCCGGTGAATCGCCGATCCTTCCTCTTCTCCGGCTGCGCCCACCTCCTCGCCTGCGCCGCGCTTCCGCCGCTCATGGCCCGTCCCGCACCGGCCTTGCCTTCTCATCGCGGCGGCCGCGTGGGCTGGGCGCGCCTCGTCAGCCCCGCGTCCCACTGGGATCGCCACGCCCGCAGCGACTTCACCCTCTCCGACTTCATCCGCGAACAGACCACGCTCAACATGACGCCCGACTGGCAGACGGCCGACCCCGTCTCGCTTGACGATCTCTGCGCCTACCCCTTTATTTTTTCCACCGGCTTGCGCCCCCTCTCCGATCCCGCCGCCCTCGAAAACCTTTCCGAGTATCTGCTGCGCGGCGGCTTCCTCCTGGTGGACTCCTGCATCAATCCCAACATAACCAGCGACCCAGACCAATATCTCGCCGCCAACTCCGCCGTCTTCCGCTCGCTCCTGCCCCGCTGCGAAATCCGCCGTCTGCCCGACGACCACCCCGTTTATTTCAACTATTTCGAGCCCCGCGACCGACCGCCGCACACGTATTATCAAAACCGATACGATCCCCTCTGGGCGCGACATGGGCTTTACGGAGTGTTTGTCGGCGAGCGTCTCGCCTCCGTCATCAGCCTCAGCGGACTGCAATGCGGCTGGGATCGCATGACCTCTCCCCCCGGCCACCCCGAGGAATGCATGCGCATGGTTGTAAACCTCTACGTGTATGCGATGACGCAGGCCGCCTGACGCTTCCCGGGGAGGGACGACCTCCGTGTCGTCCGAACCATGCTCACTTGCAAGCCGTGCAGGCGGAACAATCCTTCTTGCCCTTGACCTTGTCGCCCTTGGCCGCCGGCACGCAGGCCTCATCGGCGCAACAGGCCTTCGCGTCGGCTTTGTTTTCGGGACCCTTCTTATCGCCGGCTTTCTTGTCGGCCTTGTCCTTGCCCTTGGCCTTTTCGCCGGTGCAGCAGCAATCACGGTCCACGCCGCAAACCTTGCCGTCCTTTTTCACCACACAGCCGCAGGGGGCTTTTTCAGGTTTGGCCGCGGACTTCTTTTCCTCGGCCGCCGCGAAGGCGACGGAGCCGGCGAGAGCGGTGGCGAATGCAAGGGCGAGCAGGGTGCGGAGCGTTTTCATGGCGAGGGCGTGATCGGTTGGTTGATTGAAGAAAGTTACGGAAAGTCCTACGCGTGAGCGCCGGACTTCCCGCGAACTTTTTTCCAAAAAACCGCCTTCAAGCCGGCTTCCGCACGCCGTTCACAAAGCGCTCGATGCGGTCGCAGGCCACGAGCAACTGTTCGTAGCTCGTTGCGAAACACGCGCGCACATGCCCGGTGCCGTTCACGCCGAACGCCGTGCCAGGCACCACCGCAACCTTCTCCTCCTTGAGCAGGCCGACCGCAAAATCCTTCTCGGTCATACCGATGCCCTGCGTGCTTGGGAACGCATAAAAACTCCCGCGCGGCGAATGACAGGTCAGACCGATTTCGTTGAAGCGGCGCACCACCAGATCGCGCCGACGATGATACTGGTCGCGCATCTCGCAGACGTTTTCCCAGCCGTTGTTGAGCGCTTCGAGCGCGGCCTCCTGCGCGATGATCGAGGCGCACATCATCGAGTATTGATGCACCTTCATCATCGC
>DAIPIP010000232.1:0-3873 GCA_036770725.1 Opitutaceae bacterium
CCTCACCGTAACAACCGCCCAAAAAATAGCTACAGTTTTATTTAAAATGCTCTAAAACCGGGGTTGTGCAGTTTTTCCCAGATGCCGAGAAACTCCACGGTGTTGCGGTTTCGCATCCAATTTTGAATGACGTGGTCAGCGCGGTCCGGCTCCTTGTGCTTCGCGATATCAGTCAGAGAAATATAGTCGTTGTCGGCATGGGAAACGACGGCGACGGCGGTTCCGCGCATGTCGATGGTGGCTTTCTTGGATTTAGGCATCGCGGTGGTGATCGGTGGTAAATCCGTCGAATTCGACGGGGTATGTTGAACTCGTCGGGGAGGTGAGACGCCAAACGT
This sequence comes from Opitutaceae bacterium, assembly GCA_036770725.1. GTDB lineage: Bacteria > Verrucomicrobiota > Verrucomicrobiia > Opitutales > Opitutaceae > IMCC26134_A. The sequence continues at coordinate 339 of DAIPIP010000232.1, forward strand.
CAACGGGTTGTGAGCAGCCGGGCGGAGTGGGGCAAGGCGGACCGTCTTCGTCGCGGAAAATTCGCGGGTGGGAGCGGAGCCGAGTCGCGGCCTTGTGTCGTGGTGGGGCTGTGGTTGGGGTGGGGGAAATGAATGTTCACTGGTTTCAGCATGTGGAGTTTGAGGGGCTGGGCTTGATCGAGTCTTGGCTGCGGGCGCGCGGGCACGAGATCACCGCGACGCGGTGGTGGGCGGGGGAGACGGCGGGGGCGGACGCGGCGGAGTGCGACTGGCTCGTGGTGATGGGCGGTCCGATGAATATTTATCAGCACCGGGACTATCCGTGGCTGGTGGCGGAGAAGGCCGCGATCACGGCGGCGGTGGCGCGCGGAGCTCGCGTGCTGGGCGTGTGTCTCGGCGCGCAGTTGCTCGCGGCTGTGCTGGGCGGAAGGGAGATGCAGAACGCGGAGCGCGAGATCGGGTGGTGGCCGGTGCGTTGTGTGCGCGACGCGGAAGATGGGGAATCGCTGAAGGCCGAGCTAGGGCTCGGCGTTCCCGGGGGTGAAGTGACGGTGCTGCATTGGCACGGAGACACGTTTACCTTGCCGCCGGGGGCGCGGCGGCTGGCGGAGAGCGAGGGCTGCGCGCAGCAGGCGTTCGCGGTGGGCGAGCGGGTGCTGGGTCTGCAGTTCCACCTCGAAATGGGCGCGGGTGCGGTGGCGGAAATTGTGAAGGCTTGCACGGACGAACTGGAGGCGGCGGTCGGTGGACGTTGGGTGCAGTCGGCCGAGGCGATCAGCGAGGGGGCTTTTCAGCACGAGCAGGGCGCGAGCATGCTGCTGGCGAAATTGCTGGCGGCGATGGAGCGCGGGTAGGGGAGGGTGGCGCAGGCTTCGAGCCTGCATCTGCACAAGAAGCAGGCTGGAAGCCTGCGCTACTTTGGGTGGCCCGACGCGAGGTCGGGCCCTACGGTTTTAGAGCAGGACGAGGTCGTCGCGGTGGACGACTTCGAGGCGTTTGCGGGCGGGGTACAGGGGTTTTAGTTGTTCGCTGGTCAGGCCGACGATTTTGGGAATTTCGGCGGCGGCGAAGGTGCTCTCGCCGCGCGCGACGACGGCACCGTCGGGGGCGACGATGTTGACGATCTCGCCGGCCTCGAAGCGGCCGCGCGCGCCGGTGACGCCGATGGCGAGCAGGCTGCGGCCCTGGTCGCGGAGGAAGGGGACGGCGTTGGCGTTGACGAGGATGTCGCCGGTGGGGCGCTGGTAGTGGGCGATCCAGCGTTTGCGGGATTCGAGGGGGACGCCGGAGGGGACGAAGGTGGTGCCGGGGTTGTCGCCGGCGAAGAGGCGGGCGAGGATGTCGGGCTCGGCGCCGCTGGCGATGGAGACGGCGCAGCCGGCGCGGAGCGCGACTTTGGCGGCGGAGATTTTGGAAATCATGCCGCCGGTGGCGGTGATGTCGGTGGTGCCGCCGGCCATGGCCTCGATCTCGGGGGTGATCTTCTCGACGACGGGGATGATCTTGCCCGTGCCCTTCATGTCGATGAGGCCGGGGGCGGTGGAGAGGATGACGAGGTGCTGGGCGTCGATGAGGCCGGCGACGAGGGCGGAGAGGGTGTCGTTGTCGCCGAACTTGATTTCGGTGGCGCTGACGGTGTCGTTCTCGTTGATCACGGGCACGACGCCGTAATCGAGCAGTTCCTGGAGGCAGGCTTTGACGCCGAGGTGGCGGGCGCGGGAGCGGAGGTCCTCGTGGGTGAGGAGGACTTGCGCGACGGTGGTGCCGTGGGGATCGAAGGCGCGCTGCCAGGTCTGCATGAGGAGGCTCTGGCCGATGGCGGCGCAGGCCTGCTTTTTGGAGACGTCGGCGGGTTTGCGCTTGAGGGCGAGGCGGCCCATGCCGAGGCCGACCGCGCCGGAGGAAACGACGACGACCTCGACGCCGGAGGCGCGCAGGGCGGAGATGCCGGTGGCGAGGGCGGCGATGCGGTCCGTATCCAGTTGGCCGATACCGTGGGTGAGCACGCCGGTGCCGAGTTTGACGACGATGCGTTTGGGGAGCGCGGAGGTCACGAGGTGAAGATTAAGATGAAAGTTTAAGTTTAAGGGGGGGAGCACGGCGACGGGGACCCCGACGTATCGGGGTAAACTTAGCCCCGCGCTCCAGGGCTGAGGTCTTGAACTTCAACTTAAACTTGAAACTTAAACGGCGCGCGTCGCGCGCTTAGCCGACGGTGAGGAGGTCTTTTTCCTTCGAGGCGAGGTGCTGATTGATGTCGGCGATGGCTTTGTCGGTCAGGGTCTGGATTTCCTTTTCGGTGCGCTTGGCGTCGTCTTCGGGGAGCTTGGCTTTTTTGACGGATTCGAGGACGTCGCGGCGGATGTTGCGCACCTGCACGCGGCCTTCCTCGGCGAGGCGTTGGGCGACTTTCACGAACTCCTGGCGGCGCTCGCGGGACATGTCGGCGAGGGGCACGCGGACGACGCTGCCATCGACGGCGGGGTTGAAACCGAGGTTCGCGATCTGGATGCCTTTGGCGATGGCCTGGATGAGGCTGCGATCCCAGGGGGTGATGAGAATCATGCGGGGGTCGGGCGTGCTGATGGCGGCGCAGTCTTTGATGCGGGACATGGCGCCGTAGGCCTCGACTTGGATGCCCTCGACCATGGAGGGGTGGGCTTTGCCGGTGTGGATGTTGGAAAACTCGTGGAGGGTGTGGTCCACGGCTTTTTTCATGCGGGTCTGGGCGTCGGTAAGGAAGGTGCTCATTTTAAAGTAAGGTTGAGGGTTTGAGATTAAGAGGGGAGCGGGGGGTGACGGGGGATGCGAGGGGCGGGACGCGGGCGCGGGCTTCGCAAGCGAAGCCCCTACATCGGGGGGGCGCGACCTAGGCGTGGACGAGGGTGCCGACTTGTTCGCCGTGGATGGCGCGGGTGATGACGTCGGGGGCGTTGAGGTCGAACACGAGGATGGGCATGTTGTTGTCGAGACAGAGGCTGAAGGCGGTGCTGTCCATGACGTTGAGGCGCTGCTTGAGGCAGTCGATGAAGGTGAGGCTGTCGTAGCGGACGGCGTCGGCGTGCTTCTTGGGGTCCTTGTTGTAGATGCCGTCCACCTTGGTGGCCTTCATGATGATGTCGGCGCGAATCTCGGAGGCGCGGAGGGCGGCGGTGGTGTCGGTGGAGAAGTAGGGGTTGCCGGTGCCGGCGGCGAAGATGACGACGCGGCCTTTTTCGAGATGGCGGATGGCGCGGCGGAGGATGAAGGGCTCGGCCACCTGGTTCATGGGGATGGCGGACTGGACGCGGCAGTTGACGCCCATTTTTTCCAGGCAATCCATGATCGCGAGGGAGTTGATGACGGTGGCGAGCATGCCCATGTAGTCGCCGGTGGTGCGATCGACGCCGCGCTGGGAGCCGGTGAGGCCGCGGAAGATGTTGCCGCCGCCGATGACGACGCAGACCTCGATGCCGGAGTCGTGGGCGACTTTCACTTGGTGGCAGATGCTTTCGAGGATCTGGGGGTCGATGGGGTCGGCGCCTTTGCCGCGCAG
>DAIPIP010000233.1:0-3870 GCA_036770725.1 Opitutaceae bacterium
CCCTTAGCCTGACTCCTCTCCTAAAAATAGCCACAGTTTTATTGGAAATGCTGTAATAAATCGCGGAAAACGCGGTGCGCGGGCATTCGCATCCTCGTGGGTTTTTGCGTCCGGCGATCAGGCCCGTCGGAGTTGTTATATTGGTCGGTCGGCCCGGTGTTGAGCGCCGGAATCCAGGGATTCTCCCCGCCGTCCGCGCTACTTACCCGACGCGGTCGCCGGGTTTATGGTGATCTCTGTATCGGCCCAGCGAATACGCACGCGTCCGTCCTTTAGCGCTTCGGCCTCGAGCTTTCCCGCCTCGCCCGTCCTTTCCGTTACGCGGAAAACCCAGGCATTGGTCGCCACCCCGCGCAGCGGTTGCGCGTAATCGGTCTGCGGCGCGGGTTGACGTTGGTTGAAACGCGAGCTGAACCAGCCGCGCGGCCGGGGCGTTTCCGCTCCGTGCCAGCTATGCCAGATTCCGTCTCGAGGCGCGCCGACCGCCAGCTCGGCCAAGCCGTTTCTGGCAATAAGACCGCCGCGCTCGTCGATCGACACCACGACCTCCGGCGCCCAGTGCCACTGGGTCGTGAGTTCCCGCGCGCCGAATGCGATTATGCGGTCGATCACCACCCAGCCCGCGCCGGGCGCGTGAACCACGATGCGACGCCAGTCGCCGGCGCGCGCATTCATCGCGGTGGAGAATGTCGCGTCGCCCCACGCGATTTCGAAACCGGCCTCGCGACGAAAACGCTCCGGTATCGGCGCGGCGGATACACGAAGCGGTCGCGTGTCGGAGCCGCGTCCGTCGAGCAGGATCACGTTGTGCCCGCCCGGGCCGGCAAAAAACTCCCGCCACGGGCCGGGTTGGTAGGTGTAGCGACCGTTGTCGGTGAGAAAGGAGGCTTCGCCAACCGACATATTGAATTGCAGATGGTCGGCGTGGTCGTGGTCGGTGCCGCGCGCTCCGGCTTCGAAGAAGGCCCAATGCGCACCGTCCGCGCCGCCGCGAAAAACGGTTTGCCCGGCCCAAGGAAAATGCGTGGTGACGCGCGGCTCGTCGAGCAGGGTGGGGGCGTGGCGGGAGAGAAGATGGCGGTAGTGTTCGCGGTCGGAGTCGTTGTTGAGCGGATTGCCCCCGGCGGGCGTCATCACCGCCGCGACGTAGCGCCAGAGCAGCTCGACGCGAGGTGTCCATTTTTCCGCGAGGTCGTCGCGCCCGTAGTGGCGGAGAAGATCGAGGAGTTCCTGATAGTTGAGCGCGATGACCCGCTGGTAGTGGGTGGAGAGTTCGGTGTGCGCGCCGTCGGGATAAACCTGTTTTTTGTAGGCGCGATCAAGCTGGTCGAGCGCGTAGGCGAGCCAGTGTTCGCTGCCCGGAAGGTCGGGCATCACGACGGCGAGGCGCGTGAGCGCGAGCATCTCGGTGACGAGGTGGTTTCCGCCGAAAGCGTGCCGCGCCATGAGGTAGTCGCCGTGGTCCACGAGGCTGGCGCGGAAGCGCGCGGCGCGTTCGGGCGTGAAGCCGTCGAGAGTGCGCAACCGTTCCGCGATGGGCAGCCAGCTTTGCAGCAGGCGGCGCGCGGCTTCGAGAGGGCGCCAGGCGGAGGAAAACGAGATGCGAGACGGGGCGGGGTGGGTGAGTATCCAGTCGTCGAGGGTGTCGAGCAAGGCGTCGCGATAACGCGTGTCACCGGTTTCTTGATACGCGGTGAGCAGGGCGGGAAACCATTGGTGGCGGTTGAAGAACCAAGCCCACTCGGGATCGTTGCGCGGGCCGCGCCAATCCCAGTCGTAGCCCGCGCCGTCGGCGCGCAGCGGCTGGGTGGCGGTTACGCCTTGCAGATTAAAGACGTCTGCCAGCGCCGCGTCGGCGGTGGCGCGGTGGGCCTGGGCTTTTGCGGGTGCGACGCATGCGAAGATCGCAAGCAGGGCGGCTAGCAGAAGCGGTGTCAGTCGCGGGCCAGCCATCGGGCAAGGGGGCGGGCGCCGAGTAACACGAGCGCGGAGAAGACCAGACCAATCAGCGGGCGGGCGAGCTGTTGTTGCACGTAGTGCCCCCAGTAGGACGGGTTAAAGGTGTCCCACGTCTGCGCGATGTTTGCGATCAACGCCCCGATGCTGAAAAGCAGCACGGTGAGGGCGAGCAGGCGAAGGGCGGCGAGTGGGGTCATGTGCAGAGCGTATTCTGTCTGTTTCCAAATTAATGGGTTCGCGGTCAATCTATGGCGAAGCTTAGCGGACGGATGCCAGTGCTTATCTTTTCGGTCAACGGATGGGGCCATCGCGGCTGGCGGCTCCGGCGTAGAAAAGCAACATGACGTAAAAGTTCCACGCGCACGCTACTTGGCCTATGCTATCTGGGTGTTTTCCGGCTTGGAAGCGCGGGCCAGCGGAGCGGGAAGGCGAGGGTGAACAAGAAATAAGGATGGTCGCCTCGGAGACACGCTAACCAGGCGATTTTCGGCGAACCATCAGCAGCAAGCCGCGTTGACTTGAATGGTATCCGGCCAACAAGGCAGGTGGGAGGCAAGGGGAAGGCGGAGGAGGATAAGCGACCCTCCGTCGCCGTATATGTTCGCGACGCCTGAGATGGCGTTGAGTGGTATGTCGCGATTTTTCTGCGGTGAATGGGAGTGGGCTTGGAGGATTCGGCGCGGTCGTTGGCGAAACCCCGTTCCCCATGCACGAAGGTTGAGTGTAGCCAGAGATAGTAGAATTTGATGCCGGTGCCGCGTGGTGTGCTGAAGCGGTCGATGCGAGAAAACGGGAATGCCAATACGCCGAGCAACCCGAGCACGAGCCTTGCGAATACTATGACTGAACCGCGGGGTTGGGTGAACAGCGTCGCGCGCAGACCAGCCGATTTTTGGTCACACGGATTATCGTCGGTGTCAGACGTCTTGGGGCACCCGCGTGGTAAGCTCGTGCAAAGGTAGGCCATTAAGCCATGATGCGGCCGTCCTGCATATGGAAAACGTGGTCGCAGCGGGCGGCCAGGTCGGGATTGTGCGAGACCATGAGCAAGGCTTGGCCGCGGGTGTGGGCGATCTCGCTCAGCAAAGCGAAGACGCGGTCGGCGTTGGCGTGGTCTAGATTGCCGGTGGGTTCGTCGGCGAGGATGAGGCGGGGGTCGTTGGCGAGGGCGCGGGCGATGGCAACGCGTTGTTGTTCGCCGCCGGAGAGCTGGGAGCCGAGGCGACGGGTCTTGTCGGCGAGGCCCACGGCGCCGAGGAGTTCGGCGGCCTTGTCGCGCATGGCGGATTCGTCGAGGCGGCCGAGTTTACGCATGGGGAGCATGACATTTTCGAGCGCGGTGAATTCCTTGAGCAGAAAGTGAAACTGAAAAACGAAGCCCATGTGTTCGTTGCGCACGGCGGTGCGTTCGTCGTCGCGCAGGCGGCTGGTCTCGCGGTCGCCGACCCAGATTTTGCCCTCGTCGGGCACGTCGAGCAGGCCGAGCAGGTAGAGCAGGGTGCTCTTGCCGGAGCCGGAGTGGCCGGCGATGGCGTAGGTGCGCCCGCGTTCGATGCCGAAGCTCACGCCACGCAGGGCATGGACGCGGGCGTCGCCTTCGCCGAGGTGGCGGTGCAGGTTTTCGACGTGGAGCAGGGTGGCCATGTGGAAAGCACAAACAGCAAAATGCCCGTTGGGGAAGCCATTGCTTGCAGTTACTCTTGCTGGAGCGATTTGGCCTGCTGGCCACCGCGTCGAGCTTAAGTGCCAAGCGGCGGATTCCCACACCAAGTTTAACAAAAGACACATGCATTGAAATTCTATTATAAGGGACAGGTTAAAAATGCTTGTTACCGATTTGGGGAGTTGATGGGGTAGGGGGCATGCGAACGGCTCGGATCAAGGTTTCTTCGGCCAAGGGCGAGTCGATCT
>DAIPIP010000054.1:0-16738 GCA_036770725.1 Opitutaceae bacterium
CTAGGTGCAATGTTGTCCGCATGGGTGATGCTACGGTAGCGGTGGATGGAGGGGGCGGCCGGGGGGCGCAAGGGTGGGGCTCAGGGGGTGGGTTCGACCAGGGGCTTTAGCCCGGCCCATACGGTTTCGGCCATGCGGCGGTGGCCGTCTTCGTTGGGGTGGATGGCGTCGGCCTGGTTGAGATCGCGCACGCCGCCGACGCCTTCGAGCAGGAAGGGGACGAAGGCCCAGCCGTGTTTTTCGGCGAGCGCGGCGAACACGCCGTCGAAGCGCGCGGCGTAGTCGCCCATGCTGGTGGGCATGCGCTGGCCGAGGAGGAGGACGCGGACGTCGGGGTTTTTGGCGCGCACGCGTTCGGCGATGGCGGCGAGGTTGCGGGTGACGAGATCGGGATCGAGGCCGCGCAGGCCGTCGTTGCTGCCGAGGGCGAGCACGAGGATGGCGACGGGCTGGCGCGTCACCCAATCGATGCGGCGCAGGCCGCCCGAGGTGGTGTCGCCGGAGACGCCGGCGTTGACCGCGCGCCACGACGGAGCGGAGAGCGGGGAGCCGGGAGCGGGGAGGGCGGCGAGTTTTTGTTGGATGAGCGCGGGGTAGGCCTGGGTGACGGGATCGGGCAGGCCGTAGCCGGCGGTGAGGCTGTCGCCGAGGAAGAGGATGTTTTTCGGCGCGGCGGGCTGGGCGGCGGGTTGCGCGGCGAGGGCGATGGTCGAGGCGCCGAGAACGGAGAGGCCGAAAAGGGCGCGGATGAGGAAACGGCGAAGCATGGGAGTGGGAACGTGTGCGTGCGGGGAAGGTTACGCAAACGGGTGAGAACGGAAGTGGTGGCCAAGGATATACTTAACGTGCCGTGTGTCGGCCGCCTGGCAAAAATGTTCGTATTACGAACATGTGGCTAACAACGACGCGGTGGACGCGGGCGATGTCGGCGTTGGTCGTGACGAGCAAGCGTAACGACGGGTGGAACGACGCAATGCTGCGATGGAAGAACGAAGCGAGCATTTCGAAAAAATCGACCGACGTCATCTGACGTTTTTTTGCGCGAACAGCACCTTGGCCACTTGGGCGCGCCTACACTCTGCGGAGTTCGTTTCGTATGGTGAGGCGTTCTTTGCTGTTTGGGAAAAAACATCCTGCTTCGAGCATCACTTCGAAATGGCCGGATTCAGTGAGGCTTTGCTCGGCGCATGGAGCAGGGTTGATCTTGATGAGGCTTGCCGCCGGAGAGAGCGCGGCGCGGGGCGTGGCAGCTACGGTTCCGGCACCCAAGTATGGGTTGAAGGCGTGATTCCGAGTGATCGGTTTCAGCTCCTGGACGAGTCTGTTGGCAACGAGAATTCCGCTCGGTTATGGCGCATGAAAGTGCTGGAGGGAGCCGAGACGGATCGCGAAATTTTACAGTGCGTCCAAGCCGCCATGCTGCGCGGCAGCATAAACTGGATCCGCGACATCGCGCGCACTCACTACGGAACGTCTTCGCTTGCGAAGGAGCGAGCGCTTGCGGTCACGCTCCTCGCTTTCGCCGGCGAGGCAGAGGACGACCAGCTGTTGAGCCAATGGATCGAATCCGATGCGTTTCGTTGGGTTCGTGGCCACGCAGAGTGGGCGCAACGTGTGCGGCGTCAGGTGCGCACCGCTGAAACGCGTTGGGGGGAACTCCGCGAGTTGGCGGAGCAACCCGATGACCGGTTGGAGATAGTGGCAAACAAGCTGACCGCATTGAGCCCGATACTCCCGCCGACTGCATTGGCTTGGCCGAAAGTGATCAGTCCGGTCCCCCGAGTCGCCGCTCTCTTGCGCGCTTTTTGGTATAACTGGCAAAACGGCGGCGGGGCCAAAGGCGAACGTGAGCTCTGCCAGCGTAAGCCGCATGAATTCTGCCGGGGAGAACGAGTGAACGACGTCACCAAGCGCATGTCTCCTTGGTGGCGGCTATAGAGAGCCGAGAAATCCATTTTTGAATTAATTCAGTAATGAATTACTGCTGCCCGACCGGAAATCCGGCGTGCTCGACGGCGGCGTCTTCGCGTTCGCGGCGGAACTGGCTGGTGTAGAGGTCGTGGTAGTGGCCGCGCAGGGCGAGGAGTTCGGGGTGGGTGCCGGATTCCTCGATGCGGCCTTTGCTGATGACCAGGATGCGGTCGGCGCGGCGGATCGTGCTCAGGCGATGCGCGACCACGAAGCTGATGCGGCCGTGGAAAATGGTTTCGAGGCCGCGTTGGATGAGCTGCTCGGTCTCGGTGTCGATCGACGACGTGGCCTCGTCCATCACGAAGATCTGCGGGTTGGCGAGCAACGCGCGCGCGAACGAGATCAACTGGCGCTGGCCGGCGGAGAGGCGGTTGCCGCCTTCGCCGACCGGGGTGTCGTAGCCGTTTTCGAGTTGTGTGATGAAGTCGTGGGCGTTGACCAGGCGCGCGGCTTGCTCGAGCTCGGCGTCGGTGGCGTCGAGGCGGCCGTAGCGGAGGTTTTCGCGCACCGTGCCTTTGAAGAGGTGCGGGGTTTGCAGCACGATGCCGAGGCGCGACTGGAGCCAGGCGAGCGGGCGTTCGCGGTAGTCGACGCCGTTGATGAGAATCTGGCCGGAAGTCGGCTCGTAGAAACGACAGACGAGCGACACGAGCGTGCTCTTGCCACCACCGGAGGGACCAACGAGCGCGAGGGTGTCGCCGGCGCGCACGGTGAGGTTGAAGTTTTCCAACACGCGCGGGCCGGTTCCGTAGGCGAAGCACACGTCGCGAAACTCGATGGTGTGGATGGTGTCGTCGGCGACATCGCCAGGGCGGGCGGCCTCGGCGGCGATGCGGGCGCGCACGGCGGGCGAGTCCTGGATGGCGGGCTCGGTGGCGAGGAGGCCCATGACGCGCTCGCCGGCGGCCTGGGCGCCCTGCATCTCGGTGAGCTTTTGCGCGAGCTGGTTGATGGGGTTGAAGAACTGGCCGGCGAAGTTGATGAAGGCAACGAGCGTGCCGAGCGTGATCGTCGTATCCAGAGTCAGGATACCGCCGCGCCAGAGCGCGAGGCCGGCGGCGAGGCTGCCGACCGTCGTGACGATGGGGTAGTAAATCGCGTTTTGCCGGGCGTTGTAAACGGCGGCGTCGAACATGTTGGTCGAGAGGTGCTCGAACTCGGCGAGGTTCTCCTTTTCGCGCACGAGGGTCTTGGTGGTGCGCACGCCCTGGATGGACTCGTTGAAGGCGGCGGTGATCTGCGAGTTGTGGCGGCGCACCTCGCGGGCGGAGAGGAGCATGCGGCGCTGGAAAAACTTCGAGACGAGGGCGAGCGGCGGCACGACTGCGAGGATGATGAGGCCGAGGCGCCAGTTCATCCAGAGGAGGCAGGCGGCGATCATGACGAGGTAGGTCAAGCCCCAGACGATATCGAGAAAACCCCAGGCGATGATGCGGGCGAGGCGGTCGCAGTCGCTCGTGAGGCGGGTGATGAGCCAGCCGACGGGGCGGGTGTCGTAGAAAGCGAACTCGAGGGACTGGAGCTTGGCGAAGCCGTCGCGGCGGATGTCGTGGGCGAGGCGGTTGGAGATGTTGCCGGCGCACTCGATGAACACCCACACGCCGACGCAGAGCACGAGGGTGGCGGCGAGGTATGCGGCGATGTAGCCGGCGAAATTGGCGTTCGCGCCGTCGCGCACCACGCCGTCGATGGTCCAGCGGGTGATGAGGGCGAAGGAGGCGTCGCAGGCGGCGATCACGACCGCGCAGATGGTGAGCGGCACGAGGTAGCGCTTCAGGCGCAGGGCGCGCTTAAAAAGCTGCCACCAGAGGCCGGCGTCGAGGCGGGCCTTGAATTCGTCTTCTTGTTGGTAGGCGGGGGCGGACATGGGAGGAGAAAAGTAGCGGGTAGCGGGTAGGGCGGAGGGCGAGCCGTCACGTGGCGCTGAGTTCGGTTTGGAGGTCGGTTTCCACGTTGGTCTGGATCTCCCAGAGGCGGCGGTAGAGGCCGGGCTGGGCGGAGAGCTCGGCGTGGGTGCCGGTCTGGATGACCTTGCCGTGGTCGAGCACGATGACGCGGTCGGCGTGGACGAGGGTCGAGAGGCGGTGGGCGATGACGAGCGTGGTGGCCTTGCCGCGCCGCTCGCGGAGGGCGTCGATGATGAGCGACTCGGTCTCGCCATCGACCGCGCTGAGGGCGTCGTCGAGGAGGAGGAGCGGAGGGCGCTTGAGGATGGCGCGGGCGAGGGCGACGCGCTGGCGCTGTCCGCCGGAGAGCGTGATGCCGCGCTCGCCGATGAGCGTGCCGTAGCCTTCGGGGAAGCCTGTAATGGTATCGTGGATACAGGCGGCGCGGGCCGCCTCCTCGATCTCGTGGTCGGGGGCGTCGCCGCGACCGAGGCGAAGGTTGTCGCGCAGGGTGCGGGCGAAAAGGAACGGTTCCTGGAGCACGACGCCGATCTGCGCGCGCACCCAGGCGCGAGGCAGCGAGGAGAGTTCGCGGCCGTCGAGGCGGACGGAGCCCTGCTCGTAGTCGTAGAGACGCAGGAGCAGGTGCATGAGCGTGCTTTTTCCGGAGCCGGAGGGGCCGAGGATGGCGAGGGTTTCGCCGGGGCGGACGTCGAAGGACACGCCGTCGAGGGCGTGGCGGTCGGCGGCGTGGCCGAAGCGCAGATCGCGCACGGTGATGGCGCCCGAAAGCGGGGCCTCGGTGAGGAACGGGTTGTGCGGCGGCTCGGGCTCGCCCGGCACGGAGAGGATCTCGTGCAGGCGCGTGACGGCGACGGTGGTTTTGCCCAGCTCGGTGAGGATGCGGCCCATCTGGCGGACGGGCCAGAGCATGATGCCGAGGTAGGCGAGGAAGGTGAAGAGCACGCCGACGGAGAGCGTGCCGGCGGCGACGGCGCGCGCGCCGACGATGAGCACGAGGCCGAGTTGGGAGAGGGCGACAAAATCGCTGATCGACCAATACCAGGACATGAGGCGCAGGAGGCGCAGATTGCGGTCGCGGAAGGTGGCGTTGGGGCCGGCGAAGCGGGTGATCTCGTGGTCCTGGCGGGCGAAGGCGCGGACCACGCGGATGCCGGTGAGGTTTTCCTGGATGAGGCCGGTGAGCGCGCCCTCGGCCTCGTCCACGGATTTGAAGACGTGGCGCACGCGGCGGAAATAAAAGTAGCCGTAGGCGATGAGCGGGCCGATGAGAGCGAAGGCCACGAGGGTGAGCGGCGCGTCGAGCGCGAGCAGGAGGGGGAGGGCGGTGGCGGTGAGCAAGGCCGCCTGGCCTATCTCCATGACCTGCACGGCGAGAAACTGGCGCGTGGTCTCTACGTCGCTGGTGCAGCGTTGCACGAGGTCGCCGGTGTCGGCGCGGTCGAGGTGGCGCGCGGGCAGGTGGTTGAGGTGATCGTAGAGCTCGTTTTTGAGGCGGCGCGCGATGCCGTCGCTGGCGAGCGAGACCTGCCAGCCCTTGAGGTAGCTGAACACGCCGGCGAGGGCGGCGAGCGCGACCATGGCGGCGGGCGCGAGCCAGAGGTTTGCGCGGAGGTGTTCGGCGCCGCCGAGAAAGCGGAGCAGGGCGGCGAGCAGGGGAGAGGTGGTGGCGTCGGCGGGTTTGCCCGCGATGGCGTGGTCGAGGGTGACGCCGCCGACCAAGGGCACGGCGTAGCCGAGGAGGATGGCGAGGAACAGGCAGCCGAGGGCAAAGGCGTAGCGCAGGCGCTGGCCGCGCAGGAGGCGCCAGAGGATGGTGTAGGTGGAGGGCATCGGAGCGGGAGGCGAGAAGCTGGGAGCGAGAGGCGGGAGTCGGAGGAGGCGGAGCGGGGGCGTGAAAAACGAAAAACCCGCTCCGGAAGGGAGCGGGTTCGGGGAAAACGAGGTGGAAGGTTTTCGACGATGGGCCCGCTCTGTGGCGGCGGGCCGACGACCTTAGGTTTCGGTCGTGGGCGCCGCGCGCTTACCGCGAATAATCACAAGAGAGTATGCCATGTGTTTCATGATGCGCGCGGGTTGAGGGTGACCGAAGTGGCGAAGAGCAAGGCGATGGCGGGGCGCTTTGGGCAAGCTCGAAAACACCGGCGGAGTGCGTGTGACGATTGCGAAACCCGGGCGCGGCGCTCTTGCTGCGCGCATTTCCCATCACGTTTCTCCATGCCCAACGCCGCCGCACCTATCCTTGAAGTTCAAAATGTCAGTCGCACCTACGCCACGGCGGCAGGGGCGTTGACGGTGTTGCGCGGGGCGAGTTTTTCGCTGGCGGCGGGGGAGTCGCTCGCGCTCGTGGGGCCGAGCGGGAGCGGCAAGACCACCCTGCTCGGGCTGTGCGCGGGGCTCGATCAACCGAGCGAGGGCACGGTGACGCTCGCGGGGCGGGTGTTGGGCGGCTTGAGCGAGGACGCCCGCGCGCGGGTGCGCAACGAGGCGACGGGTTTTGTTTTTCAAAACTTCCAGCTCATCCCCTCGCTGACCGCGCTGGAAAACGTGTGCGTGCCGCGCGAACTGCGCGGCGAGCGCGGGCGGGCGGTGGAGAAGGACGCGAAGGCGCTGCTCGAACGCGTGGGGCTGGGCGGGCGGCTCGGGCATTATCCGGTGCAACTCTCGGGCGGGGAACAACAACGCGTGGCGCTGGCGCGGGCGTTTGTATCCGAGCCACGGATACTTTTTTGCGACGAGCCCACGGGCAACCTCGACGGCGCGACGGCGCACCTGGTCACGGAGTTGATCTTCGGTTTGAACAAGGAGAAGGGCACGACGCTGGTGCTGGTGACGCATGACGCGGAGCTGGCGAAACGGTGCGGCCGGGTGTTGCGGCTGCGCGGCGGGGAAATCGTCTCCTGATTTTTCGACACAGAGGACACGGAGCCATGACACAGAGAACGCAGAGATCGGAAGAATCGGAAGGAGGGGGCATCAATCCTCACTTGGGGCTTGGCTCCGTGAGCTCCGTGTCCGTGTCCGCGCTCCGTGTCCTCTGTGGCCCAAATTTTTAATTTCGATGATTTTTCTTTTTAAATTCGCCTGGCGCGACGCGCGGGCATCGTGGGGGCAGCTGGCGTTTACCGCGCTGGCCATCGTGGCGGGGGTGGCGGCGCTGGCGGCCACCGGGTCGCTGGGGCGCAACATTCGCGCGGCGATCGACGACCAGGCGCGGGCGCTGCTCGGGGCCGATCTGGTGGTCGAGTCGCGCAGCGCGCCGGACGCCGAGGTGCGCGCCTACCTGCGCGGGCTGGGCGGGGAGCGGGCGGACGAGATCGCCTTCGCCTCCATGCTGGCGGTGCCGGCGAGCGATGGCGCGGGCGTGGCGGCCTCGCGCCTCGTCACGGTGCGGGCGGTGGACGCGGCGTATCCATTTTATGGTGACGTGGTCGCCGTGCCGACGGACGCGCGCGCAGAGCTGGCGGGCGGGGACGCGGTGCTGGTCGAGGAGACTTTGATGCGGCAGTTCGGCCTGGAGCGGGGGGCGACGGTGCGCCTGGGGCGGAAGGATTTTCGCCTGGCGGGGGCCTTGCAGAAACTGCCTGGCGAGTCGGCGGCGGTGGCGCTGCTCTCGCCGCGCGTGTTGGTGAGCCGCGAGGGGCTGGACGACACCGGCCTGCTCGGGCCGGGGGCGTTGGTGCGGTATCGCACGCATTTTAAATTCCCCGAGGGTCTCGACGTGGAGGCGTTGGCGGCACGCGAGCGCGATCGCATGCGCGCGCTGCGTTTGAACGAGGACACGGTCGAGGAGACGAAGCGCGATCTGGGCCGGGCGATGGAGAACGTGAACGGGTTTTTGAGCCTCACCGGACTGGTGGCCTTGTTGCTCGGCGCGATCGGGGTGGCGGCGGCTATGCAGGCGATGGTGCGGCGCAAGCTAGGCGTGATCGCGGTGCTGCGTTGTCTGGGCGCGGGCGCGGGGCTGGGGCTGGGCGTGTTCGTGTTGCAAGGGCTCGCGGTGGGCGTGGTCGGCAGCGCGGCGGGCGCGTTGGCGGGCGCGGGAGTGCAGGCGGCGCTGGGCGGCTTGTTGCAGGACTTTTTGCCGGTGGATTCGGCGCGGTTCGTGGTGCGCTGGGGCGAGGTTGCGCGGGCGGCGGGGATCGGGGTGGCGTTGACCACGCTTTGCACGCTGGTGCCTTTGCTCGCGGTGCGGCGGGTGTCGCCCTTGGCGGTGTTGCGCGCGGTGGAGCCGGAGACGGGGCGGCGCGATCCGTGGCGCTGGGCGGCGGGCGCGGCCTTGGTCGCGCTGGTGCTGGCGTTGACGGTGTGGCTCGGCGGCGGAATGCGCAACGGGCTGGGTTTTGCGGGCGGACTCGCGGCGGCGGCGGGCGTGCTCGCGTTGGTGGCGTGGGGGGCGGTGGCGCTGACGCGGCGCGGCGGGCGCACGGCGGCGGCGCGCGGGCTGCCCTTCGCGGTGCGGCAGGGGCTGGCGAATCTGCATCGGCCGGGCAATCGCACGCGGCGGCTGGTGGTGGCGCTGGGCCTCGGGGCGTTTTTGTTGCTCACGCTGTCGTTTTCGCGCTCGGCGCTGCTCGGGCAGATTCGTTTCGCGGGCGGGAGCGAGCGGCCGAATCTGTTGTTCTTCGATGTGCAGGACGATCAGGTGGAAGGGCTGAAGGACAAGCTCGCGGGGTTGGGCGCGCCTGCGCAGGCGCAGGCACCGATCGTGACGATGCGGCTGGCGAAGCTCGGCGGGCGAACGGTGGAGTCGTTGATGCAGGATCGCGAGGCGGGCATTCCGGGCTGGACGTTGCGTCGCGAATACCGGTCAAGCTACCGTAGTGAACCGGCGGATACAGAGACGGTGATCGCGGGCGACTGGGTTGGCTTGTTCGAGAGTTCGGGCGGGTTTGACGAAGTGGTGCCGATCTCGGTCGAGGAGGGGTTGGCGAAGGATTTGCGCATCGGGCTCGGGTCGGAGTTGGAGTGGGACGTGCAAGGAGTGCCGTTGCGCACGCGGGTGGCTAGTCTGCGCAAGGTGGAATGGCAGCGCATGTCGCCGAATTTTTTCGTGTTGTTTCCGTCCGGCGTGCTGGAGGCGGCGCCGAAGTTTCACGTGCTGGCGGCGCGGGCGGATGACAAGGATTTGAACGCGCGGGTGCAGCGCGAGGTGGTGGCGGAGTTTGGCAACGTGTCGGTGCTGGATCTCGGGTTGGTGATCGAGTCGCTCGACACGGTGTTCGGGAAGGCGGAGCTGGCGGTGCGGTTTATCGCGTTGTTCACCCTGGCGACGGGCGTGGTGGTGTTGGCGGGCGCGCTGGCGGCGGGGCGGGATCAGCGGGTGCGCGAGGCGGTGTTGTTGCGCACGCTCGGCGCGAGCGCGGGGCAGGTGCGGGTGGCGCTGGTGACGGAGCTGGCGGCGCTGGGTTTGCTGGCGGGCGGCGCGGGCGCGGTGCTGGCGCTGGGCGGCGGCGCGGCGGTGGCGGTGTTCGCGTTCGAAGCGGCGCCGGTGTTGCCTTGGGTGGCGCTGGTGGCGACCACGGCCGGGGTAACGGTGCTGACGGTGGCGACGGGGCTGTTTACCCAGCGCGGTTTGGCAAATCGCCCACCGCTGGAAGTGCTGCGCGCTGAAGGGTGAGGGAAGAGTTTAACCATGTAACGTCCCGCCCTACACCAAGGCTACGGTTTTACTCAAAATGCGCTAGGCTTCTGCTCCGAAGCGGCGGACGAAGGCCACGACATCGTCGAGCTTGGCGGTCGCGAGCGCGATGGCGGTATCGCACACGCCATAGTAAAGATGGATGACGCCGTCCACGACCGGGGCGGCGGTCGGGAAAACCACATCCGGAATGTAGAGGCCGAAGCGTTCGTAGTAGTCGCGAGGTTCGAGCAGCGGATACGGGCAACGCGCGAGCACGCGGGTGGGGGCGTCAAGCGCAAGCAGCGCCGCGCCCATGCGGTAACACACGCGCCGCGTCGCGGGATGCACGTTTTGCACGCCGTGGTAGAAAAGCAGCCAGCCCGTCTCGGTGCGAATGGGCGGAGTCGAGCCGCCGAGGCGATTGTCCTCCCATGCGAAGGCCGGACGCAGCACCTCGACAGGTTCGGACCACGCGTGCAGGTCGGTCGAGTGCGCGAGCATCACGCCCTTTGGCGGCGCGGCGTGATTGGCCTAGGTGCCAACGAGGGGCGAGGGCCGGCGCGTTGCCCAGTAGCGGCCCGCCACCCGCTCGGGGAATAGCATGACGTTGCGGTCGTCGATGCCTTCAGGAGTAAGCCAGCCGTGGAAACGCTACTGTATCAGGTCTTCGGATACGAAAAGGCCGGAGCGGGTCTGGTTGTCCTCGTCGCGGCCGGAGAAACCGGGGTAGGCTACCTGGTGCGACTCGGGCACGCCCACGCCGGTGGGGTTCGAGGCCCAGGCAAAGGGGCGGTAGGCCACGGTGAGGTAGAAGCGGCCCTCCAGCTCGATCACGCGCGGGTCCTGCACCGAGCCGTAGGCGCTGCCGAGATCGGCGGGGTGGATGACGGGTTTGTCGCCGACCGGAGTGAAATGCACGCCGTCTTTACTCGTGCGCAGTCCGATGGAGCAGTGAAAGGGACGAAGCCCGCCCGCGCAGCGCTCGAAGAGGTAAAAGCGGCCGGCGTGCCGGATAACGCCAGGGTTAAAGCTCACCGCTCCGCGCCAGCCGTGCCCCACCGGGACGACGATGGGATTGGCCGGATGTCGGCTAAACAGCGCCGCCGCCCGAGTCTTCTCCGCCGCCTCGTGTGACGCGGCGCGATCGAGCCGCGTGTCATGGCCAAGATCTTCGGTGTTGGCCGGGCGCGGGTGAGTGGGTGGCTGGGGCATGGGAGCAATCGCGGCGAAACTTGCTCGAGAGTTCAAGCCGCCGGCGCCCCCGGCCAGTCGCTCAGTGTCTGCCGCGGAATCCGCCCATGAGATATACGACCAGCACAATCAGCAAAACGAGACCGAGATCGCCGCCACCAAAGGCCGGGCCGCCAACATGAGAGCCGCCGCCGCCGAACAACAAAAGAAGCACGATTATCAAAAGAAGGAGATTCACGGGGCAGACATTGCCGGATCCTCGCACCCTTCGAGATGGGGTCTTTGCATACTTCTTATTGCGCCTCTTGTTGAGCGTTGGGTTTTGGAGCAGGGACGGAAACCCCATGCTGCGTCGAAGCCGAAAACGCTCAGCCCGCGATCCGCTCCGTGATCAACGCCATCGCGTCCGGGACCGAGTCGCCGATTTTTGCCGCGCATTCGAGACACGCGAGCGCCTCGGCCAGCTTCGCCTCGTCGCTGGCGTGAACCACGCCGAGCATGTCGCCCGTTTCGACGCGTTCGCCGACCTTCACCAGCCGCGTAAAACCCACCGCGTGGTCCACCGTATCCTCCGCACGGATACGGCCCGCGCCGAGCCGCAGCGCACCGAGCGCCACCGCCATCGCGTCCACTTCGCATACGAAACCCGTCCGGTTCGCGCGTGCTTCGGCGGTGAATTTCGCGCGCGGTAAGATCGCCGCCGGATCGTCGCACACGCGGCCGTCGCCACCTTGCGCGACCACGATCTCGCGAAATTTTTCCAACGCCGATCCGTCGCGAATCGTCGCGGCGAGTTTTGCCCGCGCTTCGTCCGCATCTTTCGCCACACCCGCCAACAGCAACATTTCCGCGCCCAGCGCGTAGGTAACCTCCATCAAATCGTCCGCGCCCGCGCCGGCTTCGCCGCGCAGGCAAGCGATGCTCTCGGCGATCTCGACCGCGTTGCCCACCGCGCGCCCCAGCGGCTGGTCCATTCGGGTGAGCAGAGCCCGCGTGGGGCGACCCATCGCGTTGCCGATCGCGCACATCGCCTCGGCCAGGGCGCGTGCCTCGGGCAAGGTCTTCATGAACGCGCCGCCGCCGAACTTCACGTCGAGCACGAGCGCGTCGATGCCCTCGGCCATTTTTTTCGACATGATGGAGGCGCAGATCAACGGCAGGCACTCCACCGTCGCGGTCACGTCGCGCAGCGCGTAGAGTTTTTTGTCCGCCGGGGCGAGGTCCTTGGTCTGGCCGATGAGCGCGCAGCCGATGCGCTCCACCTGCGCGGCGTATTCGGCGAGCGAGAGGCAGACGCTGAAGCCGGGGATGCTTTCCAGCTTGTCAAGCGTGCCGCCGGTGTGGCCGAGGCCGCGACCCGAGATCATCGGCACCGGCACGCCGCAGGCGACGACCATTGCTGCGAGCGGCAGCGAAACCTTGTCGCCTACGCCGCCGGTCGAGTGTTTGTCCACCTTCACGCCGGGAACGTGCGAGAGGTCCGCCACCACGCCCGAGCGCATCATCGCCTCGGTGAGCGCCGTGGTCTCGGCGGTGTTCATGCCGCGCACAAAAATCGCCATGAGCAGCGCCGCGAGCTGGTAGTCGGCCCATGTGCCATCGGTCGCGCCGCGCACGAAGGCGGCGATCTCCGCGCGCCCGAGTTCATGGCCGTCGCGTTTGCGGGCGATGACGTGCTGGGGAAAAAGAGGCGCGGCGCTCATCGTGTGTATTCTAAATGTAATACATGTCTTCGCCCGACTTCGCCGCGAGTTGTTCCAGGGTCACGCCCGCGCAGGCTTTTTCCAGCGCCTGCCGCACGTCGCGCCAGGCCTGCCGCACGCGGCGGCCGGACTGGCCTTCGCCGCCGCCGCCGATTTCCAACACGTCGCCCTCGATGAGCGTGACGACGTCGAGCAGCGTGATGCCCGCCGCCGGGCGCGCCAGCGCGTAGCCGCCCTGTTTGCCGCGTCGGCTGGTGATGAGGCCGCCGTTGCGCAGCTCGCCGAGGATCTGCACGAGGTAGTTCGCCGGCACGGCCTCGATGCGTGCAAGCTCCTCGATGTGCGCCAGCTCCCCGCGCCCGTGCAGTCGGGCGAGTTGAACGAGGACGCGGCAGGCGTAGTCGGTTTTGACGGAAAGTTTCACTGGGCGGTGGAGGAGATTGCGCGCAACGTGGAGCGCGCGTCTGCGCGTCGCAAGCCCGCGCCAACTTCGGGGCAAGTCAAACCGGACTCCAATCCGCGCCTTCGTTTATAGGTAACCCTGAACGCCTCGCCGGGTCTGTAACCGTGTCATGATTAACAACACCATCCTGAAAGACACCACCGCCACCGCCATCACCTCTGACAAGCTGCTCTTTCGCGGCATTCACATCGCCCTTACCGACGCCATGCGCGCGTCGCTTCACACCAAGGTTGAACGCCTCCTCCGCCACGAACCCCGCATCGACCGTATTCGTATCGACATCGAGCACGACGCCACTCGTGGCCGCGAAGTCTTTGTGGCCAAGGGTCACATCGAAATCGGCGGTCCCGACATGATCGCCAGCGTCGCGGCCGAGGATGCCTACAAGGCCACCGACCTCTTGATCGACAAACTCGACCGCCTCCTGCGCCGTCGCAGCAGTATTTCCAAGGCTCGCCGTCACCGCGAGCCGACCCTCCGCGAAGCCGGCGTGTAACTTCCCCTCGCGCCTGGTTTAGCGATAAAAGGCCCGCCGCCCGCATCCAGCGGGCGGCGTTTTTTTCGCCCAAGGGGCGGCGACACTCTTGTCGCCGCTCCGTGTTTTAGCTCTCACGACTTGACGCCGAACGCGTCCGCCGTCTTTTCTGGCTTGCAGTGATCTTCTCGTCCTCCGCCTCCGCCAAAGCTTTCGCCCACGCCGTATCCGTGGTCGTAGCTATTATCGTGTCCGTAACGGACGCACCGCGAGGCTGACGAAAGCATCCGACTTTCCGCCCCCTCCGGTGATCACCGGAGGGGGTTTTTTGTTTTAGCGACAAAGGGCTCCGAAAAAACTCCGGAGGCCGTCGAAGGGGGTGGTGAACCTCTCCAAATCCACACCACCCATGAATACTGAAAATCCAAACTTCCCGCCTCTCGCCCAGGCGCTCGGTCGCTTGCGCCAGCCCGCCCGCGCCTGGCCCTACGCGCCGCGCCCGGCCGATCTCGCCGCCGAGCCGCCCGCCAATATCGCCGAGGCCGCGCACGATTTTCTGCGCATCCTGCCCGAGCCCGCCCTCACCGGCGATCTGCCCCCCGCGCACGCCCCGCGCTTCGCCGCCGCCATCCCCGGCGCCGAGGCCGCCCGCACCTACTGGTTCGATTTGTAGGCGCTTTGGCCAATCTACGGCTCGCCTCATCCCGCCCGGCTCGGAAAATGGGCGTCAGCATGCCTTCCCGTGTCAGCCCCTATCGCACCCAAGCACACCTCTCCTCAAGCACCGCGCTGGTGATCGTGGACCAGCGACCCATCCAACGCCGGATTTGGTCGGAGTTTCACCAGGCCAGAAAACTTCAGGAAAAAGCCGCGCGCGATCTGCATCGTCATGAAAAAACGGATACGCCCGCCTTCGAGCGTTGGCTCCACAGCTCGTTTCCCACCGAAATCACCAGGCTACGGGAAATGCACTCCCGGATAGACGACCTCTCCCGCCAGATCGACTCCGTGCAATACATGGCTTCCCTCACCGGTCGCGCGGTAAAAAAAATCTGGCGCGAACATCAGCAAACCAAAGACGACCCCGAGATCTTCGCGCGCAAACTCGCCGCCGCCGAGTCCGAGGCGCGGGCCCGGATCGACGCCCGGCGCAAGGCCTACGCCGCCGAATCTTCTTTTTTCGACGACGACGACGAAGACGATATCGACGATTTTTTTGAGAGCCTCTTCGGTGAAGACGACGAGGATGATTTTCACGGTGAAAATGCCCGCGCGAACCCACACGCCAACGACCGCGACACCGACGACCCGGATCGGCCCCTTTTTGACGATCCATCTCGCCGCTCCTTCGCCGCCGACGACGCGGCTCGCGACCTATATCGCCGGCTCGTGCAACGCCTGCACCCTGATCGCGGTGGCGATTGGACGCCCGCCCGCGAGCGACTTTGGCACGAGGTTCAGCAAGCCTGGGACGCTCGCGATTCCGACTGGCTCGCGCGCCTCGAGATCGAGTGGGAAACCGCCCATGATCTGATCAACGAATCCTCCTCCATCAGTCGCCTCCGCCAAGCCATCGAGGAACTCCACGCCGCCCGCCGGGACACCGAGCGCAAGCTCCGCCACCACCGCAAAACCCCCGCCTGGCGCTTCACCCTCGCGGAGAAAAAACGCCCGCAACTCCACCGCCGCACCGAGGTGGAACTGAACCACGATTTTGACGTGCTTCGGCGTCAGCTCGACTATTTGCAGCGGACCATCGCCGCCTGGGAGGAGCCGGCGCCTTCGCGCAAATCCCGCCAAACATCGCGGGGAGCCAGGTCCCCGCGATAGCGAACGCCACGCCTGTCTTCGGATCCGCCCTTTTTATTTTTACCCACTTTAAACGAAACATCCTTCGCGAGTGTCTTTCATTGCTGCCGGTTTGGCTCGGAGTGACGGGCGGTCCGGCGATCCGTGGTATTTTGCATGCCTGATCGTTGACATCACGCGTTGCTGTTATCCGTGTGTTTCAATGAAGGCCGAGCCCAAGTGTTTTGCGGACTTGAACGTGGAAATGGCAGTCGGCTCGGGTGGTTTCGCACCCCGAATTTTTGGGATCCGTCGCCTGTCGCTCTCGTCCTCCACTTCACGCACACGACGCTCGCCGCACGGCGGCGTTTCTCATGCGTCAGTTGGCTCGAATACGTTTTTTCACTGCATGATATTTCTTCGTCCGGCTTTTGTTTCCGGGTGGAGGCCCGAGTGGGATGCGAGGCGTTTTCCATGATCAAGTAAGTCGCTTCGGAGTTTGCCAAAATGGACACCAAGACGGGAAACAAACTGCGGTCTGCGACCATCGAGGACGTCGCGCATCAGGCGGCTTTGCAGCCGTGGATTCCGATGGAATGTTTCCAACTGGATCGTGGCGCACAGGTCGCGCGGATGCAGGTTTTGGATTCAGGGACTTGGCAGATTGTGCGCGAGACCCAGGAAGTGGCCGTTCAGAAACTGGGGATCACGCCGCCCGACTTGTGCACCATCTCGTGCTGCACCCGTGATCCGTCGGCTCGCTTCTCCGAGATGCACATGGGTGACGCCGACTTGGTCTTCTTTATGCCGGAGAAGACCGAATTCGATATTTACGTTCCCGGCGGCGCGCAGACCAACTACATCAGCCTGAGTCAGGCGGAGGTTTTGAGCAGCGTGCGCATCCTTAATCCAGAGGATTGGGAGTCGGCGCCGAGAAATTTGCTTACTCTTCAATCGAACCAGAAAAACGACTTGCAGGACGGCATAAGTTTCTGGCTTGAGGCCGCCGGAGCAGGTGTAGGCGCGGGTGCGGATGCATCGCGCAAAACGGACGTCATGCGCGGCATGCTAACGGAGCAGATCATCCGTATCGTGGCTGCTCCGCGACAACGCGACGCCATGCCGTCGTCGCTGGGGCGGTCGCGCGCCTACCAGATCTGCCGGAGCGCACGCGCCTTTGTCGAAGACTGCCTGGCGGCGGATGTTTTGCCCACCGTGCTGGCTATCTGCCGACACGTCGGTGTATCCGAACGTTCACTACAATACGCGTTTCTCGCCTACGTGGACTGTTCACCCCAGGCCTACCTTCGACTGTGTCGCCTCAACCGCGTGCGCGCCGCCCTGCGCGCCGCAGACCCGCAAACCACCAGGGTAACCGATCTCGCGACGCGTTTCGGTTTTTTTCATCTTGGCCGATTTTCCCAGGACTACCGAAGAGTTTTTGGTGAAATGCCTTCCGTCACGTTGTCTGGTTTATGATTCATTAGCTACTTATTTTTATGTGTTTATGATATGATTTTATCATAAGCACCGCGCGAAGGGCCAAGGGGATTTTGCGGATATCGGGAGGTCCAGATAGATCCTGACCCAGGAGAGGGTCGAGGAAGACGGGCGGAA
>DAIPIP010000234.1:0-3843 GCA_036770725.1 Opitutaceae bacterium
TGAAATTATTGCGACCTTTGCGTCAAAAATCCAAAAAGCCCACGGGATTTCGACTCACGCCCCCAACTTTCCCATAGGCACTCGCACTGGAATGATTTATTGCAACTTGCATCCCGACGTCGGGCCGCTTCGCCAAAAGCGAATGTCAAAACCCCCTCCATGAAAACCGCCCTCACCCTCGCCCTCCTCGTTTCCCTCGCCCTCCCCACCCTCACCCTCGGCGCAACCTCCGCCTCCGGCTTAGCCGTCTCCTCCGGCTTCGCCCCCGCCCGCGTCCACATCGCCGCCGCCCGTCCCGGCGAGACCCCCGTCGTGGTCTCCGTTCCCGCTAATTATCTCGCCCTCGAAATTCGCATCGAGTCCGACGAATCCGACTGGAGCCTCAAACTCGCCGGCATCGAGGAAACCCGCCGCGACCTCGCCACCGCCGCCGCACGCGGAAAATTCCAACTCAAGATCGACCGCGCCCTCGTCTTCCAAACCGGCCACCAAAAATCCTTCTTCCCCTCCTCCTCTTCCGGCGGTCGGCACGACGCCCACTCCGACATCCTCATCCTCGCGCCCATCAGCGCCGACACCGACCTCGTGCCAGTCGTTCGCCGTATCCACTCTTTGGTTACAGACCTTAAACCCGCCAGAAAAGTCACCGTCGCCACCGGCAACCTCTTCCTCGCCCTCGACGACCCCGAACTCCACCGCGCCGAGCTGCTCCGCAAAATTCGCGCCCACCTCGAAACCACCTCGCGCTCCCTCGGCGAAACCGGCTCCCTCACCGTCACCGGCCTCGACGCCCCCCTCCGCCTGCGCCAATCCGGCGAACGCCAGATCGACGTCTATCTCCCCTTTCAGGCCACCTACTCGCCCGCGACCCGCGCGAACTAAATCCCGCCGAGCCTTCGTTCGCGCGAATCCGCGAGCGCCTTTAGTCGCTCGCCGGCCCACACGCGCCGACCCCGCGCCTAGTCCTTCTTCACCGGCTCTTTCGCCGGAAACAGACACCCGCAACCCTTCCCGCAACAATCCTTGCGGCGGATGCGCACATAATCCCGCATCGGCCACCAAACGGCGAAAAGCCCCGCCGCCACACACCCCGCGATGATTAGCCAAGTTGACATGTCGTCACCCTGAGCCCCTCGCGCCGATTGGCAAACCCAGCCGCGCGTTCCATCCGCGTCACCCTAATTTACCGAATACCCGCCCAAGAAATTGACCTCATGCCCCCATTCTCTAAGCACGCCCCTGCTCATGTCGCCTCGCCCCCTTCTACTACCCCTGCTACTCCTTAATGCCGCCCCCTTCGCGGTCACCGCGCGCGCCTCGGAGCCTCCCGAAGCCCAAGCTGCTTGGCAGGACGCGACCATGGGCCTCTTTCGCGATTCCCTGACCCGGTTCGCGCAACTCGAAGGTCCGGAAGCCCGCTACGGCGAGGCCCTCACCCTCCTCATGCGCCAGCCCAAAACCGCCTCAAATATCCAGCGCTCCTCCGAACTGCTCGCCGAACTCGCCGCCTCCCAACCCGACTCTGAACTCGGCATCGGCGCCCGCTACCACCTCGGCCGCATCGAGCAAACCCACCGAATCACCCCCGATCCCGCCGCCGCGCGCCGTCAATTCCAACAGCTCATCAAAGACCACCCCGCCCACCCCTACGCCCAGCAAGCCGTGGTGAAACTCGCCATCCTCGAACTCTACGAACGCGTATCCCCCGAAGTCCGCTTGGAACGCTTCCTCGCCCTCACCGCCCGTGCCCCCTCGCTCGCCGACCCCGCCGCCTGCCGCGATCTCTACCTTCTGCTCGCCGACACCGCCCAACGCTACGACTACGCCCCCGCCCTCGCGCTCGACCTGCTCCTCCGCGCCGACGAAAGCGGCATCGTTCGCCGCATCGAACAAGCCAACACCTGGGTCCGCATCACCGTCCTGGCCTCCGAAAACGACCAACCCGCCATCGCCCGCGCCTACGGCGAGCGCTTCCTGCAAAACTTTCTCCGCGACAACCGCCGCCTCACCATCGAGCAACTCCTCGCCCGCCTGCCCGAAACCCCGACCACCGGCCAAACCGCCGACCAGGAGGCCTCCCGATGAAACGCGAAAACCTGCTTAATCTCATCGGCCTAGCCCTCCTCCTCGCCTGCTTCGCCCTCGCCCTGCAACGCATCGCCAGCCGCCCAAGCGAAGAAGACGACGACGGACTCGAGCGCATACGCTTCGCCCACTGGCAGCTCGAAGGCGGCCTGCGCGAGGCCTTCGACCAACTCGCACGAGAATACGAAGCCCTCCACCCCGGCGTAATAGTCGAACAAGTCGCCATCCCCGAGCGCACCTACCAGCAATGGGTTCGCACTCAGCTCATCGGCGAGACCATCACCGAAATCGTGCAACTCGGCAAAGGCAGCGACGACGAGATGCTCGCCCGCTTCTTCACCCCCCTCACCAACTACGCCGACCAGCCCAACCCCTACAACCAAGGCACCGAACTCGCCGACCGCCCGCTGCGGGAAACCATCCTCGACGGCATGCAGGGCGACTCCAGCTACCGCCCCGGTCTCCTCGAATACTACGGTGTCCCCGTGTCCATGTTCACCGTGCGCATGTTCTACAACCGCACGCTCTGGCGAACCCTCTTCGGCGACCGCCCCACCCCCGCCAATTACGACGAATTCATCCAGCTCTGCGCCGACGTGGAGGCCATCCGTGCTGAAACCGGCCGCAACCTCATTCCCATCGCCGGCTCCAAAGATAACGCCCCCGCCCTCCTCAACAGCCTCTTCAGCAGCCAGACCCAGCGCCTCAACCAACGCCTCGACCGCTTCCGGAACCTGCGCCCCGCCGCCGTCGAAATCGGCCTCTACCTCCTGCGTGGAGACTGGAGCCTCGACGACCCCGACTACGTCTCCGGCCTCACCATCCTCCGCGAAGCCGCCGCCAGCTTCCAATCCGGCTACACCCAGCTCAGCCGCGAGGACGCCTCCTTCTATTTCCTCCAAAAGCGCGCGCTCATGATCGCCACCGGCAGCTGGGACTCCCCGACCTTCCGCTCCCAGGCCGATTTCGACATCGGTGTATTCAGCATTCCACTACCCACGCCCGAACATCCCCGCTTCGGTTCCGGCGTCCTTGGTCGTCCCGCTGAAGCCGAGACCGGCACCGGCCTCAGCTTCGGCGTTCCCCGCAACACCAAGAACGTGGAGCGCGCCGTCGATTTCCTGCGTTTCCTCGCCTCCAAACCGGGCAACACCACCTTCTCCCGCGTCAGCGGCTGGCTCCCCTCCGTCGTCGGCGTCACCCCCGACGAACACGTCCAGCCCTTCCTCCCCACCGGCAGCGGCGTCATCAACGGCTTCGAGCCCGCCTTCTTCATGCCCTTCGGCAACACCCTCCGCATTTTCACCAACGAGAACAACGCCCTCGTCGGCCCCGCCGGCTCGGTCGAAAACTACCTCAACCGGGTTCGCGGCCCCAAGTTCAACGCCGTCCGCCAAGACCTTGGCCGCAGCCTTCAAAACAACGCCATAAACATCAACCGCCAGGACGTCGTCCTCGCCGCCCTCCTCGCCGCCGAAGCGGAAGACGCCGCCGCCAAACGTAGCGAGCTCTTCGAAGCGCAAAACAAGATCGAGGCCGCCAACGCGTGGACCGCCCTCGAACTCGAAACCCTCGCCTCACCCTAAAAAGTTCATCCGCGAAACCAGAGATATCTGGAGGGCGGACCTCCGTGTCCGCCTTTCACGCCTCTTCCGTCCCCTTCCGACCCTTCGCGTTCTTTGCATCAAAAATCCGAATACCCACCGCGGGTTCCTCGCTGTTTTCAGTGGATAGAGCGATCAACGACTTGAGTGAGGG
>DAIPIP010000055.1:0-16573 GCA_036770725.1 Opitutaceae bacterium
CTCAGAACTGAAACCTCCGCTGCACCAGACGTCGTCCCGCCTCCCAGAGCTGCACCGCCGCCGGAGCCGCCGGTCGCGCCAACAACATGCGCCCCGTCTGCCCGTGCGGTGGCAGTGGCGCCTCGCCTTCCGTCGCCTCCGCCAAGCGCACCCGCACCGCGAAAAACGGCTCCACCGCCGTCACCCCGCGCCCGCCGTCTTCCCGCACTTCGACCGGTCCGCCGCCCGCCCAGCCGAGCGAAGCCGAGGGCAACATAAACCGCTCCCCGTCCAAAATCTCCGGCCGCGCCTCGCGCCAGGTTTCGTCAATGCGTCCGCGCAGACGCACCTTCACCCCGCGCAGCGGTCGGTCGCCCTCAAACAGCGCCGACGCCCGGCCCTGCGGCACCACCGCCACGAAATCTCGCCCGCCCGCCACCACTTCGCCCAGCGCCGTGCCGCGCGCCAGCACCATCCCGGGCCGGTCCGCCAGATCCGGTGCCGACCACCAGCCGCCTTGCCGCGCGCGCACCACCAGCGCCGCCACCTGTTGCTCCAGATAAGCCACCTGCCGCGCCACCGATTCCTCATACCGCAACGCGGTCGTGTGGTAGGTCGCGCCTTCGCGCAGGCTCGCCCGACTGCGCGCCCGCGCCTCCGTCAACCGCGCCCGCGCCGCCTCCAGTTCGAGGCTCAACTCCGGGTTTTCCAAACGCAGCAGCCCCTGCCCCGCCGTCACCGTGCGCCCCGAGGGCGTGAGGATTTCCGCCACCCGGCCCGGCGCCTCGGCCACCACCCAGGCGTGCTCGCTCGCCTGCACCACGCCGGGCACCCGCACCGTGCGCGGCAAGGGCACCAAACCCAGCAACACAATCGCCACGCCCGCCACCGCCGCCACCCCGCCCCACGCCCGCAGCCGCCGCCGATCCAGCGCCGGACTCGTGACCAAATAATGCAGCCCGCGCCCCACCGGCACCAACAACCACGCCACCACGCAAAACAGCGCCATCAACACCCCGATCAACAAAAACCGCCCCGCCACGAACAACACGATGCCCGCGCACAAAACCACCCGATAGATCGCCGCCGCCACGCCATAAAACGTGAGCCAAAACGCCTCCCGCCGGTCCTCCGTCGGCGGCAGCGCGTGCGGCAAGCCGAGCACGTTTTTCTCCCACAGATGCCTCACCTGCGACTGCGCCCGCGAGTAGAGATTGGGGAGATCAAACCCGTCGCTCAACAGGTAGTAACCATCGAAGCGCAGCAGCGGGTTGAGATTAAACAGCAGGGTCGAGATCGACGCCAAAAACATCACGTTAAACGCCAGCGCCTGCACCATGCCCGGCCCGCTCGCCGCCCACACCAACGCCGCGCCCGCCGCCACCGCCAGCTCCGTCATCATGCCCGCCGCGCCGACCAGCAGCCGGTGGCGTTTTTCGCGAAACGACCAGCTCGCCGTCACGTCCACGTAAGGCAGCGGCGTGAAGATCAACAACATCACACCCATCGTCGTCACCTGCCCGCCGTGCCGCCGACACGCGAACGCGTGCCCCATCTCGTGCAGCAACGCCAGGCCCACCATCGACAGGTAGAGCAGCGGCAGATTACCCGGCGCGAGCACACCCTGCGCCTGATCCGCCAACCCGGCGCGTTCCTCGATCAAAGTCTTCACTCCCCACAGCACCCACAGCGCCCAGACCACCAGCCCGGGCCACGAAAACACCCACCCCACCAGCGGCAGCGCGCGCCGCAAAAACGGGTCGGGGTTTATCAAGGGAAAGCGCGCAAACATGAACCCGAGCCACCTCGCCGTGCGCTCGCGCTCCACCCGCTTGCGCTGCCGCTCGAAGAGCTTGCGCGTATCCGCCGGCACGTCGGCCGCGATCAGGTTCGCCGCGTGCAGCTGCGCCAGCAGTTGCAACAACTCCTGCTGGCCGGGCGCGCCGTCCGGATCGCGCTCCATCGCTTCGCGCCAAAGCGCGTCCAGCGTGCGCCGTCCGTCGCAGCGCGAGAGCAGCGCCCACGCCGCGCGCCGCACCCGGAAAAACTGGTTGGCCAGCGGATCGTGCAACACGAACCAGCGCTCCCCGCGCACCGTCTGCCGATGCACCCGCACCTGCGGTCGCAACGCGATGCGCAGGGGCGCGAGTCGATGCCAGGTGTCGGCGAAGGTGGTGGACATGGCGCGTGTTTCCCCGGCCTACCAAAACCACCAGCGCAGCCGCAGGTAATCCGCCGTGCGGTGGGTGAGTATCCAAAAAAAACTACGCCAGCCGGATTCGATCTTGATCACCCCGCCCATGCCCGGCCGCCACCACTCCGCCGGCTCGCCCTCGAACCGACACCGCACGTGAAACACCGCCCCGCCCGGCGTGCTCCGCGCGCTCGGCTCGATCTGTTCGACCACCAAATAAAACACTTCCTCGGGTCGCGATTCGAAGGCCACCCGCGCCCGCGCCCCGACCCGCACTTCGTGGATGTCGCGCTCATCCACCTGCGCCTCCACCCGCATGCGATCCAGCCGCGCCACCTGGAAAAGCACGTCGCCCGCCCGCACCGGCGCGCCGATGCGCTCGCGCAGATCGCCCTCCGCCACCGTGGCCGCGAATCCCGCCGTCACGCTCGCCCGCGCCAGCCGGTGGCGCACTTGTTCCAGCCTTGCCGACGCCTGCGCCGCCTGCGCCTCCGCGATGCGAAGCTCGGCCAGCTCGTTCGCCGCCCGCGCCCGTTCCGTTTCGCGGCGAAACCGCGCTAGGTCGGCCAGCGCCATCGCCTCCTCCAGCAACAGCTCACGATCATCGAAACGCACCAACACGTCGTCCGCCGCCACCACGTCCCCCGCCCGCGCCGGAGCCTCTCGCACGAAGCCGTCGAAGGGCGCGGTCACATACACCACCTGCTCGCTGCGCAGCGTGAAGGGCGCGCGCACTTTGTAGGGCCAGTGCCCCGCGAGCAAAATTAACACCAGCGCCGCCGCGCCCACCGCGCAGACTTTCGACAAGGTGTGCCGCGGTCCCGCCCACGCCTCCGCCCACCGGCGAAGCGCATCTTTGCCGCGCACCAACCAGGGGCGATCCCGCTCGCGCAGATCGCGCAGCCGCGCCGCGAGGTGGTTGGCCTGCAATCGCAACGCCTGCTCCTCCGCCTCCCCGAAGGCAGCCTCGCGCCGCTCCGCGAGCAACACGCCCACCGCCCGGTCCGCCACGCGCAGGGGCGCGGAGAGCAGATAGGGCGCGCCCACCTCGGCCGCATAGGCCGCGTGATCGCGGGTCACGCCCTCCGCCCCGTCCGGCGCGGGATGGATCAACTCCATGTCCTGGTCGATGCACTCCTCCATCGCGATCTCCAACCCGCGCACCGCCTCGCTGCGCCGTTCAAATTTATCCGCCCCGCTCAGCGCCACCACCCGCGCCAATTCACCCGAGCCGAGCCAGCCGAGCGATACCCGCTCCGCTCGCAAACGATGCGCGAGCTCGTCGCACACCAGCAAGGCGGCCGAGCCGAACTTTTTTTCGCGATCCACCAACGCGGTCAAATCCAGCACCGACGCGTAGGCCTCGGCCTCGCGCCGGCTCGCCGCCTCCGCCCGGTGCCGCAGATAAAGCGCGGGCGTGTCGAGCGCCCAGCGCACCCGCTCCGCCGCCGCTTGCGCGACCGCCTCCGCCTCGTCCGCAAAAGGCAACACCACCACCGGGGCCGACTCCGCCTCGCCGGTCGCCAGCCGCGCCACCAGCGTCCAACGCGGACCGGGCAAAGCCGCCACCACCACGCCCGCCGTAGCCGGCGATCGCGGGCACAACTCCGCCGAGCCCGCCGGGGCCGGCTCGCGCGCCGGATACGCCGCCAGCCGCCGCCACTCGGCCTCGTTCTCGGAGCGCCGCCAGAGATGGGCCGAGCGCGCCCCCGCCAACGCGACCAGCGAAGCGAGAAACTCCGCCCAAAACACCGGCGGCGGCTGGTCGCTCACCCGCAGGCGGGCCAGACGCTCGGCCGCCTCGGCGGCGAGGGTGTCGTCGTGGGAAAAATCTTGGGAGGCCATGCGCTTATTGCGTCAACAAACGGGCCGTGACTCCGGGCGTGACGCGGCCGGCGGGATTGGCGAACTCCACCTTTACCCGCCGCAAGCCGCTGCCCGCATCGAGCACCGGCGCAAGGTAGTCCACCACGCCCTCGACCTCGACCGGCCCGGCCGGCATCTCGCAAAGCAGGCGCACCGCCAGGCCGGGGCGCAGACGCGCGGCCAGCGCCGCGTCGAGATTGGCCACCCACACCGCGCGTTCCACGTCCACCACATGCACCAGCGGCTGGCGCGCGTCCGCCACCTCGCCCGCGCGCAACCACAGGCGCGTGACCACTCCCGCGCCGGGCGCGCGGATGAAACGCCGCGCCAGCTGCTCCTCGGCCAGCTTCACCTCCAGCGCCTCCAGGGCCTTGCGGCGCTCCAGCTGTTCGCGCTCCCCCTTGGCCAGCAGGTAGTCGAATTCCTTGCGGTTGAGCTCCTCCTGGCTGACCGAGCGCGAACTCTCGCGCAGCCGCTGCGTGGCCTTCCACTCGGTTTCCGTCATCGTCTCGCGTTGCTTGGCCAGCTCCAGCTCCACCGCGCTCGCGAGCACCAGCCGCCGACGTTCCAGATCCAGCCGCTCGGCCTCCGAATCCAGCTCCACCAACAACTCCCCCGCGCGCACCGTCGCGCCTTCGCGCACATGCAGTTTGGCCACCCGCCCGACCACCACCGCCGCGAGCGTCTCCTCGCGGATCGGCTCCACCACGCCGATGGCGGTCTCCGCCGCCGCCGCCGTCGCGCCGAACAAGGCGCACGCCGTCGCCGCCAAAAAGAGGGTGCGTATCCGTTTACCCACTACGACGTGCCTCATAGGGTTAAGCGGAAAAACGATTTTTTCTCCGACGAGTCTTCCAGCAGATCGTAGCCGAGGGCCGAGAGGTAGGTGCCCTCCAGCGAACGAAACTCCACCAGGCTGCGGCGGTAGTCGGTGCGCGCGCCGAGCAGGGCGGCGTTGGCCTCGAACACATCCTGCTCCGCGTCGAGCACGCGACGCGAATCACTGCGGCCCGACTCCAGCCCCTCCAGCTCGGCGTCGAGCACCTGTTGCGCGACTTCGGCGGCGGAGACGAAGGCGGCGATCTGCCCGTCCTGGCTAGCGAGGCGGCGGATGATCGCCTGCAAAAGATTCAACAACTCGATCTCGGTCGCCACCAGCTCGGCGCTCGCCGCGTCCTCGCGATGACGCGCGGCGCGCAGTTGGTTGGCCGACTTCACCCCGGTCAGGATCGGCACCCGCAGTTCGGCGCCCACAAACCATGAAGGAAAATCCGTGCCGGCGACCGTGTCCCACGAGCCCCTGAAATCGGTGTCGAGGCCGTTGTAGCCGTAGCTGGCGCGCAGATCGAGCTGGGGCAGGCGCTGGTTGCGCGCGTAGTCGGTGCGCAAACCCGCCTGCACGAACTGGGCCCGGCGGGCCAGATAGCCGGGATGCGAGGTCAACGCGGCCGCGCGGCTCGCGGAGAAGTTGATTTTCACCGGCGCGACCGTGATCGGATCGCGCGGCTTGAGCCCCACCGCGTCCGCCACCTCGCGCTCGCCAAAATAGATGCGCATCAGCGACGACAAATCCACCACGCGCTGGCGCGCTTCGAGCACCTGCGCGCGCCGCAGCGCCACGCCCGCCTCGGCGCGCCGCACTTCCAGCTCCGACATGCGCCCTGCGTCCAAGCGCGCCTTGTTGTCGTCGCGGATGCTCTCGGCCACGCCGAGCGAGGCTTCGCGCAGCTCCAGCTCCGCGACCGCGCGCGCGAGATCCCAGTAGGTCAGCTCGGTCTGCGAGAGGATCGTGGTCAGCTGACGACGCGTATCGTGCAACACCACCTCGCTCTGCGAAGCCGCGATGCGCAGCTGGGCGAGGTTGGCTTTTACGCCCGCGTTTTTAAGCAAGGGCTGGGTGATGTTCACCCCGGTGAAACTCTCGAACTCGCGATTGCCCGTGGTCTGCAGGCTGTTGTCGAGCCGCGCCGTCTGCGCGCCCACCCGCAGCTGCGTGCCCAGCGGCAACAAGGTCTCGAGCGCCACGCTGCCGCGCACATTGTCCTCGCTAAACGAGGTGGCCGACTGGCTGAGGAAACGCTCGCGGGTGTTTTGGCGGTCGTTCGACTCGCGGCTGAAGGTGGCGACAAACTCCGGTTCAAACAGCCCCCGCTCGCCTCGCGCCTCGGCCCGCGCCGCATCGAGCGTCAGCCGCTCGGCCCGCACGCGCAGGTTGCTTTCGGCGACTTTCGCCAAGGCCTCGCCGAGCGAGATCTCTTGCTGCGCGAAGCCGACACCGGAGAAACAACTCGTCAACAAGAGGCTTGTGCAAAGAAATCGAACAGAGCCTAGGACCGAAGAACGGGGTAAAAAAATCATATGCCGCGACATGGTTGATTGGTTGCGATAACCGACCGTTCACCCGCAAACGCAAAAGACAATCCTCTTGGAGATTTTACCCTTTGTTTTCTCTCCGGAACCGCGGGCGGTCGGGCTCGCGCATCTGCATACGGATTGGCAAAAGCGTTTGTTAGCGCAGTGTTACCTCGCAAGCTCCCTCCCATGACGCCCATCCGCCGCCTCGCCTTTGTCGTAAATGAACAAAAACCCGGCGCGTGCGAACTGGCCGAGGGCCTCATCGCCATCGCCGCCGCCGCCGGGGTGGCCACTCGCGTCACCCGCGCCTTTCCCCTGCCCGCCGCCCACCTCGCCGACGTGGATGCGTGCTGCGTCATCGGGGGCGACGGCACCTTGCTCGGCGCCGCGCCCGCCGCCGCCGAGGCCGGGGTGCCGCTCATCGGCGTGAATCGCGGCAGCCTGGGTTTTCTCACCCCTTTCTCGGCCGAGGAGGCGCGCGAATGCCTGCCCGCCCTGCTCTCGGGCGACTTCGTCACCGCGGAGCGCGCCCTGCTTTCCTGCCGCGTCGGCGACGCCGCGCCGGTGGCGGCGCTGAACGACATCCTCGTCAAAGACGCCTCCAACTCACGCCTCGTGCGGCTGGAGGTTTTCGCCGACGGCGAACTCGTGACCGACTACCTTTGCGACGGGCTCGTTTTCAGCACGCCCACCGGCTCCACCGCCTATAATCTCTCGGCCGGCGGTCCGCTCATCCACCCGGCGGCGGAGGTGTTGGCGATGACGCCGATCTGCCCGCACACGTTGAGCAACCGCTCCATCATCTTTCGCGCCGGCGTAAGTCTGCGCGTGCATAATCTTTCCGATCACGCGACCGGTCTGATCGTGGCGGCGGACGGCCGGGTGTTGGCGACGCCGGCCGCCGACGCGCGGATCGAGATCGCGCTCGCGCCGAAGCGGCTGCGCCTCATCCAGCGGCGCGACCACAGCCACTTCGCGGTGGTGCGCGCCAAGCTGAAATGGAGCGGCGGCGCCGCGCAGGACAAACGCTGACGTCGGTCAAGCGGCCGGGTCGGGAGAGCGGATAATATTGTCCGTTTTTCCGATGGACGCGGGCTTATCGAACCTTCGAGCCAAAGGAGAAAAATATCCGTTCTCCTTTAGCGCCCTGTTTATCAGCAAACTCGTTTGCGCGGCACTCCTCTTGATATAATCGCGCTCCCGGAAATGTTAAACACATGAGCACGCCCGCCGCAGACGCATTCGCCACCACCGACCGGCATCCGGTGTTGCGGCGTCGGCTGCGCGCGGGGCTGGGGTTGTTTTTCATCATCGCGGGGGTGGCGCACTTCGTGGCTCCGCAACTCTACGATCCGATGATGCCGGACTGGTTGCCGGCGGCGACGCATCGGCCGCTCATCTACGTCTCGGGGCTAGCCGAGCTGGCGGGTGGTATAGGGATTTTCACCACACGCTATCGACGCGCCGCCGCGTGGGGGCTGGTCGCGCTGTTGCTGGCGATTTTCCCGGCCAATCTGCATGTCGCCATGAACCCGGCCGCCGGCGAGGCCTTCGGGCCTTCGCAAACCGTGCTCTGGCTGCGCCTGCCTTTTCAGGCGATGTTCATCGCCTGGGTGTGGTGGACTTGTCTCGCCCGCGGGGCGCGGGGAAAACGGTAGTCATACCAATCACCCGAAGCTTTTAGACTTCTGGCCGCGATCTGTAGGCCAGACCGCTGGTCTGGCTTCGCTCTTGGGCGGCAGCCCGACCACCGGTCGGGCCTACATCCTAGAGCATTTTAAAAAATGTCGTAGCCGTTTTTGGGTAGGGCTGGACCGCTGGGCCAGCCGCGTCGGAGCGGTGGTTTTTACAAGTGTAGTTTACCATCATACTGCGGAGGGCCCAGCGGTCCCTCCCTACCTTTCAATCCGCTTGTTATGGCTACCGTTCTATTGAAAATGCTCTAAAGTCCAGATTCAATAGGCTTA
The DNA here is from genome assembly GCA_036770725.1 of Opitutaceae bacterium. GTDB lineage: Bacteria > Verrucomicrobiota > Verrucomicrobiia > Opitutales > Opitutaceae > IMCC26134_A. Next base: position 8,362 of record DAIPIP010000055.1, read on the forward strand.
TGGTATCAAACGGGCCGGGCGCGGACCGGACGGAGCCGGTCCCTCCGCAATCGGCCGCGTCGTCACGGCGCGGCGGGTGGCTCGATTTCCAGTTGGCGCACGCGGGAGCCTTCGGCGATGCGGTCGCCGGGGTAGATGACCACGCGGTCGCCGGATTGGAGGCCGGAGCGGATTTCGGTTTCCACGCCGTTGGAAAGGCCGGTCTCCACGGCGCGGAGGCGGGCGCGGGAACCTTCGATCACGAAGGTTTGCCATCGGCCGTCGCGTTGGAAAAGCGCGCCCGCCGGCACGCGGAGCACATCCTCGGCGGAGGAGCGCACGATGCGGGCCTCCACCCGGAAGCCGTCGCCGAGCGCGGCTCTTTTTTCCACCGGGTCGATGAAATCGGCGATGACGTTTACGCGCTGCTCCTCCACGCCGAGGGCGGAGACTTTGGTGAACGCGGAGGGCTCCACGAGGCGCACGCGGGCTTCGAGGGGCGTGTCGCCGCCCCACTGGTCGAGCCGGACTCGCGCGCCCGGGGCGATGCCGACGCCGTCGCGGGAGAGGACTTCGATGCGGATTTCGAGGTCGGCGGGGTCGCCGACTTCCAGGAGCGGCATGCCGGCGGGGACGGTGCGCGCGCTTTCCTGCATGACGCGGAGGATGCGTCCGCCGACGGGCGAGAAGATATCGAGCGCCTCGGGCGCGGCGGCTTCGCCGGGGCGGGCGCGCAGGAGCACGGCGCGGGCTTGCTCGAGTTCGTGCTCGGCGACCTGGAGGCCGAAGGCGGCGGCGCGTTCCTCCTGGTTGGCGATCGTCTCGCGGGTGACGGCGAGGTCGCGTTCTTGTTGGGTGATGAACTGCCGGCCGAAGAGGTCTTGGGCGCGGTCGAGTTCGATGCGGGATTGTTTGAGATTGGCCCGGGCGGCGGCGTGGCGCGCCCCGGTTTGCTCGCGGGCGCTCTCGGCGCCGCGCACGCGGGCGCGGGCCTGGGCTAGGCTGCGGGCGTCGAGCAGGTCGGCGCCGCTGGTTTCGAGCACGGCGAGCACGGTGACGCCCGCCTCGACGGGCGCGCCGGGGCGGAGGTCGATGCGGCGGAGGTGTCCGCCGGCCGGGCTGGCCACGACGTAGCGGTTGCGCACGCGGGTCTGGCCCTCCTCGTCCACGGTGACGAGCAGGGGGCCGCGCGAAGCGACGGCGGTCTCGACCGGCAGGGGGCGCGGCCAGAGTCCGGCGACGATGAGGGCGAGGAGGAGCGCGCCGGCCGCGCAGGGCAGCCAGCGGCGGCGGGCGGGCGGGGACGGGGCGTCGCCGTCAAAGGGTGCGGGAGCGGACATGGTAGTTAAAAAATGGATACGGAGGAACGGAGGGGGAGTGGATTGGTTTTTGCGCGTTTGGTGTTTTTTTTGCGGCCAAAGGTCGGGTGGATCAGTCGCGGGCTTTGAGGGCGCCGACGAGGTCGAGTTGGTCGAGTTTGCGGCAGGCGAGCAGGGCGGAGGCGGTGGTGGCGATGGCGACGACGAGCACGGCGAAGGCGTAGTTGGCGGGAGTGAGGATGAGCGGGAGGCGCACGGTCTCGGTGTTGACGGTGGTGAGGATGGCGCGGGCCATGTAGGAACCGAGGACCAGCCCGAGGGGAATGGCGACCACGGTGAGCACGACGAGTTCGCCGACGAGCACGGAGCCGACCTCGCCGCGGGTGAAGCCGAGCACGCGCAGGGTGGCGAGTTCGCGGGAGCGTTCGGAGAGCGAGATGCGGGCGCTGTTGTAAACGATGCCAAAGGCGACGGCGGTGGCGAAGACGAGGTAGATGGTCTGAATGAGGCCGATGCTCTCGGCGGTGGTTTTGCGGAAGCTGGAGCGGGCGGCCTCCTTGATCGCCACGCCGGCGGATTGGGGGGTGTTTTTGACGGCGGTGAGAAAGGTGTGCCACGCGCCGGCGGCGACGCTGAGGCGGGCGCCGTTGATGCGTTCGCCTTCGCCGAGCAGGCGGTTGAGGGCGTCCATGTCCATGTAGGCGGCGACGCCGGCGAAGTCTTCGGCGAGGGCGGCGACGCGGACCTCGCGCTCGGGGCGTTTACCTTCGAGCACGCGGAGGGTGACGGTGTCGCCGGGCGCGAGGAGAAGGGCGTCGGCAAGGGCCTTGGAGAGGACGACGCCTTGCGGGGGGAGGGTGATGCGCCGGCCGCGGGCGTCGATGACGCGGGCGAGTTGGGAATCGACCGGCAGGCCGCCGACGCCGAGGCGGCGGGAGCGGTTGCCGGCGCGAAGCTCGACCGGGACGGCGCGAAAAGGCTCGGCGAGGATGACGCCTGGCAGGGCGCGGAAATCGGCGAGAGCGCGGGCCGGGCCGGGTTCGACGAGCGAGACGATGACGGTCTGGCGTTGGGAGACATCCCACTGGAATTCGAGCACGTGGTTGATGCCGTCGCGGAACGAGTTGGGGATGATGAGAATGCCGGTGGCGAGGGCGAGGGCGACGGTGGTGAGGAGGGCCTGCACGGGTTTGCGCTCGATGTTGCGCAGGGACATGCGGAGCGAGACGGTGAATTTTTTGGCGAGGCCGATGCGCTCGAAAAAGGCGGGGCGAAAACTGGCGGGCGGCTCGGGGCGCATGGCCTCGGCGGGCGAGAGGGCGGCGGCTTTGCGGACCGCGCCGAGCACACCGATGAGCGCGGCAAAGGCGCTGGCGAGGGCGGCGGCGATGAGCGCGCCGGTGGCGAGGCGGAAATCGAGGGCGGGGAAACGAAAGAACAGGTGATACATGCCGACCAGTTTTTGGCCGAGCAGCCAGCCGCCGAGGGCGCCGAAGCTCGTGCCGGCGACGACGATGACGAGGGTGAATTTTGCAAAGTGCAGGCCGATCTGTCGGTTGGTGAAACCGAAGGCTTTGAGGATGGCGATTTGTTCGCGTTGGAGCGCGATTTGGCGGCTCATCACGGAGTGCGTCATGAAGGCGGCGACGCTGAGGAAGACCAAGGGGAAGCCGAAGGAGAGGCCCTGGAGGACGCCGATTTCGTCGGTGACGCGGGTATCGGACGGGTGGTCGCGCCGGCCGTAGGCGCCGAGGCCGCCGTAGGGTTCGAGCACGCGGTCGAGGCCGGCGATGACGGCGCGTTCGCTGGCGCCGGGGGCGAGGGTGAGGGCGACGGTGTTGAAGGCGCCTTCGAGGTTAAAGGCTTCGGCGAGGGCTTTTTCGCGCATCCAGAAGACGCCGAAGCTGCGGTTGTCGGGCAGGGCGGAGCCGGGCGGGGCCTCGAAGACGAACTGGGGGGCGAGCACGATGCCGACGATGCGGAGGGAGATTTTGCGGCCGTTGAGGATGGCGGCGATCGAGTCGCCGGGGCGCAGGCCGTGGGCGTCGGAGAAGGCCTCGCTGACCAGGGCTTCGTCGCGGGCGGCGGGGGCGAGCAGTCGGCCGGCGCGGATAAAAGGGCGGTTGAGCGCGGGATCGCGGCGTTCGGGCAGGGAGTTGATGAGGCCGGTGGCGGGCTCGGCCATGCCGGGGATGTCGAGCGTGACCTGCATCGTCACGGAGGTCTCGACGGCGGCGACGCCGGGGAGGGAGGCGATGCGGGCGGCGAGGGAGGCGGGGGCGCGCTTGAGGGAGGAAAAGACGTCGGCGAAGCGGTGGCGCTCGTAGTAGCCGTCGCGCGCGGTCTCGAGGGAAAGGATGAGGCTGCGCGTCATGATCATCATGGTGAGCCCGCAGGCCATGACGAGGGCGACGGCGATGGCCTGGGATTTCAGGGAGCGCAGGTCGCGGAGGAGTTTGAGATCGAGGAGGCTCACGGGGCGTGGGCGACGGGGGCGGGAACGTGGAGGCGCGGAAGGTGTTTAACCGGTTTTACCAGTCGAGTTCACCGACGGGGCGGCGGCGGGCGTTGGTTTTCGAGTCCTGGATGCGGCCGTCGTAGAGGGTGAGCACGCGGTCGGCCATTTCGGCGATGACGGCATTGTGGGTGATGATGACGGTGAGGGTGCCGAGCTCGCGGTTGATGCGCTGGACGGCTTCGAGGACGGTGATGCCGGTCTTGATGTCGAGGGCGCCGGTGGGTTCGTCGCAAAGCAGGACCTCGGGGCGTTTGGCGATGGCGCGGGCGATGGCGACGCGTTGTTGTTCGCCGCCGGAAAGCTGGGCGGGGAAGTGGTCGGCGCGCGGAGTGAGGCCGACCAGGTCGAGGGCGTCGGCGGGGGGCATGGGGTTGCGCGCGATTTCTGTGATGAGGCCGACGTTTTCGCGGGCGGTGAGGCTCGGGATGAGGTTGTAGAACTGAAAAACGAAGCCGACGACATCCCGGCGGTAGCGGGTGAGCGCGTCTTCGCCGGCGCGCCCGAGGTTCCAGCCGCGGTAGAGGAGCCGGCCCTCTGACGGGGAATCGAGGCCGCCGAGAAGATTGAGCAGGGTGGATTTGCCCGAACCGGAAGCGCCCAGGAGCACGACGAGTTCGCCGGAGCGCAGGTCGAGATCGACGCCGGCGAGCGCGCGGACGGCGGCGTGGCCGGTGCCGTAGGTCTTGCCGAGATTGCGAACGCTGAAAACGGCCTCGGGCGAGGCGCTGGAGCCGGAGGACGTGGGATCGGGCGTATTCAACGGAAAGGTATCCATAGTGAGGCACGGGCACGTTTCCACCGCAATACGAGCCGACAATGCGCCGGCATTCTGCACCGGGCGACGCGCCGAATCACTGAAGATCGCCTTAAAAAGTAAAAACCTGCGGAAATTTTATTTTTCGGCCTCAAAACCGTGAAAAAACCCGTGGAATCGCCCCAGAATCTCGGGTTTTTCGGCTTGTTGGGGGCGGTTGATTTCGCGGATTCACCTCCCAGAGCGCTTCACTGGTTAACCTCAAAAAACCTCAACTTTACCCGATTTTCCGCCACTTTTTGGCCAATTTGACCCCAAAATCGGCTAAAAATTGGGATTTGCATTCGATCCCCTCACAATCATTGAACGTCACAACCACGAAACGGTCTAAACCCCGTAAGCGTTCATAAACACCAAAACCCCGGCCCTCCCTTGGACCTAAAACAAATTAAACAACTGATCGATCTGATGCAGCGCTCCGACTTGACTGAATTCGCGGTCGAGGAGGAAGGCTTCAAGATCAAGATCGCCCGTGCCTCAAACTCCGCCGCCGGCCCGGCCGTGACCTACGCTCCGGCCCCCGTGGCCGCCGCGCCCGCCCCGGCTCCCGCGCCCGCCGCCCCTGCCGCCGCCTCCTCCCCGGCCGCCGCAGTCGGCGACGAAGCCGGCATCATCTACGTGAAGAGCCCCATGGTCGGCACCTTCTACAAAGCCGCCTCCCCGGAATCCAAGGCCTTCGCCGAGATCGGCACCAAGATCACCGAGACCAGCGTCGTCTGCATCATCGAGGCCATGAAGATCATGAACGAGATCCAGTCCGAAGTGAAAGGCACCATCGTCGAGATCCTCGTCGAAAACGGCTCCCCGGTCGAATACGGCCAGAAGCTCTTCAAGGTCAAACAAAGCTAAACTCCGCTCCTAATTAAACCGCTAAAGAACGCTAAATTACGCTAAACCCAGGCTCCGGAGCCCCGCTTCCGACGGCTCTATTTAGCGACCTTTAGCGCTCTTTAGCGGTTAACTCATTTTTAAATCCCGTGATCCAAAAGGTCCTCATCGCCAACCGCGGCGAAATCGCCCTCCGCATCGTCCGAGCCTGCCGCGAACTCGGCATCAAGACCCTCGCCGTTTACTCCGAGGCCGACGCCCAATCCCTCCACGTCCAGCTCGCCGACGAGGCCATCTGCATCGGCGGCCCCCGCGGAGCCGACTCCTACCTCCGCGCCGACCGCATCATCGCCGCCGCCGAGATCGCCGACGTGGACGCCATCCACCCCGGCTACGGCTTCCTCTCCGAAAACGCCAAATTCGCCGCCCAGTGCGAGGCCTGTAACATCAAGTTCATCGGCCCCAACTCCCGCTCCATCGCCATGATGGGCGACAAGTCCGTCGCCAAAGACACGGTCAAAAAGGCCAAGGTCCCCACCGTTCCCGGCTCCGACGGCCCCATCACATCTGAAACCGAAGCCATCAAGCTCGCCCGCCGCTTTGGATACCCCGTCATCATCAAAGCCGTCGCCGGCGGCGGCGGTCGCGGCATGCGCATCGCCCACAACGACGTCTCCCTCGCCAAAGAGTTCAACGTCGCCCGCAACGAAGCCGAAAAAGCCTTCGGCAACGGCTCCGTTTACCTCGAAAAATACATCGAGAAACCCCGCCACATCGAGTTCCAGATCCTCGCCGACGCCCACGGCAAGACCCTCCACCTCGGTGAACGCGACTGCTCCGTGCAGCGCCGTCACCAAAAACTCATCGAGGAGTCCCCGTCGCCCTTCCTCACCCCCGCTCTCCGCAAGGAAATGGGCAAGGCCGCCATCCGCGCCGCCGAAGCCGCCCAATACCAGAACGCCGGCACCATCGAGTTCCTCGTCGATGCCAAGGGGAACTACTACTTCATCGAGATGAACACGCGCATCCAGGTGGAGCATCCCGTCACCGAAGAAGTCACCGGCATCGACCTCATCAAACAACAGATCCTCATCGCCAACGGCGAGAAGCTCGCCTTCGACCAAAGCGACATCACCTTCACCAAGCACGCCATCGAGTGCCGCATCAACGCCGAGGACCCCGCGCGCAACTTCGCGCCCAGCCCCGGCACCATCGGCCTCTACTACGCCCCCGGCGGCCATGGCGTCCGCGTCGATAGCCACGCCTACTCCGGCTACACCATCCCGCAGTATTACGACTCCATGATCGGCAAGCTCATCTGCTTCGGCTCGACCCGCAAAATCGCCCTCGAACGCAGCTACCGCGCCCTCAGCGAATACATCATTCGCGGCGTCAAGACCACCATCCCGCTCCAAAAGGCCATCATGTCCGACCCTACCTTTATGGAAGGCAAAGCCACGACCGCCTACATGGAAGAGTTCTTCGCCCGCACCCCCAGCGACCTCTACACCCAGTAAGATATAAGCCCGTCGCTTCGTATCCCAGGCGCCGCCATCCTCCCACAAAACCGCGCCCCGACCGGGCGCGGTTTTTTATTTTACCGTCATCAATATCCATCCCGCCCGCCAAACCCGCGATTGAGGTTTGCCGTCGGCGCACGCCTTTGTTGCCTAGGTCTATCATGCAGCCGACTTTCTCCGACTCCGATCCAAGCATCAGCCCCCGCTTCGACGACCAACCGACCCTGGGCGACATCAAGATCAACCACACCGTGGTCGCCAGCATCGTCCGCATGGCCTCCCTCCGCGTGCCCGGCGTCGCCGGCGTCGGCGGCGGCATCGTGGACGGCATCAGCGAGATCTTCGCCAAGCGCGAAGCCGACCACCGGGGCGTGAAAGTCACCGAAGACGCGGAGGACAACTACTTCATCGAGATCCGCCTCATCGTCGCCTACGGAGCCGAGATCGGCAAAACCGCCTACGAGACCCAGATCGCCGTGCGCAAACAAGTCACCGCCATGACCGGCAAAGAAGTGCGCAAGGTGGACGTTATCATCGAAGGCGTGCGCCTCCCCGCCGAGGAAACCGGCGCGACCGACAAGGCCGACGAAACCTGGCCCACCGACTGATCGCCCGCGCCGTCCGTCCGCCCGTCCGGCTCCGCCATCCCATCCCCGATGAACACCTTCACCCCCTTGCTTGATGCCTTGATCGCCGACGCCCCGCGCGAGCTTACCCTGCTCTGGTTGGCCCTCGCGCTCTGGGTGGTGCTCATCCTGATCCGCCAGTCCCCCACCCTCCTACTGCGCAAAACCGAGGAAGGCCGCCTCGAAATTTCGCGTCACGCCCTGCACCGCCTGCTCGAAGCCTGCGCCGAGCAACTCAAGGGCGTCGTCCACGCCCGCGCCCGCGTGCGCCGCAGCGGGGGCAAGTTCCACACCCTTCTCCAGCTCAAGGTTCGCCCCAACGCCAAACTCGACGCCATCCAAGGCTACCTGGAGCAGGAAATCCGCGATATTTTTAAGGAAAATCTCGGCCTCGCCGACGTCACCGGGAAGGTCGCGATCACCATCACCGGCATCATTCCCGAGCCGAAGGATTGAGTTCGGAGGAACCGACGGAGCACCGACGGTGCCGGGCCGGCCGCAAAGCCAAAGGTCAGCGGTGGTGGGTATTACACCAAGCACCCAAAAACTTCGGATTTTACGCAAAGACGCGAAGGCCCCAACCAGGCTCGCAAAGTGATGCAGCGCAA
>DAIPIP010000056.1:0-16458 GCA_036770725.1 Opitutaceae bacterium
TGGCTTCTTGTTGATGGTTTTAATCTCGCCTACCGCTGTTTTTTCGCGACGCCGGAACTCACGCGCGCGGACGGGTTTCCGACCAATGCGCTGCATGGGTGGGTGAAGTCGATCTGGCGCTTGGCCGACCAGGAAAAGCCGGATCGCGTGGTTGTGTTTTTCGATCTCGGCGGATCTTCGGCGCGGCTGGCGATTCATCCCGAATACAAGGCGCAGCGCACGGAGATGCCGGAGTCGTTGGCGAAACAGATTCCGTTGTTGAAGCCACTTACGCGCGCGATGGGTTGCGCGACGGTCGAGGAGGACGGGGTGGAGAGTGACGACTTGCTGGCGGCCTTCGCGGTGCGGCGCGCGGCGCTGGGCGACGAGGTGTTGATCGTGAGCTCGGACAAGGATTTCGCGCAGATCGTGGGGCCGCGGGTGAAGATCATGCTGCCGCCGCCCTCGGCGATGCCGAAGCTCGGCTGGCGGTTGCTGGACGAGCCGGGCGTGGCGCAGAAATTCGGCGTGCCGCCGGCGCAGATCGTCGATTACCTGGCGCTGATCGGCGACACGTCGGACAACATTCCCGGCCTTAGCGGGGTGGGGCCGAAGACGGCGGTGAAGTGGCTGCAAAAGCACGGCAGCCTGGAGGGAATTTTGGCGGCGGGCGCGGCGGGAGGGTTGGAGCCGGAGCGGTTTCGTGCGCTGGTGACGGAGGCGGCGGAACGGCTGCGGCTTAACCGGGCGCTGATCACGTTGGATCTGGCCTTGCCGACCCCGGAAATCGGTGGCGCGCCCGAGGTGGATTTGCCCGCGCTGCTGGGTTTTTTGCGCGAGATGGAGATGAAGACCACGCTGGCGGAGGCGGAGAAACGCCACGGGCAGGCGGAGTTGTTTTAAACGTATCAGAGGCCGGTCGTGCGGTGCTTGCCTTCCGGGTCGAAAATATAGCCAACGCCGTGAACGGTGCGGAGCGCATCGACGCCGACTTTGGAGGCGCGGCAGAGTTCGCGAACTTTGACGATGTATTGGTCGAGGGAACGGCTCTTCACGTTGGCGTGGATGCCCCAGACCGCATGGATCATGGCCTTGCGGGTGATGACTTCGCCCTCGTGGGCTTTGAGGTGAACCATGATGCCGATCTCTTTGCGCCCCACTTTGGAGAGCTTGCCGTCGGGCCAGACCATTTCGAGCCGATGCGGGTTGATGGTCGCCTGGCAGAACTCGAAGGGTTCATCGGAGACGGTGACGTTTTTGGTGAGCGAGAGGTCTCCGCTGTTTTCGGCGCGGCGCAAGACGGCGCGGATGCGGGCGACCAGCTCGGGGTAACTGAAGGGCTTGGTGACGTAGTCGTCGCCGCCCAGCTCGAGGCCGCGAACTTTGCTCTCTTCCACGCTGTTGCCGGTGACGAAAATGACCGGGGTGGGTTGGTTGCCCGCGCGCAACTCCTCCAAGAGTTCGAAGCCGGTTTTGTCGGGCAGGGTAATGTCGAGCAGCAACAGGTTGACGAAGTTGTTCTTGAGAAACTTGGCCGCATGCTGGGCGCGATGGCAAACTTGGGTGCGCATGCCCGCCTCCTCGAGGTAATTGGACATCAGTTTCGCCAATTCCGGTTCGTCTTCCACGATTAGAATTAAGGGGGTGGGTTCGTTGCTCATGGATTAACGGGTGGGGCAGGCTGGTTGAAAAGGACGTCGGGCTTCGTAGAACTATGTAAGCCTGACCTTTTTTTACATTTCATCTGAATTGTAAAGACGTAAGCTAGTGGCGGTCTGGATGCGGGAGGTAGTCGGTCGCTTTTTGACGGACTTATGACGTCCGCATAACACCGACAATAAGGTGAACCAATTCCGGCGGTTCGAGCCGTGTGGGGCTGCACGCATGGTGTCTGTGTTCATATTATCATTAACCCATGGCGGGTTTCGCTCCGGGCGACGTCTTGTGGACTTTCGCGGCCTACCCCGGCTGGCACGCCTCTGTTTCGTTTGGTCGGCGGCTTGCTGCTCAATTTTTCCGATTATGCCCCCACGCCTCTTTCTTTCACGCACGGGCTCGCCGCGTGGATCCGACTCCGGGTTCGCCTTGTTGATAACGATCACCCTCGTCGCGTTTCTCGTTTTGATTTTGGTCAGTCTGGCCAGTTTTACCCGGATCGAGACCCAAGTGGCGAGCAACAGCCAGCAGGTCTCCCAAGCCCGCCAAAACGCCCTCATGGCGCTGAACATCGCGGTCGGTCAGCTGCAAAAAGCCGCCGGTCCGGATCAACGAGCGACCGCCCCCGCCGACTTGCTCAATCCTAGCGCCCCCGCCGCCGCCGTCACGCCGAACGGGCTCGCGCGCTGGACTGGCGCGTGGGGCAACACCACCGCGCCCGGCGACTACGCCCAGCTCACGCCCGTCGTCTTGAACTGGTTGGTCAGCGGCAACGAAAACACCTCCTTTGGCGCCGACGTTTCCGCGGCGACTTTCGGCCGGATCGATTCGACGTCCACGCCCGCGTTTCTGCCCACCCAAGGAGTGGCAAATCTCACCGTGGGCAGCCGAGCCACCGATACGAATCTCAGGATCAACGGCTCTCCCGCCCGCCTGCTGGTCGGCTCCGGCACGCTCGGCACGGACGCGGCCAACTTGGACAAATTCGTCGTCGCTCCGCTCGCCAATATCAGCGTGCCTGCCTCGCTGGTCCCGGGTCTTTCCGGCGACTCGCCCACCATCATCGGCCGCTATGCCTACTGGATCGGCGACGAAGGCGTGAAGGCCAAGGTCAACCAGATCGATCCCTATGCGACCGGCACCGCCACCACCGACCAACGCCGCTACCGCTACCTGGCCCCCCAGCGCACCGGGGTGGAGCTGATCGACGACGACAACGTCACCCCGGGTGCGAGCAACCTCACCGCGATCTATCCCGTGAACGCGGCCTCGCTCGCGGGTCTCTTGCAAGCCGACCAACTTCCGCTTCTCGGCGCCTCGCCTGCGCAGCAGGCCACGTTGCAGGACGCCCGCCGCAATCGGTTTCACGACATCACGACCTTCTCGCGCGGCGTGCTCGCCGATCAGTCGCGAGGCGGGCTGCGTCGCGATCTCACCGCCGCCTTTGCCGACAACTCCCCGACCTCCGCTGTCAACGCGTTCCTCGCTTCGCCCATCTACCCCGCGTCCGCCTCCGGCTTGCCCGAGGGCCCGCCGTGGGCGTTTCTGCGCGACTACTACCGCCTCAATCCCTCCGGTGGCGCGGCCGTTGATCCGCGCGCGGCCACCGCCACCGGTCCCGGTATCCATCCGGTGGTGACGACATTCCAGCTCTACACCACGGTCGGTCTCAACACCACCACCCGCAACCTGCGCTACTTCATCTTCCCCGCCGTTGTGGTGTGGAATCCCTACAACGTCACCCTGCGCGCCCGCGACTACCAGCTCGTGGTCGCCAACGGCCAGACCAACCGCGAGACCTTGCTCGGCCAGGTGCCCGCCCAGGGTGCGCTTCCCGCCTTTCCCGAGTATCCCTCCGCCCCCGACGCCACGCGCGGGCTCTCGCTGCACAACATCACGCTAAACCTGCTCAACGGCCCCGACATCCCGCCGGGCCGGGCCATCGTTTACACCCTGCCGGCCGATTTCGATCTCGGCGCCACGCGTCAGGATCTGGTGCTCGATCTCGCCCCGGGCTGGAACCTGCGTAGTGGCGTTCCCACTACAGCGTGGTATGAGAACCCCAACGAAAACATACCCCCCGCCTACACGCCCACCTTTCTGCAATACTCCTGGGGCAGCACCACGTTTACCCCGCAGGTTTTTAACATCTGGGGCCTCAGTTTGAAATTCTCCACCGGCCAGCCGCTGCAGGGTATCCGCGTGGACGCCGCCCTGTTTTCACGGCAGCAGGGCTTCGCCTCCGGCCCGATGATCGGTCCCGACGTCCTGCCCAACGGAATCTCCAATCGCGGCTGGAAATTCACCCTCAACACCACCAGCCGAGGCGACACCTATCCGGCGGTGCGCTGGCTCGCGAACTACAATCCCCGCGCCGCCTATATCAACCGCTCCCCCGTCGATGCCCAGCAACCGCTCGGCGACGGCGGCCTCAACAACCAAAGCGGCAGCTTCAGCCGCTTCGTTCCGCCCGCCACCACCACGCCCGCGCTCATCCCCGCCGCCGGCGTCGGTTATCCCGCAACGCGCACCGGCTACGCGCTCGACATCTCGGGTAACGACTCCGCGCCGCTCTTCGCCCTGCCCACGCTCGGCGACGATCTCGCGGCGCGCACGCTCTCGGTCGGCGTGTTTCAGCACGCTTATCTCTACCGGCACGATCCCGGCATGGCTCTGGCGAATCTCATCGGTCCGGGCACCTCTGACAACCTGCGCCAGTGGTCCGCCTCCAGCTATTCGCCGGCCTATCCCTTCGGTAACTCCCTCGCCAATCCCCGCATCGCTCCCGACCGCGTTTTCCGCACCTACGCGCAAAGCGCCTCCCAGATCTACACCGTTCCGACCTACGACCATTCCTACCTGCTCAACCGCGCCGTGTGGGACGGCTATTTTCTCTCCAGCGTCAGCCATGCGAGCGAGCCCGTCTTCCCGCTCCCCAACAGCCGCCTGATTCCCTACACCAACGCCACCGGCGCCGCCCCCGCGACCGCCGATCTGCGCGCCTTCGAACGCGCCTCCTCGCGTCTGCTTCTCGACGGTGGTTTCAACGTCAACTCCACCTCCATCGAGGCCTGGACCGCCGTCCTCGCCAGCCTGCGCAACGTGGACGTCGAGAGCCACACCGCCAGCGACCGCACCCGTTACCCGCGCGCCGGCCGCCCCATCGCCGACCCGTTTGGCGACACCGCCGACACCGCCGAGGACGACGCCGCCTACAACGGATTCCGCGAACTCACCGACGCGCAGCTTCGCTCCCTCGCCACCAAGCTCGTCGCCGAGATTCGCACGCGCGGCCCCTTCCTCTCCCTCGGCCAGTTCGTCAACCGATCCCTCCTGCTCGACGATATTCGCGGCCTCAAGGGCGCGCTCCAGGCCGCCATCGACGCCACCGACATCAACGCCCCGCTGCGCCAGCCCACGCCCGCGACCCTGCCCGCCACCGTGCCCACCGGCGCGGGCGGCGGCTACACCACCGTCACCAACGGCGCGTTCAACACCACGACCAATCCGCCCTACTACGTGAATCGCGGCGGCGACGTCGGCAGCAAACAGCTCGGCTTCGGCGACACCGGCACCGCCACCGCCGCCGCCGCGCCCGACGCCGACTCCGCCGGCGGCGACACCGCCGCGCATAGCGCCCCCGGCTTCCTCACCCAGGCCGACCTGCTCACCATTCTCGGCCCCGTGCTCAGCGCCCGTTCCGACACCTTTCTCGTCCGCGTTTACGCCGAGAGCGTCAGCCCGCTCGATCCCGCCGTGATCACCGCGCGCAGTTGGTGCGAAGCCGTGATCCAGCGCACGCCCGACTACGTCGATTCCGCGGCCAACGACGCCGAGGAACTCCCCGCCTCCGGCGCGCTCGCGACCGAAAACGCCACTCTCGGTCGCGCCTTCAAAGTGGTCTCTTTCCGCTGGCTCGGCCCCGACGACATTTAACCCCATGCGATTCTCCCGCTTTTTCATCGGTATCTCCATTCTTGTCGCCACGGGATCGCCGCTCCGCGCGCAAACCGATCCGAACGGCGCGCCGCCCACCGGCACGGTCGCCGTCTCGCTCTATCTTTTGGACAACGCCCCCGCGCCGCCGCCCGCCGCCGCCGTCCCGGGCAAGCGCCCCGGCTACGTGAACGGCGGGCTCGCCTTCTCCTATCCTGGCGCGCGTCAAAAAACCGAATCCATTCCGCTGCGCCCCGCGTTGCTGAGCCGCGCCTTCGTCTATCATGGCACGAGCCCCCTGGTGTTTTACTCCGAGACGATGGTGGACGGAAAACCCGTGCGCACGCCGCTCGCCTCCGTGGCCATTCCCGCCGACTGGCGGCAGGTTTGCCTGCTCGTCAGCCCCGCGCCCGCCGGCTCGCCTCTGCCCTCCCAGATTTTCCCGGTGCGGCACGACGCCACCGCCATCCCGCTCGACCACGCCAAGATCATCAACCTCGGCGCGCAGGCCGTGCTCGCGCAGACCCAGGCCGGCGTGCGGGAGATCGCGCCAAAGTCGTATCAGGTTATCAACTACGACGGCTTCGCCTACAGCGGACTCCAGCTCAAGCTCGCCGCCGATGTGCGCGGCAAGCCGCGCCTCGTCTTCGCCGACACCATCCCCTCCTTCGCGGGCACGCGCCTGATCCTGCTCGCCTACCCGGTGCGCGACCGCGTGTGGCAGGTCATCAACCTCTCCGACAACGGCGAGGACGCCTCGGCCAGGCTGCCGGAGCCCGCCGTTTCGTCCGGCGGTGGCGCTTAGGCACGACGGTCCGGGGTCGCTCGTCTTTGGCCGACCGGCCAATTTGCATGCCGCACATCCACCGAAGCGACGGCATGACGGCGGTAGCGGCGCGGGCTGGTCGCGAAGCGGGCGAGAAAAAGTTTATAGAAATGCCCCAGACCCTCGAACCCGCACTCGCCGGCGATCTCGATGATCGGTCTCGCGGTGGTCGCAAGTTGTTGCGCCGCGTGGGTCAGGCGCGCGGCGTTCACCACATCGGTCGGAGTGCTTCGCAAATGGCGGCGTATTTCGCGGGCGAGATGCTCGGGCGAGCGGCCGGCCAGACGAGCCAGCGCAGGCGTGCCGCCGACGAAGTGGCGCGGTTCCTGGATGGCCGCGCAGGCTGCGGCCAGCCAGTCCGGCACATCCCCGCGCAACCGGGTCCGGGTGGAGTGTGATAGCAACCCGGCCACTCCGCCCAAAAACGCTTCGATAACGAGGGCATCGCGCGCCCCGTCGGCCAGATCGGCGGCGAGGTGACGCAGCCGTTCGAGACGTGTCGCGTCCAGCCGATGTTCACGACGGATGGGATCGCGCTCGTCGAGCAGCGTGCCGCGCAGCCCGGGGTGGCGTCGTCGCAGCGCGGTCCAGCGGGAGGGTTCGAACGCGAAGTTGACGAAGCGCAAGGGATCCCGTCCGGGAAGCGCCGAAAAAGCGTGGCGATCCTCCGGTCGCACGAGCACCAGCAAACCCGTTTCCAGCGGACGCGCCGCGCCGTTTATCAGGTGAACACCGGCTCCGCCCACGACCCAGAAGATCTCGGCGAAGGTGTGGTTGTGGCATGGTGGATCGGCGTCCGGCCGGGTGTATTGCCAATGCGCATACGTGCAGCGCCGGTCCTTGGGCAGGTGGTCCAGGGTGAGTGTGCGCATCAATATAAATGAATTTTTTGTCAGCCTGCCGGAAGACGGCGACGAGGCAACCGGCTAGATTGGGTCCCTTTCTTGTTTACCCATGAGCATTCCTAAATTTCGGGTTGGATTGATCGGCGCCGGCGGCATCGCCCGCGGTGTGCATGTGCCGGGCTGGCTGGCCCGGCCGGAGGTCGAGATCGTCGGCGTGGCCGACTTGGACGAGGCGGCCGCGCGGCAGACCGCCGCGGCGGCCGGCGGCGTGCGGGCGTTCACCGATCCGGCCGATTTGCTCGCGCTCGGGCTGGACGCGGTGGACGTTTGCACACCCAACAAAGCGCATACGCCCGCCGTGCTGGCGGCGCTCGCGGCCGGTTGTCACGTGCTGTGTGAAAAGCCCCTGGCGACCTCAACCGGGGAGATTCGAGAAATGGGCGCGGCGGCCGAAAAAGCCGGGCGTATTCTGTGCACGGTGCAAAACCAGCGCTTTCGCGGCGAGACGCTCGCGGTGAAGCGCTGGGCGGAGGCCGGCAACCTAGGCGAGGTTTATCACGCGCGGGTGCGGGCGATGCGGCGGGCGCTCCTGCCCGGGCGCCCCGGCTTTATCGACCAGACCTTGTCGGGCGGCGGCCCTTGCATGGACATCGGGGTGCATGCGCTCGACGCCGCGCTGTGGGTGATGGGCTTCCCGCGTCCCACCCGGGTGAGCGGCACGAGCCGGGTCAACTTTGCCCACGGGCATAAAATCCCCGGCAAGTGGGGCGACTGGGATCGCGAACGCTTTACGGTCGAGGACTTCGCGGCCGGATTTGTCCACTTCGAGAACGGCGCGACGCTCACCCTGGAGGCCGCGTGGTTGGGGCATCAAAAAGGGGACGAGGATTTCAGCTTCCAGCTCTTCGGCACCGGGGCCGGGCTGAGCTGGCCGTCCGGCGAATACTCAAGCACCGCGAACGGCGTGTTCGTCGATGGACGGCTTTCGTGGCCGCAGCGTATCGATAAAACGAATACAGAGCAGATCGCGGCGTTCCTGCACGCCTGCCAAAACGGCGGACCCTCCCCGGTGCCTTGGGCGGAGTCGTTGCAGGTCATCGCGATTCTGGAGGCGATCTACGCTTCCCAACGCCTTGGCCGCGAGATCGAGCTCCCGCCCGAGTCCAGGACCGAGGCGCGCGCCGTGGCCGCGACTCTCGCCGATCGTTAAAACGGCGATACATTCCCCCACCACAACCCGCCAGCACCATGCCGCGCATCGCCTTTCTCTCCACCGCCCACATCCACACCAAATCCTTCGTCGAGAACATCAAGAATGCCTCCGACGGCCGGGTCGTCGTCGCCGTCTGGGACGACGTCGAGGCGCGCGGTCGCCGCTGCGCCGCGCTGGCCGACGCCCCGTTCGTCGGCGACCTGGACGCGGTCTTGGGCGATCCGGATATCGACGGGTTCATCATCTGCGCGGAAAACACCCGCCACCTGCCCCTGTTGAAAAGGGCGATGCCGACCGGCAAGCCGGTGTTCTGCGAAAAGCCTCTGGTGACCTCGACCGCCGACCTTGTCGAAGTGAAGGCACTGCTCGCCCGCCATCCGGCCACTTTATTTTGCGGCTACTTCCAGCCATTTTCCGGCGTGATGCGCACGGTGGCCGGCCTGGTGCGCGACGAGGCATTTGGAACCATTACCCGTATCCGTTATCGCAACGCGCATCACGCGGCCTACGGACGTTGGTTCGATAATCCCGACGTCGCCTGGTTTCACGATCCGGCGTTGAGCGGGGGAGGAGCGTTCATGGATATGGGCACCCACGCGGTGCATCTGGTGCGCACTCTTTTTGGTCCGGTGACGGAAGCCTTTGCCATCATCGGCAACCACAGCGGCGAGTATCCGGCCTGCGACGATTTCGGCATCGCGCAACTGAAGTTCGCCTGCGGGGCGTTGGGCACGATCGGGGCCGCGTGGACCCAGACCGGCGGCATCGGCGGCCTGGAAGTCGTGGGCTCGAAACGCTCGCTCTGGAACACCGCCGGCGGCTACGTGACGGGTTCGCCGCAGGAAGCGCCGACGCCGTTGGCGGCGACATTGCCGGACGCGCCGACGCGAGTGGATCGCCTGGTGGCGGCGATCAACGGCGAGCTGACGGCCGCCGACCGCGCGGCCGACCTCGCGGCGTGCTTGGATGCCGTGGCGATCATGGATGCATGCTACGCTTCATCCGCGAAGGGGTCGGGCATAAGCGGCGGCTGGGTGAAGGTGGGTTAAGCGCGGGCCAAAGGCTCGCGGCGCGCTTGCGCGGCGCGCCCGGTCGCTCCGCCCCGGGTGCCGCAGCCACGACACACGGTCGTGGCCGCATGGTGTATTATAGATGATATCAGCGGGTTTTTGCGTGGTTTGCCGGGTTGGCATTTCATCGAGTTGTTGCTCGCTTGGTTTGGTCCAAGCGTCAGTCACCCCAACCCCCCGAAACATCCCTGCGCATGAAAGCTAAAGCCGCGTCTCTTGTTCTATTTTCCATCCTGGGTCTGTGCGCGCTATCCGCGGTCTAGGCCTCCGAAATGCATTCGTTGGTGAATGCGAATTTCAACAGCGCCGCGGCGCGCGTGGCCGTCTATCCACCCGATCCGGGCACGCGTTTTATCGAGATGGCGCCCGGCCTTTCCGCGTGGGCGGTGGGCGGACAAATTCGCCTCACCCAAGGGCCCGGTTACGGCATGGATCGCACCGGCGGCGTGTATGCGGAGATGGTCAGCGACGCCAAGTTTTACCAAATTTCCTTCCAGCGGCTCAAATTTCCGATGCTGCGCCCGGGCCTGCTGATTCGCGAACCGGTTCGTTCGCTGGTGTTCACCATCGACGCGAAAATCCCGGTCGGGAAAGAGGTTCTCATCTATGTGGCGGTCGAGCCCCCGAAGGAACTGATGCCTGAAACCCCGTGGAGCACCCGCCTGGTGCTGGGCAGAATCGCCGGCACCGGAGAATATAAATCCTACACCCTGCGCGGCGCCGATGTCGCCGAGAATACGGTGAACACCTTCATCAACTTAGTCCGCGATCTTCAGTTGAACGGCATGGCCGAGACCGTGGGCAGCCTGGTGCTGCATTTTCATCCCGAGGAGTGGGGCGCCGGCGACGAGTTGTTGTTCGACAACGTCAAGTTCGACATCGCGGGGAACTGAGGGAAGAGGCTTAGAGATAAATGAGCCGGCCTTGGTCGGCGGAGCGGACGGCGGCGAGGCAGAGGGCGAGGCTCTTCAGGTTGTCGGCAGCGTTGTTCTCGGGCTCGCGGTTTTCCTCGATGGCGGGGAGCAGCTCGCCCATCGCCCCGCGAAAGCCGTCGGGAAACCATGCGCCGGTGAGTTCGGCGCGGGCCGCGCCCTCGGCGGTGAAGAGTTCAACCGCGTTGATGCCGCAGACGTCGCCCTCGGCGCGGAGAGTGCCTTGGCTGCCGACGATGAAACAGCTCTCGCGCGCGCCGTGGCGGGAGCACCCGTTGAAGCTCAAGGTGGCGACGCCGGTCGCGAAGGTGATGATCGCGCTCGCGACCAGCGGGGGTCGTATTGGCTGCCCGGGCGCGGAGGCGACCGTGGCGAAAACCGAGCGGGCGGGCGTGTCGCCGAAAAATGAATACGCGGCATCGAACCAGTGGATGCCGAAATCGTGCAGCATCAGGTGTCGTATATCTTCGAAGGCTGTGCCGGCGGTCCAGGTGTGGTCCCAGTTGATCGCGATGTTGACCGAGCTGATTTCGCCGACGAGGCCGGCGCGCACGGCGCGGCGCAACCAGGCGAAGTAGGGGGACCAGCGACCGTTTTGGTTGACCGCGAGTTTGACCCCGGCGGCGCGGGCGAGGGCGCCGAGGCGCGCGCCCTCGGCGAGATCGGTGACGAAGGGTTTTTGGCTGAGCACGTGTTTGCCGGCGGCGATGGCCTGCTCGATGAGCGGGCCGCGCACGGCGGCATGGGTGGCGATGTCCACGACTTCGATTTCTGGATCGGCCAGGAGTTCGGCGACGGTGTCGCAGACGCGGGCGTCGGGGTAAAATTCAGCGCGACGTTTCTCGGCGGCGGCGCGGGTGCGGTTGCAGAAGGCGGCCACTTCCCAGCCGGCGGCGCGATAGGCCTTGAGGTGGTGCATCGGTGATGCCGCCGCAGCCGATGAGGCCGAGCTTGGGGCGGTAGGCGAGAGGCGTCGGCGGCGCGTAGTCGAGCACGGGCGCGGGGATGGGCGCGGCGGCGGCGGCGTGGAGATCGTAGTTTTTTTCGGACATGGGGCTTGGGGTGTAGCGCAGGCGTCTCGCCTGCATTCGGAGTCGGAGCAGGCGGGACGCCTGCGCTACTTTAGGAGCGGCACGGTCTTGCGGAGGCGGGCGCTGCGCACGGCGGTGTCCACGATCTGCTGGCCGATGCGGGCGATCTTGGGCGAGAGCGGGCCGTCGATTTTCTTGCCCGTTTCGAGGTGGTGAAGGACGTAGGCGACGGGGTTGTGGAACGGGTGCGCGAGCACGTCAACGGGGAGGTCTTCGCCGGCTGGGTTCGCCGCGGTTTGCAGGCGCACGGTGGGCTCGAAATCGTAGGACGAGATCGTGCCGCGGGTGCCGACGATGACGAAGCCGCACTTGGGCTGGGGCTGGAGTTTCCACGGGTCGGTGAAGGTGCCCCAGCGAGTCTCGAACTTGGAGAGACCGGTTTCGTAGCGGGCGACCACGATGGCGTGTTCGTCCACTTCGAGGCCCTTGGGTTGATCGACGGTGGCGGTGACCTCGAGCGGGGCGCGTCCGTTCATGAACCAAGTGCCGAGGGTGGTGCCGTAGCCAAGGTAATCGAGAAGCGAGCCGCCGCCGGCGGATTTTTTGTAGAACCAGCTGGCGGCTTTTTTCTTCGCGGTGGGCGTGGTCTCGACCTTGTCGGCGGCGTGCCAGAGCGGGCCGCGGTTGCCGTCGTAGTAGTGGACCTCGATGACGCGGCCGATGCGTTTTTCGTCGATTAGGCGCTTGGCGGTGACGTGGGCGGGATACCAACGCAGGGGCCAGTTGATGATGAGTTGTTTCTTGGTTTTCGCGACGGCGGCGATCATGGCGTCGGCCTGGGCGAGGGTGGCGGCGAAGGGTTTCTCGACGAGGATGTGCGTGCGGTAGGGCGCGACGAGTTGGGTCCACTTCGCGTGCTTGGCGGTGGCGGGGCAGAGGATGACGAGGTCGGGCTTGGTCTCGGTGAGGCAGCGACGGAAGTCGGCGAACACGCGTTCGGGCGGGAGCCCGAAGTTGGCGACGGCGGAGGCCATGCGGGCGGGCTGGGCGTCGGCGATGCCCACGATGTCGGCGTGCGGGTGCTCGTGAACCTGGCGGAGCAGGTCGCCCATGTGCATGTGGTCGAAGTTTATTCCGGCGACTTTCCAGCGTTTTTTCATGGGGTGATTCTTTCGGGTTTTTGACATAGAGCCGAGCCGGAGCGCGGACACGGAGAGCACGGAGGAAAGGCAGGACAGAATCTATAGGAGTAGTTTGATTGGCTCTGCGGACTCCCTGTCGGGGCTCTGTGTTCTCCTTGGCTAAAATTCAGGTGCCTAGAGCGGAGCGGGTATCGGGAATTCGGACACGACGGGTTGTTTGGCGCCGTCGGCGCGGGCGGAGGTGTCGATCACCTCCATGATTTCGATAACGTGGGCGGCCTGGGCGGCGGATCCGCGATGCGGGCGGCCTTCGGCGATGGCGCGGGCGAGGTCGCGCACGCCGATGCTGAACTCGACGCCGTCGAGCGCTGGTTTTTCCAAGGGCACGGCGGCGAGGGGTTGGCCGTAGGCGGCGGTCTCGACGGCGGCGTTGAACATGAAGGGGCTGTCCACGACGAGGGAGCCGGCGTCGCCGTGGAACTCGACGGTGTAGTTTTGCTTGGAGGTGTTGGTGTAGAAGTTGCAGGTCAGGCGGGCGACGGTGCCGTCGGCGAAGTCGAGGGTGGCGAGCACCAGCTCGGGGCGCGTGATGGTGAAGGGCGCGCCGTCCTTGGTGACGCGTTCGGGCAGGAGGAGGCGTTGCGTGGCGGAGACGGAGCGCACCGGGCCGAGGAAGGCGGTGAGGAGGGTGAGCGGGTAGATGCCGACGTCCCAGAGCACGCCGACGTCGTAGAAGGGCGCGGGGTTGGGATGCCAGGTCTCGATCCGGCCGTGGTTGATCTCGGCGTAAACGAGGCGCACGCGACCGAGAGAGCCGGAGCGGAGCACGCGCGAGGCGCTTTGTTGGGCGTCCCCCAGCCAGGTGTTGGGCGCGGAGGAGAGGCGGAGACCGCGCGCGTCGGCGTCGGCGGCGAGACGGCGGGCGGCCTCGGCGGAGAGCGCGAGGGGTTTTTCGGTGTGGACGTGTTTGCCGGCGGCTAGGCACTTGGTGATGACCTCCTCGTGGGCGTGGTGGATGGTGAGGTTGACCACGAGTTGCACGGCGGGATCGGCGAGGACTTCGTCAAGCGAGGCGTAGGCGCGTCCGCCAAATTCGGCGGCGAAGGCGACGGCGCGAGCGGGATCGAGATCGGAGAAGCCGAGGAGAGTAATCTCGGGATAGGTTTGGAGATCTTTGGCGTAGTTTTTGGCGATGTTGCCGCAGCCGACGATGACGGTGGAGAGGGACATGAGGAAAAGTTTAAGGGGGAAGATTAAGTTTAAGGAGGGCGAAGATCAGGCGAGCTAGGCGCGGACGCGGGCGAGGCTTTCGCGGCAGTCGGCTGCGGGGTCGAAGTGTTCGGGTTCGTGCTCGATGCCGATGGGGCCGGTGAAGCCGTTGGCCACGGCCTGGCGGATGACCTGCTCGATGCCGGCGACTCCGTCGCCGAGGACGCAGGTCTCGTGACCCATGTCGATGAGGGCGTAGCCGGTGGGCGCGCCGGTGCGGCGGGCTTTGACGTCCTTGGCGTGGAGGTGGAAGAGGCGCGACTGGAGGGCGGGCAGGGCGGCGACGGCGTCGAAGCCGTTGGTAACGGCCCAACCGGTGTCGTAGGCGATGCCGAGCACGTCCTCGTCGCCGGGGCCGATTTTGGCGAGCATGGCCTCGCCGGAAGTCTCGGGGTGGTTTTCGTAGGCGAAGCGAAGCTTGAGGGCGCGCAGTTCGCGCACGAAGGCGGCGCGGTCGGTGGCGAGCAGGCCCTGGTTGCCGCTGATAAGGTCGGTGCCGAGCACCTCGACCACGCGTTTGATGGCGCGCAGATCCTCGACGGTGGAGCCCCAATGGCAGGGGTAGGCGGTGACGGTTACAGCGTGTTTATCGAGCACGGCGCGGGCGGATTCGAGCTGGCGCACGGTGGCCCAGGAGGGATGCAGGTGGGCGCACCAGAGATCGACGGTGGTGAAGCCGAGTTCACGGATGCCGGCGATGAGGTAGTCGAAACGATCAGCGAAGTGCTCGGGGGAGCGGAAGAGATCGTTGGTGGCGTGGTCGCCCTGCATCCAGCCGCGGGTCATGTTGAAACCGACGGGCCGGGCGACGAGGTTGGCGGTGAGGTAGGAGACGGGGTTCATGGGCATGGAAGGATTTGGCCGGAGGTGGCGCGGAGGGATGAGGGTGGAGACAGCTTAGCGGATCGGCGGGGCGGAAATCTTTCCGTTTACCGCGATTAACTTCCGGTTTAATGATACGGCCATGTTGATGTTTAAGGCGCGGGAGGTGTTTGCGGACGTTGTGGCCAGGCCGGGAGTGTCGCGTTTGCGGGGGGCGGAGGCGTTTCCGTTTCACCGGCATGATTTCCCCGAGGTGTTTTGGGTGTCGGCGGGCGCGGGGGTGCATCGGGTGAACGGGGCGGAGCACGAGATCGGGCCGGGATCGCTGGTATGGATGCGGGCGACGGACGCGCATGGGTTCGTGTCGGACGCGGAGGGCGTGGTGGTGAACAACGTGGCGCTGGAGCCGAAGTGGTTCGCGGGATTTCGGCGGCGGCACTTCGCGGGGGACGCGGCGTTTTGGTCGGGCTCGGGGACGCTGCCGGAGCATCGGCGCTTGGCGACAGGGCAGGTGGAGCGGCTGGGCGCGGAGCTGGCGGAGCTGGGAACTGGAGGAGGCGGTGCGCGGGCGGCGGAGCGGTTTTTGTTGAACCTGCTGCACGTGTGCGCAGGGGAGCCGCTGGCCGGAGGCGGGCGGGATGTGCCGGCGTGGTTGGAGCCGGCCTTAAGGGCGTGGGCGGAGCCGGCGGAGTGGGCGGGCGGCACGCGTGCGCTGGCGAGGCTGGCGGGGAGGAGCGAGGAGCACGTGGCGCGGGTGGTGCGGGCGGCGACGAGCCGGAGCCCGACGGATCTGCTCAACGCGCACCGAATGAGGCACGCGGCGCATCTGCTGGCGGCGACGGATCGCAAGGTGGTCGATGTGGCGTTGGAGTGCGGCTTCTCCAGCCTGGGCCATTTTTATACGATGTTTCAGCGCCATTACGGCCACGCCCCGGCGGAGTATCGTAGAAGGCAGCCGCCGCGGCCGGTGTGAGGGGGGCGAAAGGCGATTGGAGTATGGAGGATCAACACACCCTAAAAGTGTCGCGTCATCAAAAACTGCGGGGAATGCGAATACTCTCCGTGCTTCCCTGAACAACGATCTCCTTTTGCGACCACGAAAGCTGAATAGGTTCAGGGCCGGTGTCCTCATGTAGGGTCATCTCAATAAGCGGAGGGCGGATAGGAAGTCGGTGCGGAAAAACGGGGTGATCCATATGTTCGCGCCGGATGGAAAATTGATCCGCAATATCGAGATGCCGGCGCCGGATGTGACCAACCTGACCTTTGGCGGGCCGGATGGTAAGACGGTGTTCGTGACCTTGCCCGGGACGAAGGGCACGGTGGCGACTTTCAGAAGCGAGTTTGCCGGTCGCGAGCCGCGCTGATTCTAACTTGGCGAGTGTTTGAAGGTCGATGGGGTATCCGGTTTCACAATACACGGTGTCGCGGTTGCGTTCCGATTCGCCGGCGATGACGGTGCGCAGGTAGCGGTCGAAGCGGCGGTAGGCGGGGTCGATGCCGGAGTAGGCGTAAACCGAACTCGGTGTCGGCGCCTTTTGCGCCGCGCCAATCGGAGCGGTAGCGGGGCTGGTTTTTGTAGCCGCGGCGGTCGTAGTCGGCGTCGCTGGGTTTGAACCTGACGTTGCAGGTGAGGGTGGTGGCTTCGGGGAATCGGCGGGCGACGAGGTCGTTTTTTGCCGGACCACCAGACGTGGTAGCCGGAGTCCTTGAGTTCCTTGAGCGGGTTGGGTTCGC
>DAIPIP010000235.1:0-3779 GCA_036770725.1 Opitutaceae bacterium
GCGGCGGGCGAGGGCGGTGACGGCGCAGTTTTCCGCGATCTGGAGTTTGTGGTGGGCGGCGAGGGCGCGCAGGTATTCGGCGTAGTGGGGGCCGGATACGTGCTGCTCGCCGAGGAGGTCGGCGGGGGAGGTGGTGGGGGTGATGGCGTTGAGGTCAACCAGACCGAAGGGGTTGCCGTAAAAGGAGGGCGTGATGAAGCGCGTCTCGGCGGGCCAGCGGAGGAAGCTGGCGCCGACGGTGCGGCTTTCGAGCACGCCGACGCGGGCGGCGCCGACGCGTTGGAGGGTGATGGCGAGGCCGAGGCCGGCGGGGCCGGCGCCGACGATGGCGACGTCGAGGATGTTTTCGGAAGCGGGCATGGGCGGTGGAGCGGGCTCAGGCCCAGGCGGCGAAGGGGTCGGCGTAGGCGGACCAGCGGCGGGGGCCACGGGCGTATTCGTCGTCGGTGAGGAGGCAGGCGTCAAGGCGGGCGCGGAGAGCGGGCTCGTCCATCTCGGCGGCACCGATGAAGACGATCTCCTGGCGGCGGTCGCCGTGCGGCTCCTCCCAGTTTTTCATGACCAGCGCGAGGCCGTCGGCGGTGGCGGGCCAGTCGGACCTGGGGGTGGCGGCCCACCATTCGCCGACCGTATCCACGCGGCAAATACCGCCGGCGTGGGACCATTCGCCGACGTGGTCGGGGCGGGTGGCGAGCCAGAAAAAGCCCTTGGAGCGAACGACGCCGGCGGGCGGGGTGACGGTCCAGGCGTAGAAGCGTTCGGGGTGGAAGGGGCGGCGGGCGCGATAGACGAAGCTGCGGATGCCGTATTCGTCGGTCTCGGGGTGTTCCTCGCCGCGCAGGGTGCGGAGCCAGAGGGGCGACTTGCTCGCGGCGTCGAAGCTGAAGCGGCGGGTATCGAGTAGTTCTTTTACGGATACGCGGCCGTGCTCGGCGAGGAGGAAGCGGGCGTCGGGGTTGAGGGTGCGGACGAGGTGGGTGACGATCTCGCGTTGGTCCTCGGTGAGGAGGTCGGTCTTGTTCAGGATGATGACGTCGGCGAACTCGATCTGCTCGGCGAGGAGCTGGGCGAGGGTGCGGTCGTCCTCGGGGCCGGTGGCCTGGCCGCGGTCCTGGAGGAGGTCGTCGGAGGCGTAGTCGTTGAAGAAATTAAAGCCGTCCACGACGGTGACCATGGTGTCGAGGCGGGCGACGTCGCCGAGGCTGACGCCGTCCTCGCCGGCGAAGGTGAAGGTCTCGGCGACGGGCAGGGGCTCGGCGATGCCGGTGGACTCGATGACGAGGTAGTCGAAGCGGCCCTCGCGGGCGAGGCGGGCGACCTCGACGAGAAGGTCTTCGCGGAGGGTGCAGCAGATGCAGCCGTTGGAGAGTTCGACGATTTTCTCGCCGAGTTGGGAGACGGCGGCGGCGCCGTGGCCGACTAGGGCGGCGTCGATGTTGGCCTCGGCCATGTCGTTCACGATGAGGGCGACGCGCAGGCCCTCGCGGTTGGCGAGGATGTTTTTGAGGACGCTGGTCTTGCCCGCGCCGAGGAAGCCGGAGAGCACGGTGACGGGGAGGCGGCGGTCGATGAGTTCGGCTTCGAGGGTGAGGCCGGCGGGCGAGTCGGGGGGCGGGAGTTTCATGCGAAGCGGTTGGGCGGCGTCCGGGGCGCGGCAACCTGTTGGGTCAATCCAGGAGGAAGCGCAGGCGGTAAAAATCGCGGCCGGTGGAGCCGGCCGCGCGGGCGGTGATGGTGATGCGCTGGGTGATGGGGTCGGGCGTTGAAGTTTCGACGGTCGCTCCGACGGCGAGGGTTTGGAAACCGCCTCCGTTGACCGAGCGGGCGAGGGTGGTCCAGGTGGCGAGGTCGGAGGAGTGCTCGATCTCGACGGTGGCTCCGGCGGGGGCTTGGGCTGGTCGGCTAAATTCAAAGGCGAGGCCAGCGTGGGTATCGGCGATGCGAGGGCGGTTTTCGGGCGGGATGGCGGGGTCGTTGGGGGAGAGCCCGAGGGCGTAGGCGGCGGCGTTGTTGAGGCCGAGGCTGGCGGCGGGTTGATCGGGGGCGGACAGTCCGGCCGTCCAGTCGGCGGAGGAGTAGTTGGTTTTGGCCCACCAAAAATATGGGCCGGGCATGGGGCCGACGACGACGGTGAGGGTGACGGTGTCGGATGCGGTCGGGGGCAGGTTGCCGTCGGCAAGTCGGGCGGTGGCACGCAGATCGAGTTCGTAGATGCCGGCGTGGCTGAAGCCCCAGTCCATGTGGTCGTGACCGCCGGGGATGGTGAACCAGACGTCGCCACCGGCCGGGGGCTGGGCGGTGGACCAGTGGACGATGGGGGGAAAGCCAAAGCGCCAGATTGAAACGTGGCCCGGAGTGGCGCCCCAGTGGCGCAGTCCGGCGAGTTCGATGCGCATCCAGCGGTTCGGCGTCGCGGATATGCGAGGATCGGATTCGGCGTAGGCGGCGATGAGGGCGGAGGGTGTATTGGTGGTGCTGAAACCGGGTTCGAGCAGTTTGGCTCCGGGGGCCGTGGTTGCGGGGCGAAAAGGCGGGGCGTTCCAAAAGGGTTCGTCAGCGTCAACGCCGAGGAAATCCCAGAGCTCGTCGGCCGGACGGGCAGCCACGAGGTGGCCGTCGGGGAAGGCGGTGCTGTTGAAATGGAGGATGACTTGGTCGAAAGGGAAGCTGGTGCCGAAGTCGTCGTGGACGACGGCGGTGCTCCAGCCGACGGCGGTGTAGTTGAAGGAGAGATCGAGATGGCCGTCGTCGAGCACGGTGCGGCCGCCAAGGGCGTGCAGGGCGGCGGGCGAGGCGGCGAGTAAGAGGCAGGCGGCCAGGCAGGCGCGGCGGAGGCGGGAGAGGTGGCTTGAGGAGGGATGGCTCATTGGTCTAGACGCCGGGGATGAGCGCGGGGTTCTGGCCGGACTCGATGGTAGAACGGAGTTCGCGGGCGGAGATGGCGCGCACGCTGCCGTCGCCATAGAGGTAGTTGGCGCTGCCGTGGGTGCGGTCGCCTTCTCCGCGGCGGCGGCTGTGGAGGTCGGGCGTGATGTCGGCGAGCACGCGGGTCCACGTGGTCCATTGCTGGGCGTGGATATGGTCGTTGCCCGCGCCGATGCCACGGTTGGCGGAGGCGGGGAAAGCGAAGAGGGTGCGGGCGGGTTGAGGGATGCGGTTTACCTCGTTGAGGGCGGGCGGGGGCGGCGCCCAAGGGCTGACGGGCACGCCGGCGCCGAAAATGAGGTCATTGAGCACGTAGCTGGTGCCGCCTTCTTCGAGGCGGTTTTTACCCTCGGGGTCGGAGGGGCTGATGCGCACGGCGTCGGTGTCGCCGAGGTAGTTGGAGAGCTGGAAAATCCAGGCGAGTTCGACGTCGCTCGCCGATTTGGTGATGCCGGGGAGTTTGCCTTGGTGATCGGCGGCGTAGAGCTGAAGGGCGACCCCGATTTGGCGCATGTTGGAGGCGCAAGTGGCGCGATTGGCCGCCATGCGGGCCTCGCCGGACACGGGTATGATGATGGCGGTCAACGCGCCCAGAATCGCGATGACGGTGAGCAACTCGATCAGGGTAAAACCGCCTCGGATTCGATGCTCGAACCCAGTGTGTGCTGGCAGGTATAGATTTTTGGCTCGAATGCGCGACATTAGTAAAAACGACAATATCGCGTTAGTGTAGCCGAGGTGTCAACTGCCGAGCAGGGTTTTGGGAAAAGGCGGGCTTGGTGACCTATCGCAGCGGCGCGCCGGTCCAGAGGGACCAGTCAAGGTGGGGGCGGGAGAGGTAATCGGCAGGCAGG
>DAIPIP010000236.1:0-3755 GCA_036770725.1 Opitutaceae bacterium
GACAGCCACTACGCCCGCCTCCACGCCCTCCAATTCAGCACCCCCCCCGCCGCGCCTGCCTCGGCCCCGGTCGGCGAGTGACCCACGCAGCGGAATCCCGCCCGCCCCACTCCCTCAAGTTTTAAGATATCACGAAACGGCTGCGTCCTACCTCCGCCAGTTTTTCTGGAGGGCGGGGCTCCGTCCCCGCCGTCTTCTCCTTTGGGTAGGGCGGGACCGCTGGGACCGCCGTGATTGATCATGGGGAATCGTGCTCGAACCGGCGCGCCCAACGGTCACTCCCTGCCCTTGCTCGAAAGTCTATGAGCAAGGGGAATTCGGTCTAAGCCCCGGCCCAGACGAAGTCGCCGATCAACACGTGATGGTCGCTGGACAAGGTCGGCACCACCTTATGCCCCACGCAGCGCAGCGGCGCATTGTGGAAAATGTGGTCCAACACATACGGCATGCGCCGCCACGTGATATCCTTGGTCTGCACACTCGCGAAACCCTCCGCCGCGAACTGTTCGCACAATCCCACGTGGTCGCGCACATTAAAATCCCCCGTTAGCACCAGGGGCGCTCCCGCCGCCGCGCGCAGGTGTCCGGCAAGCTGCTGACGCTGCTCGGGGTAGGCGCGGCTATCCGTCTTGAGCATGAAAAACGCGAGCAAATGGGTGTTCAACAGCGTGAGTTCGCGCCCGGCATACGTCGTGCGCGCCCCGATCAGAAGCCGATCCGTGGGCGTCTTTTTTTTGCCCATGAACTCGAACTCTATCGGCGGCGAAGGCATGTTCTCCGCAAACCTGTCGCGCAACGGCGTCTTGGAGAAAATCGCCAGCCCGATGCCAAACGGCAGCTCCCGCTCGTCGGGCCGCGGAAACGCGAAATGCGTATGGTAGCCAGGCAACGCCGCCCTCAACCGCGCGAAATTCGGCGCCGCCGCGATCGCCGCCGAAGTCATTCCCGGCGTGTTCGAACCCATGGGCCGCGCATGCTCCACCTCCTGCAAATGAATGATGTCGGCGTCATGCCGCACGATCTCCGCAATGGCATCGTCCAGACGCACCGGCGCCTGATCGGGATCATTCTCATCCCAAATCTGGCCAAACTGCATGTTGAACTGCAGGACGCGTAGGGGCTTCACACAAAAAACGTGAACGTAAGAAAAAGCGGGGAAACCGGACTAAATTAATTAACGCCCCCCCGACGAGCGGGTCGGCACGCTTGGCGAACCCGGAGCCAGCCCGGAGCGGTCGGAGACATTGCCCTCCTCCGCTCCTCCGCCCGCCCGGGTGGTGGTGATCGCTTGGTCACCGTTCTTGCGGAAGGCGAAACGGTTCACCTTCGAAAACGTGGTGCGCTGATCCATGGCCGTCCGCGCGGGCGCGGGAAAAGGCGAGGCGTCTCCGATCTTATCCTGAAACCGAGACGCGACCCCTGTGCGAAACGAGTCCTCGCCGGTGGAAAACTTGGACTGCTTCCTGTTCCACGGGCTCTCCTTGCGAGGGATCTGATCCGGAGCGATCAACTCCTTGGTGGGAGCCAACTTTTTCTCCTCCGTCTCCCCCGCATCTATGGCGCTGCGGCGCTCTCCCACGAACGCTTTTTCCTTCTCGCGAAGCTCGCCTTCGGAAAACCGGCGATCCTGCAGCACCTCGTTCTGCTTGATCTCCACCGCATCAGGCAGCTCCACCTTCTGCTCCGTCGAAACGCGCGCACGCTTCGAGGTGTCCATCCGACCCGGAGCGGAATAAACAGTGGCCGCCATCATGCACATGGCGGCGGCGAGAACTAGGCCGGCAGGAAACTTCACCATCCCGGAATCGCATTAACACCCCGGGCAGGCGGCAAGTTTATTCAGGCTCCGCCGTGCCCTCGACCACCCAGGTCCGCGCTTCGGGCACTTGCGCGAAAAACCCCGCCAACACCGCGCTAAGGTGCTCCGCATAACGATAATGCGCCCCCATCCCGGTCCGCAGCTCCGCCTCGTAGATAAACTTGTCCGCGTGCGTGCTGTGCTCGAAAGGCGTCTGCGCGCCGAGCAACAACGAGTAAACATACGCAGGCGAACCGCGCGCCATCAGCTCGCGAGTAAGCGCAAGCTGATCCTCAAGCAGGGAGAGGTGAACATCGTGCGGAATTTCGGGCGGGAGATAAAAACCCGCCTGAATAAGCGGCGCATAACGGTGGCCGGTGCGATGACGGTTGAGGTCGCGCAGCTCGGCCAGCGCCATGTTGTTCCAGGCGAAGCTCACCCGCATGCGACGTGTCGCGGTGCCTTGTTGACCATAGCGGTTCGCACGCGCCGAAAGCGCGTCGGGCACGCTTTGCTGCTCGGCCAGAAAAGGCGGCGTGGCCCGGTCAACATGCACCCAAGTCTCGTCTGCAAGAGGCGCGGCCGACAGCCGCTCCAACCCGAGCCGACACGAGGTCGCAAGTTCCGCCGCCGCCTGAGCCTCGTAGCTCTTCTCCGCACCGCTGTGGCGCATCAGGCGCGGAGAAATCTTCAACAACTCTCCACGAATCAAGTCCGCCGCCGCCCGCGCCTCCGGCTGGGGCAACGAAGCCAGATGCTTCACCGTCTGCGCCCACATCCGCGAACTCTGCACCAGCGCGAGATTCGTCCGGGTCGCGAACGGAATGAAATAACGCGCGCGATCCAGCGCGTAGTTTTTGCGGATTCGCGTCGCCACCGCCGGCTTCGCGCCCTCCGGCACGCGCACGCGCTCGGGCTCCGCCTCGCCCAGCACGTCGAGCCGCGCGTATTCCGCCTGATAAGCCTCAAAACTCCGCGCCATCACCTCCCGCCAACGCGGCGCCAGATCCTCGGGCACGCCCACCGCCTCCGCCTCCGGCAACGCGCTCGGGGCGAGCGTGATGTAGCGGGTGGACGATTCCTGCCCGTCCGCCATCTGGGCGATTTCAAAAACCTTATACGCCAGCCACATCGACACGTCGTCCAACGCGATCGCCAACCCGCCGGTGAGCCCGCCGATGGAGGCGTGACCGTAATCGACAAACTTCAAAATACGGTCGATCGACGCATCCGGATCGGCCGGATCCACCTTGGCCAAAATCGCGTGGATCCCCTCGTTGCTGCGTGAGTAACGCGCCAACACCGACGCGAGCAACTCGGGCGTGACGCGGGGCAAATCGGCGGCGGAAGGGGGCGGGACAAGGGCAAGACCGGTGATGCGCATCGTGGAGTGCCCGCCAGCCAAACGCCCCCCCGCCATCGCGCGAGCCGAAATCCCGCCATGCTCGGAAAGCTTACGCCAACGTCTCCTTCCTGAGTCGGAGCGAGCTTCCCGCCCAAACGTGAAAAATACCGCCGGCATGACCACAAAAGTCAGCACAGGTCAGCCCCGTGCCCGTCGAGAATTCAGTTTAAACCATATGTATCTTCTCTTACCAAAACCAATTTCTTCACTGCCAAAGCCAGAGCTGTCGTTACTAACCGGCACTCACCCATCCCTCCTATCGTTTGATCTAAATTCCGTCGCTTGCCCTTAACAAATCAGAATCTAATCCTACAACATGCCATCGGTCGATAAACCAAAACTTACCTTCGCAGACTACAAATCTGAAGGCCGTAATTGGATCACGTTGGCCACGGGCGAGTATTATCCCGATATCCTCAAAGACGCCTGCACGCTTTACGGACCCGTGCTGGTGCTCTTTGGCCAATTGCTGCGCGCCTCGGAATCGAGCACCCGACTTTTTCTGCTAATCTCAGAACAATCCAACGGTTTTACCCGAATCCAGCTAGTATC
>DAIPIP010000057.1:0-16312 GCA_036770725.1 Opitutaceae bacterium
GAGGCGACTTGGAGGTCGGGTTCGACGGCGATGTAGTCGGCTTTGGCGTAGGGGTTGGCGGGGGCGAAGTTGGCGACGCGTTGCCAGCTGAGGCGGGCGCGCTCGAGGTCGGAGGCGTCGGCGGCTTGGTGGGTGAAGATGAGGGCGTCGAGGAAGGTGGTGAAGGGGTTCACGTAGTCACCGTAGGGGAGGATGGCGGCGTTGAAGCGGCTCTCGATGTCGGCGAGGGCGCCGGCGGTCTTGGGGTCGGCTTTGGCGCGGTCCACGTCGTAGGACTGGCCTTTGCGGCCTTGCTCGTCGTTGACGGAGCCGGCCTTGGCTTTTTCGGCGAGTTCCTGGGCTTCCTGGATGCGTTTGGCGTTGGCTTCGACGGCGTCGCGTTGGCGTTGGAGGGCGCGGTTGAGTTCGACGCGGGCGGCGTCGCCGTCGCCGAGTTGGAGGTAGTTGAGGGCCTGGTAGGTGTGGAGCATCACCTTGTCGTAGGCACGGCCCCGGTAGGGGAGGTTGGCCTGGTTGGTGAGCATGGCGGCGCCTTCGGCGCTGACGCTGATTTTGGCGGCGGCTTCAAATTCGTCGATCTTGGTGGCGGCGTCGTCGAAGGCGGCGAGGGAGCGGGTGAGGTAGGCGATGCGGGGGGAGATCTGCTCGGGAGCGGCGGCGAGGAGGGCCTCGTTGGTCTGGGTGTGGCCGGTGGTGGCGGTCTGGCCGGCGAGGGTGGCGCCGGACTGGGCCTTGGGATCGACGGGAAGGGGAAGGTTGGCGAGGGCGGCGGAACGAAGAATGATGCCTTGTTCGAGGCGATAGAGGATGGCGTCCTTGCTTTCCTTGTTTTTCTCGGCGTCGCGGTCGGCTTGGGCGACGGCGGTGGAAAGGTCGCCGGAGCGAACGGCGGCGTCGCGGGTGGCGGTCTGCTGGGTGTAAGTCTGGCAGCCGGTGAGGGCGAAGGCGGCGAGGAGGACGGTGGCGGGGACGAGGCGTCGGGTGCGTTGAGTAGGCATGTGCGAAGTGCGGGTGCTGGTTATTGGATTAGGTTTGCTGGGAAAAAAGTGTAAATGCAATGTAGGCATGGGGATTGCGTGAAAATAGGATGGGGAGCGGTCGTCCCTGCGGTCCGCCCCTGCCTTTGGGGGTGCTTACTGGACGACGCGGCGGACGATGGCGCCGCGGTCGATGCCGAGGTCTTCGCCGCTGATTTCGCCTTGGGCGGTGCGTGGGGTGACGCGTTGGATGCGAATCTGGCCGACGGCCATTTCTTCGCGGCCGAGGGAGACGCCGGTGTCGGGGTCGATGAGTTCTTCGCCGAGGGCGAAGACTTCCCAGAGCTGGCCGGCGGCGATGCCGGTGCCGTCGCCGCGGTTGATGGTCACGGTCTTGCCGGTCTTGGCGAGGATGCGGGCGGGGAAAGCGACGTCGGCGACGCGTTCGGCAATTTTCTCGCTCATGCGGCGGGTGAGGGCGACGAGGAGGCCGTCGGAGAGTTCGCCGCCGGCGGAGGCGGAGTTGGCGAGGAGTTCCTCGGTGTCGAGGTTTTGCTCCTGGAAGTTGGCGGTCTCGACGAGGCGGTTGGTGCTGGTCTCGTAGAGTTTGGCGACGGCGGAGAAGCGAATGACGCGTTTGGTGGCGGTCTTGCCGAGGGAGGCGAAGGTGGCGGTCTGGATAAAGTCCTGGAAGTCGTCGATGGTGACGACGAGGGCGAGGTCGGAGGCGCCGAAGTCGAAGGCTTGGCCGGAGGCGGCGTTTTCCTCGATGAGGGCGTCGGCGTCGGAGCGGGCGAGGATGTTGAACTTACGGGTTTGCTGGAGGGCGGCCATGAGCTGGCCGTCGAGGGCCTGGCTCATGCGGTCGATGGAGTTGCGGCGTTCGACGCCGGCGGCGTTGGCGAGGATGGCGGGGGTGGCCTTGACCTTGGCGATGGCGAGGGCTTTGAGGCCGGGAGGGGCGGCGGCGGGTTCTTGCGCGATGGCGGGGGCGATGGCGAAGAAGGCGGTGGCGACGCCGAGGAGGGCGAGCTTGAGAAGTGTTTTCATGGTGGTGAAAGGAGGGTGATCGAGGCGCGGGGCGCGGGATTATTTGCTGAAGAGCGACTGGCTGTTGTCGATGGTGAGGGGCTCGTCGGTATCGACCTTGATGTCCACCTTGTAGCCGCTCTGGGACAGCATCTGGGCTTTGGCCTTGAGGACATCGATTTCGGCGTCGGAGAGGCGGGCGCCGTTCTGGAGGTCGTTGGCGAAGGCGGTGAGTTCCTTCCAGCGGCGGATGCCGTCGGCGTCCATTTGCATGGCGATGTTGAGGGTCTGGCCGTCCACGGCGTTGATGGTGCGTTCCCAGGTTTCGTAGCCGGAGCGGGTGAGGCGGAGGCGGCTGAAGCCGGGGCGAATCTGGATCTTGCCGGGGGCGGAGCCGACGGAGACGCCGTCCACTTCGACGGTGACGTTGAGGGGAGCGACGCGGAGGGCGCCGTCCTGAACGGTGACGGTGTTTTGGGGGCCTACGCGGATGTCGGGGATGTAGAGGTCGGCGGTCTCGACGTTGAGGGTGAGGGTGGCGAGGCCGGCCTTGGCCTTGGCGGGGGTGGGGATGCGGTTTTGGGCGATGCGGACGCGGAGGGAGTCGGCGATCTGTTGGGTGGCTTCGTCGATGAGATCGTCGATGAAGGAGGAGACGTCGGGGTCGAAGAAGGCGACGGCGCCGGAGGCGGGGGCGGAGCCGGAGGTGGCGGCGCCGGCGGAGACGGCCGGGAGGGAGGCGGAGGGGCGGTAGATGTCGTTCAGGAGGTCGGCGCGTTGGGCGTAGTTGATCTGCACGCCGGATTTACGGCGGGTTTTGACCATTTTGTCGCCTTCGACGATGATGCTGGTGTTGGAGTTGCCGGCGGAGTGGAGGGCGACGACCTGGCCTTTGGTGTTGAAGACTGGGCTGCCGCTGGCTCCGCCGGAGGAGCTGAGGTTGTGTTGAACGAGGTGGCGGTTTTCGGGGGTGGCGCCGGAGAGCCACCAGTCGGTGTTGGCGGTGACGATGCCGGATTGCATGGTGGCGACGGGGCTGCGGGGATCGACGCCGCCGCCTTGGATTTCCTCCATGGGGAAGCCGAGGTAGGCGATGCGGTAGCCTGAATCGAGTTTGCGGAGTTCGTCGGCGGGGGCGACGGGCATCCAGGCGGCGAGGGTGCCGTCCACTTCGAGAATGCCGACGTCGTAGCCGCCGATGGCGGCGGGGCGGCCGGCGGAGTTGGGGCCGGGATCGCCGTATTTGGGGTGGGAGATGGCGCGGGTGACGGTGTAGCGGAGGTCGGGGTTTTTATTGATGACGACGTAAACGGGGAGGCCTTGGGCCATGTATTGTTTGGCGCCTTCGGTGACGTGGCTGTTGGTGGCGAAGGCGCGGGGGCCGACGCCCCAGGCGGAGGCGAAGGGTTGGGGGCCGTTGGGGGTGCCGACGATGACGACGCCTATGGCTTTTTCGTAGCGGCGGGCGGCGCGGGCGAGGGCGTCGTCGGCGTTGGTGCCGTCGGCGTTGATGGCGGCGGGCGGGGTGGAGGGATCGGGGGCGACCATCACGAAGCCGCTGTTGGCGTGGATGGAGTTTTGCTCGGTGCGGGTGGCGCGGGCGGTGCCTCCGGTCACGGTGCCGCCGCTGTTGGCGTCAACGAGTTTGTAGTTGAGGCGAAGGGTGTAGGTGTAGTTGGCGAGGTTGGTGCCGTAGGCCTTGATGTTTTTCTTTTGCTCGGAGAACCCGTTTATCGAGGTGACCAGGATGTAGTCGGCTCCGAGGTTTTGGGCGAGGCGGAGGGCGGAAGTGGAGTCGGCGAGCTGGGCGTCGAGGCCGGAGGCGTCGCGGCCGCCGACGCTGCCGGTGACGACGCTTTGGGAAATGAGGTTGAGTCCGAGATCGGCGACGCGGGCGGAGATGAGGTCTTCGATGACGGGGACTTTTTCGTCGAACTCGGGGCCGGCGAGGTTGGAGACAACGATGGCGGCCGTGTAGGTCTTGGGCGCGGCAGGTTCGGCGGTCTGGGCGGTGGCGTGGAGGCCGAGGGCGAGGGCGCCTAGGGCTGCGAGGAGACGCAGGGACTGCTTCATGGTGATGTAAATGGATTCTGAAACTAAGGCAGGGATGTCTTGTGCGATGAAAGAGGCGGGCGGACAATGCGAAACTTGGTTGCAGGTGGAGCGCTCCCTCGAACGGGGGAGGAGGGCGGGGCGAGCGATACGCTTGTGCAAAATCTGGCAAGGGGAGTGGCGGGGCGTTGCATTCGGGGGGTGAAGGAATCTGTGTCT
Source organism: Opitutaceae bacterium (assembly GCA_036770725.1). Lineage (GTDB taxonomy): Bacteria > Verrucomicrobiota > Verrucomicrobiia > Opitutales > Opitutaceae > IMCC26134_A. Next base: position 4,278 of record DAIPIP010000057.1, read on the forward strand.
GCGGCCAATTATGGCGCGATGGATTAAAGAACTGGGTTCGACGGTGGGTTTGGCCCTGCCGATCATGATGGGGCAGTTGAGTCAGATGCTGATGGGGGTGACGGACAGCATCATGATCGGGCGGGTGGGGACGGTGCCTTTGGCGGCGGCGTCGTTTGCGGGGGCGGTGTTTGGTTTGGTGTTTATCGGGAGCATCGGGTTGTTGCAGCCGGGCTCGATTTTGGCGGCGAGGGAGCACGGGGCTGGGCGGGAGGATCTGTGCGGGATGTGGTTGCGGCAGGCGCGGGCGGTGGCGTGGGGGTCTGGCTTGGTGCTGGCCGGGTTGATGGCGGCGAGTTTGTTGGTGGTGGATTGGTTCGGGCAGCCGGAGGAGGTGGTGGCGGTGATGGGGCCGTATTATGTGCTGATCGCGTTGTCGCTGGTGCCGAGTTTGCTGGCGCAGGCGGATCGGCAGTTTGCGGAGGCGCTGGGGCGGCCGTGGGAGCCTCTGTTTCTCATGTTGGCGAGCGTGGTGCTGAACGTGTTGCTCAACTGGGTTTTCATCTACGGCAAACTGGGCGTGCCGGCGATGGGGCTGACGGGCGCGGGGGTGGCGACCTTGTTGTCGCGGGTGGCGGCGGTGGTGGCGTTGCGGGTGTGGTTGAACGGGCACGCGGGTTTCGCGGAGGGGGTGAGGGCGGCGCGGGTGGCGCGGGTGGAGCGCGGGAGGCTGCGGGAGTTTTTGGCGTTGGGGGTGCCGATGGGTGCGGCGTTGTTTTTTGAGGGCGGGGCGTTCTCGGCGGCGGCGGTGATGGCGGGGTGGCTGGGCACGGTGCCGTTGGCGGCGCATCAGATCGCGATCTCGTGCGCGGCGACGGCGTTCATGGTGCCGCTGGGCTTGGCGATCGCGCTGGGCATGCGCGTGGGCAAGGCGGTGGGCGCGGGACGGCTGGACGCGGTGCGTCCGATGGCGGGCGGGGCGGCGTTGGTGACGGTGGGAACGTCGTTGGCGGCGACGGCGATTTTTTTGTTCGCGGGAGAGCGCATCGCGGGGGCTTTTGTGAAGGATGACCCGGCGGTGGTCTTGTTGGCGGCGCGGGTGTTGGTGATCGCGGGGATTTTTCAGTTGTTCGACGGGTTGCAGGTGATCTTCGGGTGGGCGTTGCGCGGGTTGACGGATGTGAAGGTGCCGCTGGCGGCGGCGTTCGTGGCGTTCTGGATCGTGGCGCTGCCGGGCGGCTATGTGTTTGGCGTGCGCGGGAGCGGCGGGCTGGAGGCGATCTGGATCGCGCTGGCGGCGGGGCTGGCGGGGGCGACGGTGGCGCTGGGGTGGCGGTTGCGGCGCTTGACGCGTTGAGGGGCGGGCGCGGAATCAGGGGGATGAATACGCCTGCTCCCGAGTTTGAGTTTTTGCGCACGCCTTCGCTGGGCGCGCGGGCGGGGTTCGCGCTGGCGATGGCGGGGGTGGTGGGGCTTTCGAACTGGTTGGTGCAGTATCCGATCAACGAGTGGCTGACCTATGGAGCGTTCACGTTTCCGGTGGCGTTTCTGGTGACGGATGTGTGCAACCGCTGCTTCGGCGCGGCGCGGGCGCGGGAGGTGGCGCTGGTGGGGTTCGTGGTGGGGTTGGCGTTGTCGTTCTGGCTCGCGCCGTGGCGGATCGCGGTGGCGTCGGGCACGGCGTTTCTGGTGGCGCAGTTGCTGGACGTGGCGATTTTCAATCGGCTGCGGCGCGCGAGCTGGTGGAAGGCGCCGTTTATCGGTTCGGTGGCGGCCTCGGTGATCGACACGGGTATCTTTTTCTACCTCGCGTTTGCGGGCGAGGAGTTGAACTGGGTGGCGCTGGCCACGGGCGATCTCGGCGTGAAGGTGCTGATGGCGGTGCTGCTGCTCGCGCCGTATCGGGCGTTGGTGCGGCGGCTGGCTCCGGGCCTTACGACTTCAGGCTGAGGCGGGCGACGACGTCGACGAGCAGGCGGTGCTCGGCGGCATGGAGGCGGGCGGCGAGGGTGTCGATGGTATCCGTTTCCTCGATACGGACGGCGGCCTGGTCGATGATGGGGCCGGCGTCCACGGCGGGCACGACGTGGTGGACGGTGCAGCCGGTGATCTTGACGCCGTGGCGGAAGGCCTGGCCGATGCCGTCGAGTCCGGGGAAACTGGGCAGGAGGCTGGGGTGGAGATTGATCACCTTGCCGGTGAAGGCGGCGAGGAAGCGCGGTTTGATGACGCGCATGAAGCCGGCCAGCACCACGAGGTCGGGGCGGCAGGCGGTGACGGCGGCGATGTAGTGTTCCTCGCCCGCGCCATCGAGCTTGGTCTTGAATGGGGCGGGGTCGAGGAAGGCGGCCTCGACGCCGAAGCGCGGCCCGAGGGCAAGGATGCCGGCGTCGGGGCGGTCGGAGAAGATGGCGACGATCTCGGCGCGACCGAGGCGACCTTCTTTTTGGGCGATGCAGAGGGCCTCGGCGTTGGAGCCGCGACCGGAACCTAGGATGACAACGCGCATGGGAAAAATTTAGGCGGCGGGGGTGGCGGGGTGGCGGGTGGTGAGCGCGCGCACACCGGTGACGGCGAAGGTGGCGAGCACGACGGGGGCGAAGACCCAGGCAAGAGCCTGGCCGAGCGCGGTGGAGGCGGGTTGGCCGGTGGCGTCGAAGACGAGCCAGGTGGTGTAACCGATGTAGGCGGCGAAGAGCACGCAGCCCTCCCAGCGGCGGATGAGGTAGCCGGTGTAGAAGATGGGCAGGCAAACGACCGCGACCGCGATCATGACCGGAATATCGACGTGCAGAATGGATTCGGCGACGGCGAGCCCGCCGGGGGTGACGAGCGAGGAGATGCCGAGAATGGCGAGGATGTTGGCGATGTTGCTGCCGACGACGTTGCCGATGGCGAGGTCGCGCTGGCCGCGAATCGTGGCGACGACGGAGGCCGCGACTTCGGGCAGGGAGGTGCCGGCGGCGACGACGGTGAGGCCGATGACGGCTTCGCTCACGCCGAGGCTGCGCGCGGTAAGCACCGAGCCCTCCACCAGCCAGCCGGCTCCGAGCACGAGCACGCCGAGGCCGGTGAGGATGAAGCCGATCTGGTGAACGAGGTCGCCGGCGCGGGTGGTGCCGCCTTTGCAGAAAACATGGCCGGCGGCGAAGACGAGTCCGCCCGCGAGCGCGAGGCCGCCCTCGACGAATCCGAACCAGCCGAGTTTCCAGCCGAGGCCGCCGAGGGCGGCGAGGAGGAGTTGCGAGACGAGCCAGCCGGGATGTTTGCCGGCGATGAGTTCGGGTTCGGCGACGTGATGAGTGTTGGCGGCGTTGGCGGCGGCGGTTTCGGCGCGGCTGCTGATGACGGACCAGGCGGTGTAGGCGGCGGTGCCGAGCGCGAGGAGCAGGCCTTCCCAAAAGGCGAAGTTACCGTTGAGGGCCATGAGGCCGGCGACGATCGAGACGCCGATCATGATCGGCACGTCGATGCGCACGAGGCGTCGATTTACGATGAGCGGGGCGACAAGCGCACAAAGTCCCAAGATGAAGAGGACATTGAAGATATTCGACCCGACGACGTTGGCGACGGCGATGTCGCCGTTGCCCGCAAGGCCGGCCTGGATGCTCACGGCAAGCTCGGGCGCGCTGGTGCCGTAGGCGACGACGGTGAGGCCGACGACGAGGGGGGAGAGCCCGAGGAGTTCTGCGAAGCGCGATGCGCCGCGCACGAGGAACTCGCCGCCGCCCACAAGTAGGACGAGGCCGCCGAGGAGCAGGAGGAAGACGTCGAGGGTCATGTGCTGTTGAAAAGGCATGAGCCTTTGGCACATGCATCGCCGTGCAACGCTAGGCTGCGCGAACCGAGTGGAAACAGGCGCGGTTGTTTCCACTGGGACGGAACATTTTCGGCTTAGAAGAACTTCTTCGCTTTTTCGAACCAGCTGGCACCGGTGGGGTGGTCGGCGTCGCCGCAGACGCGGGCGAATTCCTTGAGGATTTTTTCCTCCTCGGAGCTGAGCTTGGTGGGGACCTCGACGTGGACGCGCACGAGCTGGTCGCCGACGTGGCCGCGCGAGCGCAGGGAGGGCATGCCTTTGCCGCGAAGGCGGAAGGTGGTGCCGCTTTGCGTGCCGGGCGGCACCTTGAGCGAGGCCTTGCCGGAGAGGGTGGGGACCTCGAGCGTGCCGCCTAGGGTGGCGAGGGTGAACTTGATCGGGATCTCGCAGAAGAGGTCGTCGTCCTGGCGCTCGAAGAGTTCGTGCTGGCGGACGTTGACCACGATATAGAGATCGCCGTTCTGGCCGCCGGCGAGGCCGGCCTCGCCGTTGCCGCTGGAGCGGAGGCGCGTGCCGGTGTCCACGCCGGGGGGGATGCGCACGTTGACCTTGGCGGTCTTGGGGGAGCGGCCTTCGCCGCGGCAGGTGGTGCAGGGTTTCTCGATTTTTTGGCCGGAGCCGCCGCAGGTGGGGCAGGTCTGGGCAAAGGTGATGATGCCGCCGCTGCGACGTATCTGGCCGGAGCCGCGACACGTGGGGCAGGTGACGCGTTTGGAGCCGGGCTCGGCGCCGGAGCCGTCGCAACGTTCGCAGGCGTGCAGGCGGCGGAAGGTGATTTCCTTTTCAATCCCCTTGGCCGCCTCCTCGAGGGTGATCTCGAGGTCGTAGCGCAGGTCGGAGCCGTCGCGGTCGGAACCGCCGCCACCGCCGCCGCCGAACATCTGGTCGAAGATGCCGCCACCGCCGCCACCGCCACCTTGCTGGCCGAAGACCTCGCGAAAGATGTCGAAGGGATCGTGGAAGCCGCCGGCGCCGCCCATGCCTCCGGGGCCGCGCGGGCCGGCTCCGCCTTGCTGGGTGAAGGCGCGGTGGCCGTATTGATCGTAGGCGGCGCGCTTCTGGGGGTCTTTAAGCACCTCGTAGGCTTCGGAGACTTTTTTGAACATCTCCTCGGCTTCTTTGTTGCCGGGGTTTTTGTCCGGGTGGAATTGGACGGCCTTTTTGCGGTAGGCCTTTTTGAGATCCTCCTCGGTGGCGCCTTTTTCGACGCCAAGGAGGGTGTAGTAGTTTTCTTCGGCCATGGACGGGTTGTAGTTTTAAACTGGATACGAGACGGCGGCTGGTGCGGCGGCGGGCGGGCGGATCAGACGACGACGCCGGCGGCGGGGTCGGCCGGTTTCTCGGGGGCGCCGGCGGAGACGACGACGCTGGCGGCGCGCACGAGGCGGCCGTTCAGCGTGTAGCCGATGCGCACGACGGCGCAGACGTGGTCGGCGGGGATATCCTCGTGGGGCTGGTGGGAGATGGCCTCGTGGAGGTTGGGGTCGAAGGGCTGGCCGAGCGGCGCGACCTCGGCGAGGCCGTGGCCGGCGAGGGCGGACTTGAGCTGCTGGCCGATCATCTCGACGCCGCCGACGAGGGTCTTGAGGTCGGCGTTGGGGGCCTTGGCGGCCTGGAGGCCGAGGGCGAGGTTGTCGAGGACGGGCATGAGGTCCTCGAGGATGCGGGTGGAGGCGCGGTGGGCGGCGTCCTCGCGGTCGCGCACGGCGCGTTTGCGGAAGTTTTCGAGGTCGGCGACGGAGCGCAGGTAGCGGTCGTAATTGTCGGAGGCCTCTTTTTTCGCGGCGGCGAGGAGCGCTTCGTATTCGGCGGCGGTCACGGACGAGGCCGACGCGGGCGTGGCGGCCGGCGTGGGTTCGGCTGGGGGCGTCGCGGCGGCTTCGGCGGCGGCGGGCGCGGGTTCCGGGGTGGCGGGAGTCGGGATTTCAGGTTCGGTCTGGCTCATGGAAAAAGGTTGAGTGGAAAACAAGATATGCGGGTGCGCAAGCCCTGTGCCCGGAGGGAATCGTGCGGGTTCAAAAGGCGACCGGAGTGTCGCTTCTCGCACGGGCAATCAGCGGGCGCGAGCGGCGGCGAGGAGGGCGGCGACCACGGGGCGGGTGTGGTCGAGTTCGGTGAACTCGCCGGCCCAGTCGATGCGCACGGGGGTTTCGGTGCCGGTGGTGGCGTTGCGAACGAGAATGGTGTCCACGCGGAGGCGGAATTTTTTTACACGGACGCGTGCGTTTTGGTCGCTGACGGGACCGCCGCGTTCGTAGGGGAGGCCGGAGGCGGCGGCGATGGCGAGCAGGGGCCAGCGGCCGTCGGGATCGGGGGCGAGGCGGGCTTCGACGAGGTGGAGGTCGAGGCCGTCGATGACGACGAGTTCGCCGTCGGAGGCGTTGAAGGAGCCGCGCCAACCGGGAGCGTGGAGGGCGGTGGCGGCGCCCCGGGCTATGACGGGGGCGCCGGGGGAGTCGGTTTCGCGGAGGGTCCAACCGGTGACGCTGGCGGTGCCCGAGAAGGGGTCGCCGGTGAGGCCTTGGAGGCGGAGGGAGGCGCCGGTGATGTCGGCGAAGCGGGTTTCCACGGCGGAGGGGAGGAGGATCATCCAGGCCAAGGAGGCGGCGGCGGCGAGGAAGACGAGGGTGCCGGCAAGCCAGCCGAGGATGCCGCCGCGGCGGCGGGAGCCGGGGTTCGCGCGAGGCCGCCCAGGATGAGCGGAGGCGGCGGGGCTGGGATGGGGCGGCGGGGGAGGGGGGATCACGCCGAACCTTGGCCGGTGAAGTTTTCGGTGATGAGCACGAGGGAGGAGGCGGCGGCCTTGAAGGCGAAGTCGCCGGAGCAGGGCAGGATGGCGTTTTCGCCGCGGCCGAGGCTTTGTTTGCCCGAGCAGGAGAGTTCGCCGGTGACGACGCTGAGGATGCGGGCTTGTTCGCCGGCCTCGAAGTGGAGGGCTTCGCCGGCGTCGAGGACGATGCGGCGGATGCGGAATTCGGGGCAGTCGGCAATCACGCCGGAGGTGGGGGCGCCGCGGACGGGGGCGGGTTCAAAGTCGTCCCACTTGATGGAGGCGAGGGACTCTTTGACGTGAAGTTGGCGGGGTTTGCCGTCGAGGCCGACGCGGCCCCAGTCGTAAACGCGGTAGGTGGTGTCGGAGTTTTGTTGGATTTCGAGGATGAGGTTCCCGCCGTCGATGGCGTGGATCTGGCCGCTGCGCACGAGGATGCTGTCGCCCTCGGCGACGGGGAAGCGGTGGACGAGGGGCTCGAGGGCGTTGTCCTTGAGGGCTTTTTCGAACTGGTCGCGGGTGACGCCTTTTTTGAGGCCGACGAGAAGGCCGGCGCCGGGCTGGGTGTCGGCGATGAACCAGGTTTCGGTCTTGGGTTCGCCCTTGAGCTGGGGGGCGACGGAGGCGGGGGGGTGGACTTGGAGGCTCAGGCGTTCGCGGCAGTCCAGCCATTTGACGAGAATGGGGAAGGGGCGGTCTTTTTCCCATCCGGGGCCCATGATTTCGGAGGGGTGGGAGGCGATGGCTTCGCGGAGGGTTTTACCGGCGAGGCGGCCGTGGGCGATGGTGGATTGGGCTTCGGGGCGATCCACGATTTCCCAGGCTTCGCCGATGGGTTGGGTGCCGGGAAGAGTGCGGCCGAGGGCGGTTTCGAGGGCGCGTCCGCCCCAGACGCGTTCTTGGTAAAGAGGTTTAAGGCGAAGAAGTTCGTTCATGGCAAAGACAGGTGAAAAATAAGGGGAAGTGCGGATGTGGGCGTGATTGCCTTTGACCGGAGGGCGGAATGACTCGAAATGTAAAAATAGAGCCTCGCCCCACCTGCCACGCCACATGCCGAAAGCCGCCAGTTCAAACCCAAATCACGGACCTTCCTTCCAGCCGCCGCGGCACCGCCCGCGCTGGGTAACGGCGAGCGCGTGCTTCATGGTGAGTATTTTGATGGGCGTGGCGTTCATCGATTACGCGCCCGAACAGGTGGCGTTTAACACGACCCATGCCACGGATAGCAACGCGGTGGGGTTGGTGGGCGCGAGCGTGACGTTTTACCTTTTGTCGTGGTTCGGGATCGGGGCGTGGCTGGTGCCGGCGTTCCTGGGTTGGTTGACTTATGTTTCTTTGCGCAACGTGCGCCAGTTGGTGGCGACGCGAGGGGTGGCGATTTTGCTGTGCGTGTTCACGGGGTCGGCGTTGGCGGCGATGGTGGGCGGCTTCAAGGGGAACTATTTTCCGCATGATTTGGGCGGGGTGGCGGGGAATGCGATCTACACGAATTTCCTGGCGGATTTGATGGGTGGTTTCGGGTCCGCGCTGGTGTTGGGTTTGGTCTATATTTTGAGTTTGGTGTTCGTGTTGACGACCGACATCGCGGGCGAGTTTGACCGGTTGCTGCATGCGTTTCATGCATGGCGCGCGCGGCGAGCGGAGTTGCGCGCGCAGGAGAAAAAGTTACGCGCCGAACTGCGGGCCGCGAAAGAGAAGAGCAAGCTGGACGCCTCCAAGCGCGTGGTGTCGGCAGCGGCACCGCCGACCGAGAAAAAACTGGAGATTCAGAAAGATCCGAATCGTCCGCCCTCGCGTTCTCCCTTTGCCAAGCCCGTGGAGGCCACCACGGCCGAGATCCGGGAGCCGTCGGTTACGGAACAGGCGGCGAACGGACTCGTGCCCGAGGCCCGGGTGGTGCGGGCGCCGAGCGCGACCGCGACGGCGGCCCGCTCGGCCGATCCCTTGTCGGGGGCCGTGCCGGGGGCTGCCGGCGGGGCGATCTCCATCGTAAAACCGGAGGAAACCCGGAAGGCGAAGGCCTCATCTATTCCGGTCGCCGAGGCGGATTACCAGTTTCCGCCGCTCTCCTTGCTCAAGGACCAGGTGACGGCGTCTTCGGAAGATTCGGACAGCGAGCATCTGCGCAACATGGAGGACTTGGTGCGCATCTTGGGGGAGTTTGGCGTTACGGTGACGCCGGGAGAGATTCATGTGGGGCCGGTGATCACGTCCTATGAAGTCGCGCCCGCGCCCGGGGTGCGGGTTGAGAAAATAGCGAATCTCGACAAAAACATCGCGCTCGGCATGCGCGCCCAGTCCGTGCGCATCCTCGCGCCGATTCCCGGCAAGGCCGCGGTGGGTATCGAGATTCCGAATCGGCACCCGACACCGGTCGGCATGCGGGAGATTTTGGAGTCGGAGGATTGGGTGTCGGCGAAGGCGGAGATTCCCATCGCGCTGGGCAAGGATGTTTCCGGCAAGCCGCTCATCTCGGATTTGGCCAAGATGCCCCACCTTTTGATCGCGGGAGCCACGGGCTCGGGCAAGTCGGTGTGCATCAACTCGATCATCGCATCCATCGTTTATCGCAAGAGCCCCAAGGATCTGCGCCTGTTGATGGTGGACCCGAAGGTGGTCGAGTTGAAGGTGTTTAACACCCTTCCGCACATGTTGATCCCGGTGGTGACCGAGCCGAAGAAAGTGCCTTCGGCGCTGAAGTGGCTGCTTGGGGAAATGGAACAACGTTACCAGATTTTCGCGAAGGTCGGGGTGCGAAACATCATCGGTTTCAACACGCGCAAAAAAGCCGGCGCCGATGTGGTGACGCCCGACGCGCAAGCAGGGTTGGCAGGCATCGATCCGGTCTCGACGAAAAGCGACGATCCGTTGCCGGAACGCCTGCCCTACATCGTCGCGATCATCGACGAGCTGGCCGATTTGATGATGGTGGCGTCCGCTGAGATCGAGACGAGCATCGCCCGCCTCGCGCAGTTGGCCCGCGCCGCCGGCATCCACTTGATCATCGCGACCCAGCGCCCGTCGGTGAATGTCATCACGGGCGTGATCAAGGCCAACCTGCCCTCGCGCATCGCCTTCCAGGTGGCCTCGCAGGTGGACTCTCGCACCATCCTAGACGGCAAGGGTGCGGACATGCTTATCGGGCGTGGCGACATGTTGTTTTCTCCGCCTGGCAGTTCGCGTTTGGTGCGTGCGCAGGGCGCGTTCGTTTCGGACGAGGAGGTGGCCGAGTTTGTCGAGTATCTGAAACGCAATGGTCCGCCCCGATACGCGGAGAACGTGCAGAATCAGATCGAAGACGACGCGGCGGCCAATTCCGACAACGACGAGGAGGAAATCACCGGCGACGACCAGGACGACGAGAAGCTCTACAAAAAAGCCATCGGGGTGTTGCGGGCGACCAAGCGTGCATCGACGTCGACGCTTCAGCGCCGGCTGCGCATCGGTTACAACCGCGCGGCCCGTATCGTGGATCTTATGGAAGAGCGCGGGATCGTCGGCCCGGAAAACGGGTCCAGTCCTCGCGAGATTTTGGTGGATCTGGACAGCCTCTGAGTTCGCTCCGGAGGAGTGTCAGGATAAACGAACGCAGGATTGGGGGGGGCGCATCGGGCGCTTTCGCCAGTGTTGTCGAAAGCGGACGCTTCCCTCCTGCGCGGTGTTTGCCGAACGGATGCTCGATCAGATCGCCCGGCGGACGGGCCAGCCCTGTCGAGCCGAAGTGCGAGAAACCCCGTTCCAACCGCGTCTGTAAATTTTGCGGCACCGTAATCTTGCGTAGCTTGCTTTTACGCCGGTCTTCCGTCTCAAGTTACGCTCGTTGCTTCGCCCATAACCCGCCTTGCCATGCGCCTCGCTAATTTCGTCGCCGCTCTACTCGGGCTTTTTGCTTTCTCGCCAATCGCCTGCGCCCTCGTTGTGCAAGGCTATCAAAGCATCATCAACGAACGCTTCGACTCGGGCTTCCCCTCTTCGCCCGTAGCCAATACATCCCCATCTTTCGCTTTGGCCGGCTACGACCTCTCCGGAGTGGGCTGGCGGGACAACGACTCCCGATTCGCCATCACGCTTATCTCGCCGGAGCACTTTTTAACCGCCGCGCACGTTGCCCCCTCGGCTGGTTCAACCGTGTCTTTCCTCGGGGCAGACGGCATAAAACGCACCTACACCGTCTCCAGTTCGACCACATTGACTTATCAAGGTCGCGACTCAGACCTCTCGATCGGGCGGCTGACACAAGTGGTGGATACCAACCACATCACCTCCTACAACGGGATTTTCCTCGGCAATATTTCGGCCGATTATGAAGGTTTGCCCGTGACGTTTTATGGCAAAAACGGTCGGGTCGGCACCAACATGATCGAGGCCGTGTTTGAAACCAGCCTTCTTCCGTTTGGAGCGGGCAATGATAACCTAGTCGATAGCGTGCTCGCGGCCGCGGATTTTGATGATACAACGGGCGAGGCCCAAGGAGAGGTCGGCGACTCCGGCAGCCCCACCTTTGTGCGCCTGGAAGGCGGCCAGCTCGCCCTTTTTGGAGTGCATTCGGCGATTGGAACATCTAACGGCGTGCAATACACTTACGACAGTCTTCCCGTTTTCACCGCCTACGGTCAGATCAACTCCGCCCTGCAAGCCGATGGTTACTCGGGATGGAGCCTTTTTGGGGACACCTTACCCCTGCCCGGCATCATCCCCGAGCCCGCCTCCACCGCGACGCTCGCAGGAGGATTCGTGTTCCTCATCGCGGCAACTCGTCGCCGTGCAGTGCGAACCCAGGCGGTCATTGGCTAAAGGCATGCTCGGTCTTGCGATAGTTAACATAAGTCGAAGAGGCCGGTTCATGGTCGTTCAGAATCGTCGTTCTGAATAGGTGAGGCGGAGAGAGCTGGCGGCGCCGCAGATGGTGTTTGCTCGACACCCGCGATGAAGCGCGCAGCGCATGCACGCGGCTCGATTCCCGACCGGGCCGACACGAAAAAGCCGCGCGAACCAAAAAAGGTCCGCGCGGCTCTAGCCGTTCAGAATGGTGGAGGTGGCGGGAATTGAACCCGCGTGCCCCTGACCTTTGCGCATGGCATCTACCCTCATAGTGCCGTTTTAAATTCGCCGACGGCCCGCGACTGCACACGCAATGCCGTAAACTAACCCCCGGATCGAAGATACGACGCCCACACCGCGGGTGGCTCTGGGCGTTATGTTCGCTGTCGTCGATCTCCTAGCTAGCGAACATCACTAGTCGATCGTCGCTGCACTTAGGCTGCGAGGGGCATTTCTTCGTAGGTGCCGTTTATTTTTGTTCGAAGGAATTTATAGCGCGAGACCGTCACTCGCGAAGGGCGGCCAAACACTCCAACCAAGGGTCGAATCCAGAACACCCCCAAAAGACTTAAAACTTTCGGTGATTTTCCGGGACGCAGCCCAGTGCCGCGTCGTGCCGGTGATCTGAAAAGAACGAAGCAACAC
>DAIPIP010000237.1:0-3746 GCA_036770725.1 Opitutaceae bacterium
AGTAAACGCTGGCGCGCCAACCTAAAGTATCAAAGCAATGCGTAACTGGTATGAGACCTCCCTTGAGGAGCTCTAATCGCAATTACGCCGCGTTTTTCGCTTCGTCATCCGACGCCGTGTCCGCTGCGCGACTCGCGCGCGGCTTGCGCTTTAGTTTCGGCCGCGACTCGCCGTTCACGACTGCGGCGTTGATCACCACTTCCGCGATATCGTCCCGCGCGGGCAGGTCATACATCACGTCGAGCATCAGCTGCTCCAATATCGAACGCAGCGCTCGCGCGCCGGTTTTTAGCGACAAGGCTTTTTGCGCGATCGCGCCAAGCGCGTCGTCGGTGAAGCGCAAGGTCACGCCGTCCATCGCGAAGAGCTTGGCGTATTGTTTCACCAACGAATTTTTCGTGTCCTGCAACACGCGCTCCAAGTCGGCCAGCTTCAGCGGCGCGAGGACCGACACGACCGGCAGGCGACCGATAAACTCGGGGATCATGCCGTAGCGCACCAAATCCTCTGGCGCGAGCGAACGGGACAATCCTTCCGCGAGCGTATCGGCGTCGGTCGTCGCCGGCTTGGCCGCGCCGGCCGCCAGGGTGTGCGCGCCGAAGCCGATGCCGCGCGCGCCGAGGCGGCGTTGCACGATGCCGTCGAGCCCCACGAAGGCACCGCCGCAGATGAAGAGGATGTTCTGCGTATTCACCTGCACAAGATCCTGGTTCGGATGCTTGCGCCCGCCCTGCGGCGGGACGTTGCAAATCGTGCCTTCGAGAATCTTGAGCAGCGCCTGCTGCACGCCTTCGCCGGAGACGTCGCGGGTGATGGAGACGTTTTCTGTTTTGCGCCCGATCTTGTCGATTTCGTCGATGTAAATGATGCCAGACTCCGCGCGCTTCACGTCGAAGTTGGCGTTTTGGAGGAGGCGCACGATCACGTTTTCCACGTCGTCTCCCACGTAGCCAGCCTCGGTGAGGCTGGTAGCGTCGGCGATGGCAAAGGGCACGTCGAGGATGCGCGCGAGCGTGCGGGCGAGCAGCGTCTTGCCCGAGCCGGTGGGGCCGACGAGCAGGATGTTGCTCTTCTCGACCTCGACGTCGTTGAACTCGGGCGCGAGCGCCGCGCCCGCCGCGTCGGGCGAACCGGCGGCGAAGGTGAGGCGCTTGTAGTGGTTATAGACCGCGACCGAGAGGACTTTCTTGGCGTGATCCTGACCGATGACATGTTCGTCAAGCGTGCGTTTGATCTCGGCGGGCTTGAGCAGGCGAAAGGTCGGCTGACGATCAACCGCGGGCGTGGAGAGTTCGCGGTCGATGATCGTCTTGCAGACGTTCACGCAGGAGTCGCAGATATACACGCCTGGCCCGGCGATGATCTTGCGAACCTCCGACTGGGGTTTCCCGCAAAACGAACAGAGACTGACGCGCGTGGCCTTGGCCATGGAGATGGAGGCGGGGGACGGGTAACGGAATGTAAGGCGAAGATTGCTCAGGCCGCCGCGGCTGCAGGAGTGATGGCGGCGGTCTCGCCGGCGTTTTCCACCACGTGATCGACGAGCCCGTAGGCCTTGGCCTCCTGCGCGCTCATGAAGTAGTCGCGGTCGGAGTCGATTTCGAGCTGCTCGATGGTCTTGCCGGTGTGGCGGGAAATCACCTGGTTGAGCACTTGGCGCCAGCGGATGATTTCCTTGGCCGCGATGGCGATGTCGGCCGCCTGGCCGCCCGCGCCGCCGCTGGGCTGGTGGATCATCACGCGGCTATGCGGAAGGGCGAAGCGCTTGCCCTTGGTGCCGGCGGCGAGAAGCACGGTCGCCATGCTCGCGGCCTGGCCGATGCAGTAGGTGACAACGTCGCACTGGAGGAAGCGGATGGTGTCGTAGATCGCCATGCCGCCGGTGACGATGCCGCCGGGCGAGTTGATGTAGAGGTGAATGTCCTTCTTCGGGTCTTCCATCTGGAGGAAGAGCAGCTGGGCGATGACCACGTTGGCCACGCCGTCGTCGATCGGCGTGCCGATGAAGATAATGCGATCCTTCAAGAGGCGGGAGTAAATATCCATCGACCGCTCCACGCGGCCGTTGTTTTCGATCACCATCGGAACGTAGTAACTCATAAGATTCGGAAGACGTTCACCGCGCGAACGCGGAAGGCAAGCGCGAGACGGGGAGGAAAACAAGGAGCGGCGACAAGAGTATCGCCGCTGCTTGGGGAAAAACAAAAAGCCCCGTCGCGAAACACGCGACGGGGCTTTGAAAAAACAAACTCGGGCCGAACTCGTCCAAACGCGTTTTAGGCGTTCGCGGGCTCGGCGGCCGCCTCGGTGACGACGGCCTTCGAGACCACGAGGTCGAGGGCCTTGTCGAATACGATGCTCTGCTGCACGGCGCGGAGGCGGTCGCGATCGTTGGTGAGCTCCTTGACCAGCTTCTCGGGCTTGGTGCCGGTCTGCATGGACTGGCGATAGAGGAAGGCGTCGATGTCGTTGGCCTCGACCGCGAGCTTCTCCTGCTCGGCGATGCGGGCGAGGATGAGCTGGGTCTTCACGCGGGTCGCGGCGGCGGCGCGGGCGTTGGCGATGATGGAGTCCTTGTCCTTTTCGAACTGCTCGGCGGTGAGACCGCGGCGCTGGTTCTCCTGGATGAACTGGCGGACCACGCTCTGGGTCTCCTGCTCGATGAGGCTCTCGGGAACGGCGAAATCGACCTTGGCCACGAGGGCGTCCACGACCTGGCGGCGCTTGCCGTTGGCGTTCTCGTAGTCCTTGCGGGCCTTCAGGTTGTTGCGGACCTTGGCCTGGAGGCCGGCGAGATCGTCCACCTGGTTGGCCTTGAAAAACTCTTCGTTGAGCTCGGGCAGCACGCGCTCGCGGATTTCGAGAATCTCGACGGCGTAGCTGGCGTTTTTGCCGGCGAGGGCCGGGGCGGCGGAGAACTCGGCGGGGAAGGTCACGGCGATGTCCTTCTTGTCGCCGACGGCGAGACCGGCGAGGGCCTTGCCGAGACCGGGGATGAGACCTTCGTTTTCGCCTTCAACTTCTTCCCAGGTCTGGGGCACGGAGCCGTAGATCTGCTTGTCGGGGGCGAACTCGAGGATGGCCTGGCCATCCACGGTGCCGGTGTAGGAGAGCTTCACGTAGTCGCCCTTTTGGGAGGCGCGCTCGGCGACCTTGAAATCGGCTCGCTCGGAACGGAGGGCGTCGATGCCGGCCTCGACCTCGGCGTCGGTCGGCTCGGTGGCGGCGACGGTCACCGGGATGCCGGCGATGTCGGGCAGCTCGAAGGAGGGGCGGAGATCGACGATAAAGTTGATGCCGGCGAACTTGTCCGGAGCGATGTCGCCCTCCTGCACGGAGACGACCTGGATGACGTCGAGCTTCGACTCCTTGAGGCCTTCGCGGTAGGCCTTGCCGAGCACCTTCTGCTTGAACTCCTCGTTAACGGCCTTGCCGTATTGCTTGAGCACCAAGGCGGCGGGAGCCTTGCCGGGACGGAAGCCGGGGATGTTCACCTGTTTGGCGACTTCACCGATCACGGCCTTGTATTCGGCGGCGACTTCGGTGGCGTCGAGATTAACGGTAAGGGTCTTGCGGCTGGGGGAGACGTCTTGGATTTGGATGTTCACGTTCGGAAATTTCGGCAGGGTTTTGCGGAGAGAATCTGGCACGCTACGCACCCGCGCAAAAGCCGGTCAATGCCTGATTCTCGCGCTTCAGACAGGCCCCTATACATCCTGACCCAGGGATGAAGACGAAGAAGGTGG
>DAIPIP010000238.1:0-3731 GCA_036770725.1 Opitutaceae bacterium
TGCCGTCGAAGGTGAGCTCGGAATAAATCTCGTCGCTCAAGACCAGCAGATCCTTCTCGCGGCAAAACGCGGCGATGGCCTCCAACTGCGCGCGGTCACAAGTGCCGCCGGTCGGATTGCACGGCAGGTTCAGCATCAGAATTTTGCAGCCCGGCACCCACGCCGCGCGCAGGGCCTCGGCCGTGAGCGCAAAATTGTCCTTCGCGTAGGTCGGCACCGCCACGCCCTCGGCGTGAACGAGCGAGATGCTCGGATGGTAGGAAACGTAGCAGGGTTGGTGATACATCACCTTGTCGCCCGGATTGCAGAAGGCGCGGAAACACAGGTCGAGCGCCTCGGAAACGCCCACCGTGATGATGACCTGATCCTCCGGGCGATAGTTTACGCCGAAGTGCTCGGTCACGTAGGTCGAGACCGCGCGGCGCAGCTCGATCATGCCGAGGTTCGAGGTGTAGTAGGTCTTGCCCTCCTCGAGCGCGGTGATGGCCGCCTTGCGCACGTGCCAAGGCGTGGTGAAGTCGGGCTCGCCGACGCCGAGCGAGATGACGTCCTGGCCCTTCATCTTGGCCACGAGTTCGAAGAAGTCGCGAATGCCGCTTCGGGGCAGCGAGGCCACGTGGCCGGCCACCCAGCGATTGCTGGTAGTGCTCATGTGGATACTCCGCTCAGGGGGTGACGTTGAGGCGATCACCCGAACCCTCGCCGCCATCCAGCGCGAAACCGCCCTCCTTGTAGGAGCGCAGCAGAAAGTGCGTGCTGGTGGAGAGCACGCCGCCGAGGGTGGAGAGTTTTTCGGAGACGAAGGCCGCGGCCTTCTGAAGCGTGGGCGCGTTCACGAAGACCAGCAGGTCATAGCCGCCCGACATCAGGTAGCACGACTCGACCTCGTCGAACTTCGCGAGGCGCTGGGCGAGGTTGTTGAAACCGCCGCCGCGCTCGGGCGTGAGTTTCACCTCGATGACCGCGCGCACGGCGGCGCCTGCGGCTGCCTCTCGGGAAAGATCGAGCACCGGACGCCAGCCGAGGAAGATTTTATCTTTTTTCAGCTGCTCCAGGTGCTGTTCGACTTCGGCGACGGAGAGACCCGCGACTTGCGCCATCTGCGCGGTCGTGAGTCTGCCACCTTCGAGCAACAGCTTGAGAACAGGATTCATGGGTCGGCCAACACACCCGACCCTCCGCGTCGAATCCATCCCAAACTTCACGGTTGGTCGGCGGCAACAGCGCCCCTTGCGGCAACGCGAAGCAAGACCAGTGACAGCGATCCGCCCCAAAGTTCGGTCCCGAAACTCAAGTGCAAAAGCCAGTAAACCACTTCAATCGCATGCCCTGGCAGGATTCTCCAGGCTTCTTTCACCTTGCACCCGACCTCACACAAATCGCCGCCGTGACCAAACGCAGCAACGAGCCCGTAAGATTCCGCAGCCTTTTCCACTTCCGATTTGCCGCCCTGCCCCTCCCCGCCAAGGTCCGCTCATCCATGCCTGCCTCCGCCCCCTCTTTCTCGTCCCAGTCCGTCGACTCCTCCTTGGCCGACCTCCTCGCGCCGACCGACGCCTTCGCTCCGCGCCATAATTCTCTCCCGCCCGCAGAGCAGGGCCGCATGCTCGCAGCCCTCGGCCAGCCCTCGCTCGACGCGCTGATCGACGCCGCCGTCCCGCCCGCCATCCGCCTCGAAAAAGCCCTCTCCCTCCCCGCCCCGCTCTCCGAATCCGCCGCCCTCGCCGAGCTCCGCGAAATCGCCTCCCTCAACAAGGTCCACCGCGCCTTTATCGGCCAGGGCTACTACGGCACCCTCACCCCGCCCGTCATCCAGCGCGCCATCCTCGAAAACCCGGGCTGGTATACCGCCTACACCCCCTACCAGGCCGAGATCGCCCAAGGCCGCCTCGAAGCCCTGCTCAACTTCCAAACCCTAGTCACCGACCTCACCGGCCTCGACATCGCCAACGCCTCACTGCTCGACGAGGCCACCGCCGCCGCCGAGGCCATGATGCTCTGCCACCGCGCCAAAAACTCCGCCGAGGCCGGCCTCTTCTTCGTCTCCGATCGCTGCCACCCGCAGACCATCGACCTCGTCAAAACCCGCGCCACCCCGCTCGGCATCACCGTGCAAACCGGCGACGCCTCCACCTTCGATCCCGCCTCCGCCCCCGGCCTCTTCGGCCTCCTCGTTCAATACCCCGACACCACCGGCGACATCCACGACTTCGCCGACCTCTTCGCCCGCGCCCACGCCGCCGGCGCCTACTGCGTCGTCGCCACCGACCTCCTCGCCCTCACCCTCTTAAAGGCCCCCGGCGAGTTCGGCGCCGACGTCGCCGTCGGCTCCGCCCAGCGCTTCGGCGTTCCCCACGGCTTCGGCGGCCCCCACGCCGGCTTCTTCGCCACCCGCGACGCCCTCAAACGCCAGATGCCCGGCCGCCTCGTCGGCGTCTCCCGCGACGCCCAAGGCACCCCCGCCCTCCGCCTCTCCCTCGGCACCCGCGAGCAACACATCCGCCGCGACAAGGCCACGTCCAACATCTGCACCGCCCAGGTGCTCCTCGCCGTCATGGCGTCCATGTATGCCGTCTGGCACGGCCCCGCCGGCCTGCGCCGCATCGCCACCCGTATCCAAGGCATCACTACACTCCTCGCCGCCGCCCTGCGCCGCGCCGGAGCCACCGTCAACGAGCGCCCCGTTTTCGACACTCTCACCGTCGGCAAGGTCTCCGCCGCCCGCGTCCACGCCGCCGCCGAGGCCCGCAAGTTCAACCTCCGCGTCATCGACGCCCACACCGTCGGCCTCTCCCTCGACGAAACCGTCACCGAGGCCGAGCTCCGCGCCCTCCTCGCCTGCTTCAGCGAATCCGCCGAACTCGACGCCGCCGACATCGCCGCGCCCTCCGCCGCCTTCGGCTCCCTCGCCCGCACCTCCCCCTTCCTCACCGCGCGCGTCTTCAACTCCTACCACACCGAGCACGAGCTGCTCCGCTACATCAAGCGGCTCGAAGCCAAGGATCTTTCCCTGTGCCACTCGATGATCTCGCTCGGCTCCTGCACCATGAAGCTCAATGCCGCCTCCGAGATGTTCCCCGTCTCCTGGCCCGAGTTCGGCGGCCTGCATCCCTTCGCCCCCGCCGACCAGACCCGCGGTTACGCCCGTCTCGTCCGCGACCTCGAGACCTGGCTCTCCGAGATCACCGGCTTCGCCGCCACCTCCCTCCAGCCCAACGCCGGCTCGCAGGGCGAATACGCCGGCCTGCTCGCCATCCGCGCCTACCACCGCGCGCGCGGCGAATGCCACCGCAACATCTGCATCATCCCCACCAGCGCCCACGGCACCAACCCCGCCAGCGCCGTCATGTGCGGCTTCACCGTCGTCCCCGTCGCCTGCGACGCCAGCGGCAACATCGACGTCGCCGACCTCTCCGCCAAGGCCGCCCAACACGCCGCCAACCTCGCCGCGTTGATGATCACCTACCCCAGCACGCACGGCGTGTTCGAGGCCACCATCCGCGACATCTGCGCCACCATCCACGCCCACGGCGGCCAGGTTTACATGGACGGCGCCAACATGAACGCCCAGGTCGGCCTCACCTCCCCCGGCCGCATCGGCGCCGACGTCTGCCATCTCAACCTTCACAAAACCTTCTGCATCCCGCACGGCGGCGGCGGCCCCGGCGTCGGCCCTGTCTGCGTGGCCGCGCACCTCGCGCCCTACCTGCCCTCGCACCCCGTCGTCTCGC
>DAIPIP010000239.1:0-2002 GCA_036770725.1 Opitutaceae bacterium
ATTCTCATCACCGGCGGCGCCGGCTTCCTTGGTTCTCATCTTTGTGATCGTCTTTTGAAAGACGGCAACGAGGTCATTTGCCTCGATAATTTTTTCACCGGTCGGAAGACCAACATCGCCCATTTGCTTGGCCGGCCCGACTTCGAACTCGTGCGCCACGATGTGATCGATCCGTTCAAGTTTGAAGTGGACCAGATCTACAATCTGGCCTGTCCGGCCTCGCCGCCGCATTACCAATACAACGCGATCAAGACGGTGAAAACCTCCGTCATGGGCGCGATCAACTGTCTCGGTCTCGCCAAGCGCACCCGTGCGCGCGTGTTCCAGGCGAGCACGTCCGAGGTTTACGGCGACCCGGCGATCCACCCGCAGCCGGAGAGCTACTGGGGCAACGTGAATCCCATCGGCATCCGCTCCTGTTACGACGAGGGCAAGCGCGTGGCCGAGACATTGTTCATGGATTATCACCGGCAAAACCAGGTCGATATCCGCATCGTGCGCATCTTTAACACCTACGGTCCGCGCATGCATCCGAATGATGGCCGCGTGGTCTCGAATTTCATCGTGCAGGCGCTGCGCGGCGAAGACATCACGATCTACGGCGACGGTTTGCAGACGCGTTCTTTTTGCTACGTGGACGACCTGATCGAGGGTTTTGTGCGCCTCATGAACCAGAACGAAGTCACCGGCCCGATCAACATCGGCAACCCGGGCGAGTTCACCATGCTGCAACTCGCCGAACTCACGCTGAAGCTTACCGGCAGCAAATCGAAGATCGTGCATCGCGCGCTGCCGGGCGACGACCCGAAGCAGCGCCGGCCGGACATCACGCTCGCGCAAAAGCATTTGGACAACTGGGCGCCGACGGTGGCGCTGGAGGAGGGGCTTTCGCGCACGATAGCGTATTTTAAGACGCAGGTTTGAGGTGCGGCGCGTAGCGGCGCGCGTTGGCACAAGCTTTGCGAACACGCGGGCATGTTTTCGATAACCCGTTTGTTTTTACTGGTAGCCGTCTTGTCGCTCTCGGGCCCGTTTGCGCGTGCGAGCGGTGTCGAGCACACGCCGAAGGTCGTGGTGGTGGTCGCCTTCGAGGTCGGGGCGGACACGGGTGACCGGCCGGGGGAGTTTCAGTTTTGGGTCGAGCGCGAGGGGCTGACCGAGTTGATCGTTGTGCCCGGGCTCGACCGACCGGTGCGCTACAATCCCGAGACGGGCGTTTACGGCGTGGTCGCCGGCACGGTGTGGCGCGCGGGGGTGCAGCTCTACGCGCTCGGGGTGGATCCTCGTTTTGATTTCACGCGTAGCTACTGGCTGGTGGCGGGTATCGCGGGCGTGAATCCGCAGGTCGCGGCGGAGGGCAGCGCGGCGTGGGCGCGGCATGTGATCGACGGCGACATCGCCTACGAGATCGATTCGCGCGAGGCGCCGCCCGAATGGCCCTACGGCATCATGGCGCTGGGCAACAAAAACCCGCTGGAGAAGCCGGTCATACCGGCGTGGGCGCCGAAGCCGATGGCGTGGACGCTCAATCCGGGGCTTGTTCAGTGGGCGTATTCAAAAACCAAGGACTTGACGCTCGCCGACTCGCCCGAGGCGGCGGCGCATCGCGTGCGCTACGCGCCGGATTTTCCGGCGATGGCGGCCGGGCCGGTGGTGTTGATTGGCGACAGTTTCGCGTCGAGCCGCTACTGGCACGGGGCGGTGATGCAGCGGTGGGCGGACGACTGGACGGCGCTCTACACCGAGGGTCGCGGGCGCGTGGCGATGACCAACATGGAGGACCATGTGTTCGCCAACGCGATCGAGCGGCTGACGCTGGTGGGAAAGGCGGACTTTCAGCGGCTGCTGGTCTTGCGCACGGGCAGCAACTATTCGATGCCGCCCAAGGGTGTGACGGCGGCGGACAGCATGGTGGCGGAGTATCAGGGCATGTTGCCCGCGTTGGAGGCGGCGCACCGGGCGGGCTCGACGGTGGTGAAGGCCTTGCTCGCGGATTGGGCGG
>DAIPIP010000239.1:2102-3700 GCA_036770725.1 Opitutaceae bacterium
GGGATGCCGGGGCCGTGGTCGATGATGCAGACTTCGACCTCGGCGGGGCTGAGGCGGCGGGCGCTTATTTCGAGTTTGCCGCCCGGGCCCATGGCCTCGGCGGCGTTGCGGATGAGGTTGGTCCAGATCTGGCTCAAATCGCCGCCGCGCGCGTGGACCTCGAGGTCGGGTTCGAGGGCGGTGGAGACGTCGGTGTGCTCGAGCGAGGGGCCGAGGATGAGCAGGGTGTTTTCGAGGTTGGCGCGGAGGTTGACGCGTTCGGGTCCGGCGGAGGCGGGGCGGGCGTAGTTTTTGAGGCTGGCGACGAGGTGGCTGATCTGGGCGGCGGCGGCCTGCTGGGCGTGGAGCAGGTGGGCGGTCTCGAAGACGGCGAGGCGGGTGGCGGCGTCGGGGGCGAGTTCGGCGGCGTCGCGCGGCGGCAGAAGCGCGGTGGCGAGAGACTCGGGCAGGGCGGCGAGGCGGCGTTGCAGCGGGCGAGGCAGGGCGGGGCGGAGTGTATCCAGTTTTTCGAGACGGGCGCGCGCGGCGGGATCGCTGGCGGCGGGCGGGGCGGTCTCGCCGGCTTGCCAGTAGTCGAGCCAGCCGGCGGGCAGGGCGCGGCCGAAGAGGCCGGCGAGCGTCTCGGCGAGGTGGTCGCGTTGGCGGGCGAGGGCGGCGGCGGGGTTGTTGAGTTCGTGGGCGAGGCCGGCGACGAGCTGACCGAGGACGGCCATCTTTTCCTGATGCACGAGTTGGTTGCGCGTCTCGGTGAGTTCGGCGTTGGCTTCGGCGAGGTGAAGCTGGAGGCGCACGGCGGAGCGGTAGCGGCCGGCGAGGTTGGCGGTGATGAGTTCCTGGAGGAGGTGGTGGAACTCGGGGTGGGAGGCGGGCAGGTCGGCGAGCGCGACGGTGTCGAGGCGCAGGCAGCGCAGGGGGGTGAGCACGCGGGCGGTGGTGAAGGCGGGGCGGCCGGTGGAGATGGAGTGGACGCCGAGGAGGTCGCCGGGACCGTGGGTGGAGACGCGGATCGGCTCTGGGCCGGCGGTCTTTTTGTAGAGGGCGAGTTCGCCTTGGAGGAGGGCGTAGAGGGAGTCGTTGGGTTCGCCCTCGCGCAGGAGTTCGTCGCCGGGGGCGTGGTCGCGCACGTAGAGACGGAGCGCGGGCTCCGTCTCGGCGAGGTGGCGCAGGCGGTCGGCGAGCGCGGCGGCGGGATCGGGGCGAGTCTCAGGCATCGCCGGGGTTGCGATCATGCAGCGCCTCGGCGAGGCGGGCGGTGTCGAGGATGGCGAGGTAGGGCAGGGGATCGAGCTGGCGCTCGATCACGTAGCGGGTGAGTTGCTCGCGGATGACGGCGCGGAGGGCGTCGGGCTGCCAGGGCTTGGCGATGTAGTGGTCGAGGCCGCCTTGGTTGAGGGCGCGGATGGTGTCGTCGTGGCCGGCCTGGGCGGTGAGCAGGAGTTTGCGCGCGTGGCGGGTGGCGAGGTTTTGGTTGAGCGCGATGAGGTAGTCGGTGCCGGTGACGCCGGGCATGAGGTGGTCGCAGAGCGCGAGGGCGAGGGCGCGGCCCTGGGCGGGGAGGGCGTCCACGATGGCGCGGGCTTCGTCCACCGAGGCGGCGG
>DAIPIP010000058.1:0-15938 GCA_036770725.1 Opitutaceae bacterium
CTAAAGCATGACAATGAGGTTCCCACGGAGGAAGGAGGAAGGCACTGTGCTTGCGCTTGACGGCGGAAAAGACGCTGTTGAGGCCTTCATGGAAGGCGTTGGTATGCGGTGTATCCAGTGGGCGGTTACGTCCTCCAGAGGACGCTCGATCATCCGGGCGGTTTTGACCATGGTCGCGAAGAGCGGCTGGAGATGCTTGCCAGCCAGCCAGCCAGCGCGCCCAACGACACCAAACGCGCGGTTTACGCCGGGCCAGCTCCGGCTGCGCGATGGCGTAAATCTCTTGCGGGATCAGGCGCATCTGGTGCGCCTTCACGCGCGCCAGATTACCACTTCATGCACGATCTGGCGTCGCGCATGGCCCACCGCATCAACTCACCACGGACGGCCAGAAGCCCTACCTGTCCGTCGTCGCCGACGCCTTCGGAACCGACATTGATTATGCGATGCTCGTTAAGATTTACGGCGAAGGCGGTGAGCGCAGCGATGCCCGTTATTCGCCCGCTAAATGCATGGGAACGCGAGTCGCCGTCATCACCGGCAACCCGCATCATGCCCACGTCTCCACGAGCTTCATTGAGCGCTCCAACCTCACCATCCGCACGGGCAACCGTCGTTTCACCCGCTTGACGAACGCCTTTTCCAAGAAGGTCGAGAACCACGAGCACATGCTCGCCCTGTTCTTCTGTTACTACAACTTTTGCAAAATCCACACGACGCTCCGCTGCACTCCGGCGATGGAGGCCAAGGTTTCAAACCGTGTTTGGGAAATCTCGGGCCTCGTTGCCTTGATTGATTCTGAGTCCAGCGCCCAAGCGGCGGCGTAATTAAAGCTGACCCACTACCCCATATGGAGTTATGCTACTTCGTGGTCTCATAGCCTTGTCTATCTCCGTTAGAAATCCCCAAAAACGCATGTAGAAGGCAAAACGCGTATGAGACTCCCGAAGTTTTCCCGCGAAGGGGGCTAAGGGCTGGCAATCCACCTAAAATACGGATTAGCTGCTCACTTCTTTTACCATCTTCTCACCTTATGCCCCCAGAGC
Source organism: Opitutaceae bacterium (assembly GCA_036770725.1). Classification (GTDB taxonomy): domain Bacteria; phylum Verrucomicrobiota; class Verrucomicrobiia; order Opitutales; family Opitutaceae; genus IMCC26134_A. The sequence goes on from DAIPIP010000058.1 coordinate 1,047, forward strand.
AGGAACCCCACCTAATTCACTCCGACGCGAAACAGCGGAATGACTATTCCAACCGCCCCGTCCCGACAGTTCGCGGCTGGAAAAGGCTGCTCCCCATCCGCCTGCAAAGAACCAATCGTGGAACCCGCCTAAAAATCGCCTGGAAGCAGGCGGCGGTCACTTTTGTCCTCCTGTTGGCGCTGGGCTGGACCTCCCTTGCCACGGGCGCATACCTCTTTGTGAAGTATCGGCGGGGGTTTCCGGACGTGAATTTCGTCCACATGCTACTCTACCCGATGAAAAAGGACGCCTACCGGGCATCCCGTGGGGACTACCTCGTGGCCCAGGGCAAAAAACTGCTGGAGGATAAGAAATATCGAGAAGCCTTTGAAAGCTTCGTCAGCGGCTTGTCGCTTGCGCCGGGGAACCGCGACGGGCGTCTGATGTTGGCCCAGTTCTACACCACCTGGCAGCGCCCCGATCGGGCGGAACGGCTCTTGGTCAGTGGATTGACCTATCATTCCGACGATGATGAATACCTTCAGACTGTATTCACTTTTCTACTACAGCGCCAGTCCGACTTCGAGGTGATCGACATCACCGCCGATTTACTCGCCGTTGTCCCGGAGCCCGTCGCGATGGACGACCGGCTTCGTTTGGTGGTTTTGGCCCGGGCAACCGCTTTTTTTCACCGGGGTAATTACGACGCCGCCGAGGAATTGCTGACGCAATACAAGATTCAGGATTCGCCCGACGCCCAGCTGCTACAAATCCGGATAGATTGGGACCGCGGAGAGCGCGAAATTGCCTTGGCCAAACTGGCGGAGATTTCCGCCTTGGCCCCCGAAAACGAACAAATCTACGCCCAGTATGCCGCCTACCTTCGCGAGATAGGCCGAGACGGTGAAATGCGCCGTCTCGCGCTCCTGCGGCAGATAGCTTATCCAGACCGTCCACGTCCTCGTATCGATCTGCTTTATCTGTATTCCAAGGCGGGAGATGAAGTCAGCGTGAAGCGGGGGGTGGATGAACTTTTCACCGATTTCAACGACAGCACAGAAGCCCTCGTTGCTCTCGCCGACTTCGCCGCCAACACCGGACGCCCCGAGCTCGCCCGGAGGGTTTACGAGTTCACCAAGGAGCGTCACCTCGCCTGGGAGGGACCTGCTTTGATGATTGTCGAAGCCCACGTCGTCGCCAAACAATACAGGGCAGCCCTCGCCGCCTGCGACCAGTTGATCAAAGAAAATCCCGAATGGGGCAAACGTTTCCAGTCCGTGTTTAACGGCCTGCAAGCCATCGCGAATTATGGCTTGAACGACGAGGAGGCCGCAAACCTCTTCCTCGGCAATTTTCTAAATCAACCCGGAGTGCGCGCCGATAACTTGGTCGCGGTTTCCAACCGGCTGATCTCGGTCGGGGCCAAGCGACAGGCTAGGCAGGTGTTGGATCAAGCGGTGAGGACCGATCCGCTCAATCAAGGTGCCTTGTCGAGCCTCATTCGCATCGATCTCGATGCAGGCCACGCCGACACCGTGGCCGTGCATTTGCGCACGCTCATGGGCATGCGTAAGCCCCCTCTCGACCTGCTCCAAACCGCCTACCAGAAACTGGGAAGCGATCGGTTCATTTTCGTTCCCGACCGCACCGAGCTGCTAAACGAGCTGCGCAAAACCATCGACAGTTAGCCCGTAGCGTCCCACGGCGCGCTTTTCTCAAACCCCCGCGCCGATTTTCGCGGCGTCCATGGCGGCGAGCAATCGAGTGTTCTGCGTCTCGGTGCCCACAGTCACGCGCAACCACTCCGGCATGCCGTAAGGCTTCATGGGTCGCACGATCACGCCTTGGCGCTGCAACTCGGCAAAGCCCCGCGCGCCGTCACCCACTCGCACGAGAAGGAAATTCGCCACGCTCGGCACCCACTCGAGTCCGCGCTTCGTAAACTCCTCCCCGAGTCGCCGCAAACCGGTCGCGTTCATGGCGCGCGCCCTGTCCGTGAATTCACGATCATCCAGCGCCGCCAGCGCCGCCGCCTGGCCGATGGCGTTGACGTTAAACGGCTGCCGCACGCGATTCAGCAGCGCCGCCAACTCCGGCGCGCAGTAGCCGTAACCGACCCGCAAAGCCGCCAGCCCGTAAATCTTCGAAAAGGTGCGCAAGCAGACGACCTGTCGCCCTTCGGCGATGAGCGGACGCAGATCCGGCGGTGAATCCAGATATTCGGCGTAGGCCTCGTCGAAAACGAAGACCACATGGTCTGGCAACGCGCGCACGAACGCCGTGATCTCCTCCGCCGTGTTGGCCGTGCCCGTCGGGTTGTTCGGGCTAGGCAAAAAAACCAGCTTTGTGCGCGGCGTGATCGCGCGCCCCAGAGCGGCCAAATCATGGCGGTGCTCGACCAAGGGCACCTCCACCGGCGTCGCGCCGAAGAGCAGCGCGACAAGTTTGTAAACAATGAAGGCCGGCGAACCCATCACGACCTCGTCGCCCGGTCTCAGAAAAACGTGCCCGAGAAGTTCGAGCAGCTCGTTGGAGCCGTTACCAACCACGAACTGGTTCGCCGCCAAGCCGTGATGCACGGCGAGTTTTTGCCGCAACGCGAAACATCCGCCGTCGGGATAAAGTTCGGCCTGCGTCAGCGCCTTGGTCGCGGCCGCGATGCCGCGCGGCGACGGCCCGAGCGGGTTCTCATTCGAGGCCAGCTTCACGATTCCGGCGGGATCAAGCCCCAGCTCGCGCGCCACATCCTCGATAGGTTTTCCCGGTTCATAGACCGGCTGGCTGAGGACGCTGGGATTCACAAGGGCGGACAGGTTCATACTGGGTAAAAAAGGATATGAAAAACAATGCGCCTCCCGCCATATCGCGGACGGCGGCGAGCCTGGGCCTCGTTTTATGTTTAACGCAACGCCACCGGCGGGCCGAGCACTTCGCGCAGGATGATGGCCCGCCGCAGCGCGCGCGGATTTCGCAACTCGGAAGCCAGCGTGGGCGCTCCCGCATAGGCCGACGGAGCCACCGCCGCCGCCGCCGCGGTCTGGCGCTGCGTGGCGAAAGTCGTCTCGGCCAGACGTCTCGTTTCGCGACGCTGGCGATCCAGACGCTCCATTTCCTCGTTGAGTTTGCGCTGCCGCTCGAGCGCGGCCGAGTCGTCGTGCGCAAACGCGTCCGGACGCAAGGGCGGTGGCGTGGCCGGCTGCTGGACCGTCTCGCGAAACACAACCTCCCGCTCAGCCACCACCACGAGCGGCGGCGGAGTGCTCAGCGGCGGTGGCACGGACTCGCCCCGGCGCTCCGCGATCTTGCGGCGAATTTCCTCTTGGATGCGACGAACCCGCTCCGCCTGCTCGGGATCGGTGCCGTCGCGCGAACTCGGATCCAGCTCGCGTTGCTGCGGCGCGCGCCGTTCGGGAATGCCGTCGCCATCGTAGTCGGCGTCTTCGCCGGCCTTCTCTCGCGCGCGCTGGTTCAGCCAGTAGGCGATCGCGCCCGCCGCGACGAAGAGTATTTGCAGCCAGTCCATGTTGCTTAGGCGTGGTTCGAGTTGTTTTTCACGCGACGGGTTCGTCTTCGGCGAGCAAGTCCATGGCCGCCTCGTAATCCTCGTCGGCCACATCCACCTTCACCCCGCCCACCGCCAGCGAAGCCAGCCAATCAAGTGTCACCATATGCTCGTCGCGCACATACGCCGCGATGCCGCTGCCTTCCAGACGAGAACGCAAAAAGTGCGCTTGGTCGGCGTGGTTGAAGGCGGCTATGGTGCGCATGGCGTTTGGAAGAGAAAGCGAACAACAGCCCTAAGTTCGCCTGCTGGATTTTGAGATTTGTCGGTTGGGGATTTAGGATTTCCGGCCGCAGGCCGGACTTACTTCTTGTCGTCGGTGCCGATCACTTTGCGCATGGAGGTGTCGGCTTGGATATTTTCCATCTTGTAGTGATCCATCACGCCGAGGCGACCGGTGCGGAAAGCTTCGGCGACGGCGCGCGGCACTTCGGCCTGCGCACGCACGACCTCGGCCTGCATCTCCTGCACCTTGGCTTTCATTTCCTGCTCCAGCGCGACGGCCGCCGCGCGACGAATTTCCGCCTGCGCTTGCGCCATGTTTTTGTTCGCCTCGGCCTGGGCTTCCTGGAGCTTCGCGCCGACGTTCTCACCGACGTCCACGTCGGCGATGTCGATCGAGAGAATTTCAAACGCCGTGCCGACATCGAGACCGCGCTTGAGCACGACCTTCGAGATGGCGTCGGGAGATTCCAGGACGACCTTGTAGGTCTCGGCCGAACCGATGGTGGACACGATGCCTTCGCCCACGCGGGCCACGATGGTGTCTTCCTTCGCGCCGCCCACGAAGCGGTCGAGATTCGTGCGCACCGTCACGCGGGCCTTCACCTTCACTTGAATGCCGTCCTTTGCGACGCCGTCGATGGTGGAGCGACCGCCAGAGGGATTGGGGCAATCAATCACCTTCGGATCGACGGAGGTTCGCACCGCTTCCACCACGCTCTTGCCCGAGCCCTTGGTCGCCAGATCGATGGCGCAGGCGCGGTTCCAGTTGAGCTCGATGCCGGCCTTCTTGGCCGCGATGATGGCCTGCACGGTCGGCACCACGTTGCCGCCCGCCTGATAATGGGAGGCGATCTCGTCGGCGTTCAGCTCGATGCCGGCGCGCACCGCGGTGATGCGTGCGTCAACGATGAGACCAAAAGGGATGCCGGCGAATTTCAATGCGATGAGCTTGGACATGCCCACGGCGGCGCCGTTGAAGAGCGCCTTCACATAGGCTCCGATTAGGCCGAAAATCAGCGCGCCTACGATCAGCAGCGGGATGCCGACGACGATCAGGATGATCAGGGTGGTGGTGTTAATTTGCATGATTAAAAACAACTAAGGGTTGGATGAGAAAAAGGGACGAGGCAAATGCGTCAGGTTTTTCGTGAAACGATGAGGCGAAAATTATCGAGCGAGACCACGCGGAGCACCTCGCCGGCCTCCGCGAAACCATCGCGGCAAAACGCCTCGTAGCGCCGTCCGCCCACGCGCACGTAGCCGCTCGGGCTGAGCACCGTCTCGGCGACGGCGTCCGCGCCCGTCACCTCCGCCGCGTCCGCCAAGGGCTCCTGGCTCCGACCGGCCAGCGTCGTGCTCATGGAAAACCACCGCGCGAGGGCCGACTTGGGCAACCACACCAGCTCGATATAAATCACCGTCGAGAGCACCACGATGACGCCGCCTAGCGTGAGCAGACCTCCCTGAGCGCCGAATTCGCCAAACGCCACCAACACGCCCGCCAACATCGCCAACGCGCCCACGATCCCGATGATCGCGCCCGGCACGACCAGCTCTATCGCCAGCAACACGATTCCGAGCCCGAGAAGAATAAGCACCGTAATCATGACTCGTCCGCCTCCACGATAAGGTTGAAATCACGCCGCGCCACCACCCGCACGCGCGTCCCGGCCTCGATCGGCCCGAGTTCGCTGCGCGCCTCGTAACGCCTGCCCTCGATATCCACCTGCCCGCTGGGCATGAGCGCGGTCGCGGCCACTCCCGTGCGACCGACCAAACCCGCTTCGCCGCCGGCCTCGGGCGACACACCCGCCAGCTGCGCCGGCCCACCCGCGCCACCCGCCACCGCGAGGCGATCAAAAAACCAACCGCGCGGAAGCAGTTTCCAAATCAACATCGCGCCCGCCGTCGCCAGCACCAATCCAAGCAACAAATTCAACAACGGGGACACCAACGCGTCGCCGCCGAAATTCGTCCCGACGGGCTCGTCCGGCCAGATGTCCACCATAGACCACACCAGCGAACCGAGCATCAACACCAAGCCCGTTATGCCCGCGACCAGCGTGCCCGGCACCAACAGCAACTCGATCAACACCAGCGCCACGCCGAGCACGAAAAACAGGGCGGGCTCGTGCCCCGAGAGCCCCGCCGCGTAGTGCCCGAAAAACACCAGCGCGAGCAACAACCCGCCCGTCACGCCGAACACCCCGAAACCGGGCGTCTTAAACTCGATGAACACGCACAACAACCCCGCCCCCATCAGCAACGGCGAGATCATCGAAAGCCATGAAGCCAGCTTCTCCGACCACGTCACCTCCAGCAGCGAAATCGTGTAGTTGTTTTCCCCATACTTCGCCGCCAACAGCGCCTCCAGCGTGTCGTAGGTGCCGTCCGAGAACAATGGCACGGGCGGGTCGCCATACGTTTTCGCCGCCTCCTGATCGGTGAGCGAGAGCAGCTCGCCCTTCGGCTTGATGACGTCGAACCCGATCACCAGCTCGTAATCCGCGTCCATCATCGCCCGGATGACTTCCCCGCGAAACCCCTTCTTGTCTTGACTGAATGAGCGCACCTTCGCGCCCAGGTAGCTGTTTATCTTCTGCTTCATCGTCTCGGGGATTTCGGCCCCGCCCCCGCTCACCGCCGCCGCCGCGCCGATCACCCCGCCCGGCGCGAAGTAAATGTCGTCCGCCACCGAGGCGATGATCGCCCCGGCGGAGATCGCCTCCTTGTTCACGTAAACCACCGTCTCGCCGTCAAACCTGTCCAGCGCCTCCATGATTTCCAAGGTCACGCCCAGCTCGCCGCCCGGCGTCTCCATGTCGATCACCACCGCGCGCATGCCCTCCGCCTGCGCCTCCTTCAACCCGCGCCGCAACACATACAACACCGGCCGCCCTATCGCCTCCCGCACCGGAATCACCTTCACCTTCGCATGCTCGCGCACCTCGGCGCTCGTCTCGACGCCATCCTCGACCGATTCGACCTCCGCGACCTCTGCGGAGTCCCCGTCGGCAACAACACCGGCATCGCCGCCCGCGTTCGCCATCACCTCGACCGCCGGCGTTTCCGACGCCGACGTTTCCGCCTCCTCGGCGCGCGCGCCCGTCATCGCCAGCACCATCGCGACCAAGCCCGAAATCCACCATGAACGAAGCATTTGCATGAATGCCGCCAATACAACGCACCCGCCCCCCGCCGCGCAAGCGCCTCCATGCACACGCCGCACGAAAAACCCTTTGCGCCGAATCACCCCGCGCCTCATCCCGTTTCCCTCTCCATGTTTGATACCGTTCCCCATCTCGGCGAAACCCTCCACCGCTGGCGCGTCGGCAGCTCCACCTTCCTTGCCGCACCCGAACGCGGCGCCCGTCTTATCAACTGGAATCTCGCCCTCGCCGACGGCTCCGTGCGCGACGTCATCCACTGGCCCGAAAGCGCCACCTTCGAAAACTTCCCGTCCGTCCGCGGCGGCAACCCCATCCTCTTTCCCTTCAGCGCCCGCACCTTCGACCGCGGCGACATCCACCACTGGCGTCACTCCGACGGCGTCCGCCGCCCCATGCCCATGCACGGCATCGCCCGCCAAGGCCGCTTCGCCGTCACCCGCGCCGATGGCGCCGGCTTCGCCGCCGAATTCCGGCCCGACGCCGCCGCCCGTGAAGCCTACCCCTTCGACTACGAATTCACCGTCAGCTACCGCTTCGCCCCCGCCGCCCTCACCTGCGAGTTCATCCTCAAAAACTTGGACACCCGCCCCATCCCCTGGAGCGCCGGACACCACTTTTACTTCGCCGCCCCGTGGGAACCCGGCCGCACCCGCGCGGACTACCGCCTCACCGTGCCCTCCTCCACGCGCCTCCGCCAGGATCCCGCCGGGAAACTCCTGCCCGGCCCCGCCCTGCCCGCCTCCGACTCCCTCGCCAACCCCGACTGGATCGACACCATCCACACCGGCCTCTCCGCGCCCACCGCCACCCTCGCCCCCGCCGTCGGCGGCCGCGACGGAGCCATCCACGTCTCCCTCGGCGTGGACAAAAAGACCGCCCCCGCGCCCGACGCCGCCTTCGTCACCTGGAGCAGCTCGTCCGAAGCCCCGTTCTTCTGCGTCGAACCCTGGATGGGCCCGCCCAACGCCCCCGAAACCGGCGTCGGCCTCCATCACGTCGCGCCCGGCCGCAGCCAAAGCTTTGTCGTCGAGGTCGCGCTCGCCACCTGAGCCGAAGCGACTTCATTTTCAAAACGCAACCTCTCCCCATGCCCGCCGCCGTCGCCGAGTTTATCACCAGCCCGTCCGCCCTCGCCTTCATCCAAGGCATCGGCGCGATGGAGATGATGCTCATCGCCGTCATCGGCCTGCTCCTCTTCGGCGGCAAAGGTCTGCCCGACATGGCCCGCACCTTCGGCAAAATCATTCGCGAGTTCAAAAAAGCCAGCTCCAGCGTCGAGGCCGAGGTGAAGCGTGTCATGAACGAGGAACCCGACGACCGCCCGCCTCCGGCACGCCCCAAACGCACCGCCCCCGTATCCCTCCCGCCCTCCGCCTCCGGCCCCAACCAAGCCGACCCCGCCGCCGAACCTCCTCCGCCGCAGCCACACCCGCCGACCTCCGGCCCCGCCGCCTAAAAAATTTCCCGCCATGCCCGCGACTTCCTTTCACTTCACCCTTTTCGTCGGTGGTCTGGTCGGTCTGCTCCAGCTCCTCGGCACCCTCATCGTTTACGCCTTCGGCCTCCACGGCTCGCCCGAGATGCTCGATAGCGGCGGCAACTTCGAAAGCATCACCTCCTTCGTCGCCATCATGGCCTGCTTCTCTCTCGGCCTGCGCTCCGCCCGCAAAAAACGCCACCTCGCCGGCGAACCCTTCAACTTCGGCTACGGCGCGCGCCTCGCCCTCGGCAGCGCCGCCGCCGGCGGCATCTTCACCGCCCTCGGCCAATACCTCTACATCGCCGTCATCAACCCCGCCTACTCCGACCACTTCCGGGCCAAACTCGTCGCCGGCGCCAACCTCTCGCCCGAAGAAACCGCCGCCCGCGCCGACCAACTCGAGTTCGTCACCTCCGCCGCTTTCCGCGCCCTCAGCCACGGCATCAGCACCCTCCTCTTTGGCCTGCTCATCGGCGTCGCTTTTTCCGTCCTCTTCCGCGACCGCCCCGCCCCCCAAGCCTGAGCAAACCCGCCGGACACAGCGCTCCGCACGCGCCCGACGTTTCCGCTTTAACGCCCTAAGTTTCTTCCGCGCGGTTTGCCCTCGCATCCTCCCCCGCGCAGCGTGGACCCGATGCCGTCCGCCGCTCCCGCCGCACTCGTTCCCGTCGCTCGCTCCGAGCGCACCATCCTGCTCACGCTCGCGGCCATCCAGTTCACCCACGTCCTCGATTTCATGATCATGATGCCGCTCGGCGCGGAGCTCATGCAGGTCTTCGATCTCTCGCCCGGCCAGTTCAGCCAACTCGTCGCCGCCTACGGAGGCTCCGCCGCCCTCGCCGGTCTCGCCGGCGGCTTCTTCCTCGACCGCATGGAACGCCGCCGCGCCGTGCTCCTCTTCTACTCCGGCTTCATCCTCGCCACCCTCGCCTGCGCCCTCGCCCCCACCCACCCGACCCTGCTCGCCGCCCGCGTGCTCGCCGGCATATTCGGCGGCATCGCCGGCTCCCTCGTCATCGCTTGCGTCGGCGACGTCGTCCCCCCCGAACGCCGCGGCCGCGGCATGGCCTTTGTCATGTCCGCCTTCCCGCTCGCCTCCATCGCCGGCGTGCCCCTTGGCATCGTGCTCGCCAACCGCTACGAATGGCACGCGCCCTTTTTTCTGATCGTCGCCGTCGCCCTGCCCACCCTCTTGCTCGCCGCCCGCCTGCTCCCCCGTCGCGCCGCCGACCCCGCCACGCTCGCCGCCCATCCCTTCCGGCAGATGCGCAACCTCCTTGCCGAGTCGATCCACTGGCGAGGCTTCGCCGTCACCGCCGCCCTCGTCGGCGCCAGCGGCTGCATGATACCCTTCATGGCCCCGAGCCTCGTCGCCAACGTCGGCATCGACGAATCCCAGCTCCCCTGGGTCTATTTTTTCGGCGGCATCGCCACCTTCGCCAGCACCCCCCTCATGGGCTGGCTCACCGACCGGTATGATAAACTCCACGTGCTCGCCGGCATCACCGTGCCCGCCGCCTTCGCCGCCTACATGCTCACCCGCCTCGGCCCCTCCCCGCTCTGGGTCGCCATCGCGCTCACCGCGATCTTCTTCGTCGGCATGTCCGGCCGCTTCGGCCCCGCCTCCACCCTCGTGCTAAACGCCGTCGAGCCCCGCCACCGCGGCGGCTTCACCTCGCTCAACTCCGCCGTCCAGTCCGGCGGCGTCGCCATCGCCAACCTCATCGGCGGCGCGCTCATCACCCGCGACGCCGCCGGGCGCCTCGTCGGCTACCCGCTCGTCGGCACCTTCGCCCTCATCATGTTCGGCGTCACCCTCGTCCTCGCCCACCGCCTCCGCGCCGCCGCCCCCCACGCCGCGCGCAACGTTCTCGCGACACCCACGCCCTGAACCACCTCCCCCGAACGCGAATGCCTTGCCGCCACCCGCCGCGCGCGTCACGCTCCCTTCCATGATCGAAACCATCAAAAAAACCCTCCTCGCCGGCGTCGGCGCCGCCGTCATCACCAAAGAAAAAGTCCAGGACGCCCTCGACGACTACGTGCGCCAGGGCAAGCTCAAGGCCGAGGACGCCAAGATCATCGCCGAGCGCATCGCCGAGCGCGGCAAACGCGAATTCGAGGATCTCAGCCAGCAGGCCTCCGCCAAAGCCTCCGAGCTGTTCAATAAAAACGATTCCGCCGTCGCCGCCCGCCTCGCCGCCCTCGAAGCCCGCGTCGCCCTCCTCGAAGCCGCCGCCAACCCGCCCCCCGAGCCCACCCGAAACGGCGAACCCTGAGCCGCTCCCGCTTCTGACCGCTCCAGCCGCTTGACTGGCTCGCCAGCTCCGCCAACTCCGCCAAAGTGACTCCCTTCAACCTCCTCGCCCACGCCGTTCGCGCGAAGGAGATCATCGCCGTCGCCGCCCGCTGCGGCTTCACCGAGCTCATCGACCAGCTCGAACTCCCCCCCGGCTTCTGGCAGCGCATCATGCCGCGCCCCGCGAAGCGTTTACCGGCCTACGTGCGCATCCGCACCGCCCTCGAGGAACTCGGCCCCGCCTTCATCAAGGCCGGCCAGCTCCTCAGCATGCGCCCCGACGCCCTTCCCCCCGCGCTCATCTTCGAACTGCGCAAACTCCGCAGCAACGTCGCCCCCCTGCCCTTCGCGGAAATGAAGCCCGTGCTCGAGACCGCCCTCGAATGCCCTCTTTCCGAAGTCTTCGCCACCTTCGACGAAACCCCCGCCGCCTCCGCCTCCCTCGCCCAGGTTTACTTCGCCACCCTCCACGACGGCCGCCGGGTCGCGGTTAAAATCCAGCGCCCCGGCCTGCGCCGCCTCGTCGAGACCGACCTCGGCCTCCTCGCCTCCTTCGTCGAACAACTTCACCACCGCGTCGCCACCCTGCAACCCTACGACCTGCCCGCCGTCGTCGCCCAGGTCAGCGAGGGCGTGCGCCGCGAACTCGACTTCACCCACGAGGCCAGCAACCAGCGCTTCTTCTCGGCCACCAACCCCAACCCCGAACACGTCTTCGCCCCCGAGGTTTACGAAGAGTTCTCCTCCGAACACGTGCTCGTCATGCAACGCATCGACGGCCGCCCGGTGGACGATTCCCGCCTCCCCCCCGAAGCCGCCCGGACCCTCGCCCGCGCCGGCGCCGCCTCGCTCTTCCACCAAGTCCTAGTCGCCGGCTTCTTCCACGCCGACCCCCACGCCGGCAACGTCCTCGTCACCGCCGACGGCCGCCTCTGCTTCCTCGACTGGGGCCTCGCCGGCCACCTCACCCGCCGCCTCCGCCACGCCCTCGCCGACCTCTTCCTCGCCGCCGTCGATCAGGACGCCGAACGCATCGTGCAAATCGCCTCCGACCTCGGCAGCCCCGCCGGCCGCGCCGACCTCCGCGCCATGGAGCGCGACGTCACCCTCGCCCTGCGCGAGGATTTTAACCGCGCCATCGGCCGGGTGAACATCGGCCGAGCCATGCTCAACCTCCTCTTCATCTTCGGCCGTAATGGGATTTCCATTACAAGCGACTACTCCCTCATGGCCAAGGCCGTGCTCTCCATCGAGGAGGTCGCCACCAGCCTCGACCCCAAGTTCGACCTCAAGCGCGCCGCCCGCCCCGTGCTCGTCGCCCTGCAAAAAGAACGCACCGGACCGCGCGCCGTCCTGCGCGATACCCGCGCCATGCTCCGCACCACGCTCGGCAGCCTCCGCGATCTCCCCGGCGAGATCCACCGCATCATCCGCCGCGTCGAGCACGACGAGCTCACCATCAAGTTCCAACACCAGGGCCTCGACGACCTCGACGACGCGCTCAAAACCTCCGCCAACCGCATCGCCCTCGGCTTCATCTGCGGCTGCCTGCTCATAGGCAGCTCCCTCATCGTCGCCTCCCGCGACGGCGTGAACAACACCCTCAGCATCGTCGGCTACCTCATCGCCGCCCTCATCGCCGCCTACGTCGCCTACGGCATTTTTAAAGAAGGCAAAAACTGAGCCCCGGGTGGCACGTGTTGCCCCCGACACGTTGACGCGCCCCCGCCGCGCCCCGCGCCACCCATCGTATCCATTTAATCGATACGCCGCCCCTCCCCGCATTTTTTACACCCGACTTACACGCCGCGAAAATTTTACCCCGCCGAAACGCGCCCGGCACCTGCGCGTAACGCCCGACCCCGTTGGCGCCCTTGCCGCGCTTGAGCGGCCCGCTCGCTCCCCCCGAAACTGGGCGCATGTTACCCGATTCCCTGCGCTTTGTTTGGGGAAACCCATCCGTGCCCGGCGCGCGTTGGACCCTTGGCGTGTTCAGCCTCGCCCGCCCGCCCCGCACCAACCGTGAAATCCGCCGCCGCGCCCAGGCGAGCGCCGGCCGCGCCGTGCCCGAGCCCGAAAGCGTGCTGCGCGTCAGCCTCCGCGGCGTGCTTATCTGGAGCACGGGCCTGTCGCTCGCCACCTATCTGGCGGGCGCGGCCTGGATCGCGCACCGCCTCGACTCCGGCTCGGCGCACAACCGCATCGGCTACCTCGACCTTGTGCTGCCCACCCGGTGGGACCGGCACGACCGTCTGCGCGGCGAGGCGATGCTGGCCGAGGCGCGGGAAAAACTGGAGGGCGGCGACTACCGCGAGGGCCTGACCCTTCTCCGCGCCGGCCTCTCCCGCGTCCCCGGCGACCACGAGTCGCGACTGGTGCTGGCACAGCTGTTTTCCCGCTCCCGATTCATGTTTCAGGCGTGGGATATCCTGACCAACGGCTTGGAATACGGCTACCCGGGACGGGAGAGCATGGCCACCTTGTGCATGATCGGCGAACAATCCGACTTGAAGGCCGAGCTGCCCGCGCTGATTCGCCAAGCCCGGATTCACCTCCTCGTCACGGCGGACACCTCCGATCCGGAAACCCGGGACGCCTTGCGCGAACTCGACGTTCAGGAAACCGAGATGCTTCTTCGCCTGGACCGCCATTCCGAGGTTCTCGAACTGGCCGCCCGCCTGCCCGAGGCGGATCCGATGCGTTTCGAGTTCGAGATCGCTGCCCACCTCAAATCCGAACGCCCCGACCAGGCCCAAGATGTCGCCGCCCGCTGGATCGCACTCGATCCCCGGTCCGCCACCGCCCTGAAACAACACGCCGCCGCCAGCCGCCAGGCGGGCGATATCGCGTCCATGGAAGACAGCCTGCGCCATTGGGCCCGACTCGACCCCACCCAATTCGAACCCTTTCTTCAAGCCGTCATCGAGCAACACCTCGCCGGTCGAGCCGACGCGGCCGACGAGGCGCTGAACCTCCTCCTTCTGCGCCACGGCGCCGACCCCTCGCTCTACCCGGCCGCCTGCAAGAAGTATGGAGATATTGGATACGAAGCCGGCCTGGAGCGCCTGCGCCACGAGCTGGAAAGTCGCGGCTTCCCCCTCACCCCCGTGTGGCTCACCCGGCTCGAAACGGCGGAAAAAGCCCGCGATTGGGCCGCCGTTATCGACCTGGTCGCCCGCCTCCAAGCGGCCCCGGCCGACACGGTCCCGGCCTCGCAACGCGCCTGGCTTGCCGTCAGGCGCACCCTGGCCGAGGTCTGCCTCGTGGGCGAGTCCGGCGCCGAGGTGCATTTGCTCGAACTCGTGTCCGACGCCTTTTTTCCCTGCGCAACCTACGTGCGCATCCTGGAGCCTCTGGTCGAGAGCGGTAAATGGCGCGCCGCCGACGGCGTGCTCACCCTTGCCGAGGGCCCGTATCCGAAATCGCCGACCCTCGCCCGTTTTCGCGTGCGGATCACCGCCGCGCTCGAAGCGCAAGCCGCCCAAACCGCCGCCGAGCACGCGACCAAGCCCCAACAGCACGCCACTTGGGAGGAATTTCTCGCCCTCCACCAGACCTCGCTGGCCGAAGGCAAACCCGACGAAGCCCTGGAGCGCATCAACGAGATTCGCCGCCGCCGCCCCGACTGGCTGGCCAACGCTTCCCATAAGCTGGACGAACTCGAACTCGCGCTCATCGCCAGAAACCCCGACACCCTGCGCATCCAGATGCTAGCCCGCTCGCTCGCCGCGAGAAACCCCGAGGCTCGCGAGCGCCTGCTGACCCTTGCCCGCGAACTCTTCGCCACCCACCCCGAGCACACCCGCATCCTCTTCCAATCGATGATCGGCCGGTCGGCGGAGGCAGACCCCCTCGTCTCCGAGTTCGAGACTCTTTTCCCCCCGCCTAAAGCGCAGGACGAAACCGCGGGTGCCGGGACGCCTTCCGACTCCCTGTAAACCCACCGCCATCCGGGAGGGGAGCCTAATCCCGTTTGGTGATCGGACCTCCGTGTCCGTCAGGAATTGCCGGCCCTGCGTCGAAAGAGAACCGAATCAAAGCCAAGGCACCAGGCGTATCCATTCATCAAATACACGGCTGCACATGGATGGGCCGGCGCACGCTCGTCAGCCTGGAAAGAGCGGTTAGAGCATTTTCAATAGAACTGTAGCCATAACAAGCGGATTGAAAGGTAGGG
>DAIPIP010000059.1:0-15916 GCA_036770725.1 Opitutaceae bacterium
AGTAAACGCTGGCGCGCCAACCTAAAGTATCAAAGCAATGCGTAACTGGTATTAAGGCAGTGTTCAAAAATTGCGGACGGCCAGCAGCAAGGCATGATTAACTTCCGCGTGAACTTTACTTACCATCCGTCCCTCGGTGTAGTCGTCGCTTCTCGCTTTTTATGTCCGCTCCCTCCCAATCCTTCGATCTCATCGTCATCGGCGCCGGCCCCGGCGGCTACGTCTGCGCCTTCCGCGCCGCCCAGCTCGGCCTCAAGGTCGCCCTCGTCGAGAAACGCGCCACCCTCGGCGGCACCTGCCTCAACGTCGGCTGCATCCCTTCAAAAGCCCTCCTCGCCTCCTCCGAGCACTTCGCCTTCGCCAAGGGCCACGCCGCCGAACACGGCATCAAGATCGACGGCGTCTCCCTCGACGTCGCCGCCATGCTCAAGAAGAAGGACGGCATCGTTCAAAAACTCACCGGCGGCGTCGCCGCCCTCGCCAAGGCCCGTAAGGTCACCGTCGTCACCGGCGAAGCGAAGTTCACCTCCGCCTCCGTGATCTCCGTCTCCGGAGGGACGACCTCCGTGTCGTCCGCGCCTTCAACCGAACAACGCCTCACCGCCAAAAACATCGTCATCGCCACCGGCTCCGCCCCCGTCGAGCTGCCCTTCCTCAAATTCGACGGCGACACCATCCTCTCCAGCACCGAGGCCCTTACCCTCCCCGCCGTCCCCAAGACCCTCGCCGTCGTCGGCGGCGGCGCCATCGGCCTTGAACTCGGTTCCGTCTGGGCCCGCCTCGGCGCCGAGGTCACCGTCGTCGAGTTCCTCCCCAAGATCGCCGCCACCAGCGACGACGACGTCGTGCGCGCCTACACCCGCATCCTCCAAAAACAGGGCCTCAAGATCGAGGTGAACGCCAAGGTCACCGGCTACGACGCCGCGAAGAAAATCCTCACCGCCGAGCGCGACGGCAAGGCCGTCGAGGTCGCCGCCGAGAAGGTTCTCGTCGCGGTCGGTCGCCGCCCCTACGCCGACGGCCTCGATCTCGCCGCCGCTGGCGTCGAGCTCACCGACAAGAAGCGCATCAAAGTCGATTCCCACCTCCGCACCACCGCCCCCGGCGTCTGGGCCATCGGCGACGTGATCGACGGCCCCATGCTCGCCCACAAGGCCGAGGAAGACGGCGTCGCCGTCGCCGAGTGGATCGCCGGCCAGCACGGCCACATCAACTGGGACCTCATGCCCGCCATCATCTATACCGACCCCGAGATCGCCACCGTCGGCCTCGGCGAAGACGCCGCCAAGGCCAAGGGCCTCGACATCAAGGTCGGCAAATTCAACTTCGCAGCCAACGCCCGCGCCCTCGCCAACGACGCCGGCGACGGTTTCGTCAAGATCATCGCCGACGCCAAGACCGACAAGATTCTCGGCGCGCAGATCCTCGGCAAAAACGCCGGCGAACTTATCAGCGAGATCGTCACGCACATGGAATACGGCGGCAGCGCCGAGGACCTCGCCCGCACCATCCACGCCCACCCCACCATGACCGAAGCCGTCAAGGAAGCCGCCATGGCCGTCAGCAAGACCGCCATCCACGCTATCTAGCGAATCTGCGGTTCACCCCGGAGTGGTCGCCCGCTCCATCGCGGCCAGTCTGGTCAACGCGTCCTCGCGATCCCGTCCGCACATATCGTCGTTCGGCCTCAAACTCGCGCAAAACCCCGGTCGCTCCGGCTTCCCGAACAACCCGCACCGCAAGTCGGGTAACAACTGCACGCACGGCACGCCGGCCGGCTTGCCCCACGGCATGCCGGGTATCGGCGTCGTGATGCTCGGCGCGATGCAACACGCCGCGCACCCCGTGCGACACTCGGTCATGCTCACCGCAGGTTCAGGGTTGCCCGCATGCCGCCGCGCGAAACCGGCTCCATCAACACCCGGTCCGGCGGCACTTTTCCCGTCTCCAACAACCACGCGCGTATCCCTTGCGCACGCGCTTCGCCCAGCGCCTCCAGCTCCGTCTCCGCCACCGGCATCGCCACCGCCAGCCGAAGCATCATGCTCTCCAGCGTGGGCGCTTGCGCCATCACGGCCGTTTCGGCCGACGCCGAATCCGCGAAATTCGTCTCCACCGGATCTCCGGTCGGATCTGCCGCCGCCTCGGGCAAAGCCGCGACCGGCTCACCTAACACCGCTCTCGTCGCCCCGCCCGTGTTGAAGCGCGGCAAACGCCCAAATTGCCGCCGCGCTCCCGCTTCCGTCGTCGCAGCCTCGACCGCTGCGGAGGCAACCGGTGCCACCGCCGCGCGGGCGATTTCCCCGCCGCTGTCCGCCTCCGTTACCCGCTCGCCCGTCACCCCCGGAAAGGTCTCCGCATACAGCCGGGCCGACATCTCCGCACGCTCCGCGTCCGTGATTTCGATCAGCTCGGGCGATTCCGTCGCCGGATCGACCCGCCGGCGCTCCTCCCACACCTTCGCCCTCACCGTCCGCTCCAACCGGTCCAGCCGCAGCGCCGCCCCGTCCAGCACCGGATCGTAAGCCCCCGCGATGTCCAGGTTCAGCGCCGGACGCGCGCCCAACGCCTTCGCCACCGTATCCAACTTCTTGATACCCTCCTCGCTCGGCGCCGCCGAGCCCGCCTCGAAATCCTGCCACCCCAGCTCGTCCCCTCCCCCGCCGAAGGCCGCGCCCAGCAAGGAAAACGGCGAGGTCGCCGCCTTGGTCAAGATATTGGTCAACACCCGTATCACCACCCGCCCGATCTTGAAATTTGGATCGTCCAGGCTGCCCCTCACCGGCAGGTCCACCACGATCTTTCCCTCCGTGTCGCGCAACAACGCCAGCGCGAGCCCGACCGGCAGCTTCGTCGCTTCGGGACTGTTCGTGTTCCCCCCGAGAAAAAACTGGTCGAGCGTCACCACGTTGTTCGTGTCCAGCTTCCGGTCATCCAGTTTCGCCTTGATCGCCACGTTTAAGCTGCCGCGCGTCAGCTCCCGCCCGACAAATTTGCCGACATAAGGACCCGCGCCCGGCTGCAAATCGATGCCCCTGAAATCCACCGTGATATCCACGAAGGCCGGCGTGCCCAACGGATTCAACTTGCCCGAGATCGCCACCGGCGCGACCCCGTCCACCTTGCCCCGCATATCGACGTCCGCCCTGCCCAGTGTCTCCGAGGTCAACCCCGTGATGGCGCCCGTGAAATCCGAGATGCCTCCGCGCGCCGTCGGCTTGATCGAGCGGTCCTCAAAGCGAAACGCCGCCCGCTCAAAAGCGAACCGCCCTATCGTAACCTCGGGCTTTGGCCCGGCCGCCGCAGCATCGTTTTCGGTCGACCGGGTCGCCGCGCTCTCCGCCTCTCCCGCGTCCGCTTGGTCCGCTCCCTTCACCGAAACCGCCCGCGCGATGCTCAACATGCCAGCCTCCTCGATTCGCACCGCCGCTGTCGGTTCTACAAAAACAATCTCGTCTACGTGCAAAGCCGGCGGCTCCGAAACGGCGCGAATGCCCGTGAGGGAAAAATCCGTCCACCGCAAAAAGTCCTCCGCCAATCCGCCGTCCACCGCACGAAAACCCGCGACCCCAAAATCCCCCGCGAAGCTCCCCGCCCCGTCGCGCAGCGTCGCCCGGCCCGCCCCGCGAATAACGCCGTCCACCAAACGTATGTTCAGAAACGGCTCCACGTAGGGACTCGCGTTGGCGAAGGGCACCCCCGCCAGCTCGACGTCCAGCTCCGCCGCCGCCGGCACCGCCGCCACCGTGCCGTTCAACGCCACCCGGCCATCCTTCGGCAGCGTGATTTCCAGCGCCAGCGGCAACGCCTTCCCCGGATCCGCCGTATCGAGATCTCGCAGCGTCAGCACGAGATTCTCGATTCGGTGCTCCGCGCGCCTCGGCGTGGTCAAATCAATCGCCTCCACCCGCACGCCCGAGATCGACAACTCCCCCAAGGTTATCCGTGGCAGAGCAACCGCCTCCGCACTCGCGTCGCCCGCGAACTCCGCGACCTCCGCCTCGTCGGTCCCCTCCGGCGGCGCCAGCAATCGCAACAGGTCGATGCCCGCCTCGTCGCGCACCACTTTCAAATCCACCCCGTCGATCGCCACCCGGCCGATCGCCGCCGTCGTCGTCGCCGCGTCCGCCGACACCCCGCTCACCGCCAAACGCCCCAACACCAGCGCATCCTCGTCCGACCCCGCCTCCCCGAAGCGCACATCCCTCAAGGTCAACTCCCCGTCCGCCAACGTCAGCGCCGGTCCCTCCGGCTTGAATTCAAACGCGTAGCGCCCCGAAACATCGAGCAACGCCGACCGCAGCTCCCCGCTCATCCGCGTGTGATAATACGGCGACAAACGCGCCAGATCCACGTTCGCCAGACGCAGTTCGCCCTGCGATTTGAGCGGGTCCGCCGACACCGTGCCGCGCCAGGCCAACTGCTCCCCCGCGCCCGTCACCGCCTCGAATTGATAAGGCGAGTTCGGATCGCCCACCGTGTGAAAATCCTGCAAGGCAAACGTCAGCGGCCCGACCACCGTCGCAAAAGGTCGCTCCAGGCTGGCATCCTCGAAAGTCACCCGCGCCTCCGTCACCGCCAGACGCCCGATCGCCAGCGGCGTGGGCTTCGCCTCCTCGTCCCCCGCATCCTCGCCGCTCCCGCCCGCCAGGCGGGCAAGGATGTCGTCATAGTTGAACCCGCCGTCCGCCCCCTTGGCCACCCGCGCGCGAAATCCATCCAACTCGATCTCCGAAAACCGCACCCGCCCCACGACCAGCGGCCATGTATCCAGATTTACATACAAACGATCCCAACCCGTGAACTCCCCTCCGCCCTCCCCGCCCTCGGCGATGGCAAAACCCTCGACCGTCACCGAAAGCACCAGCGGATTGATCCGCAGTTTCTCCAACGTCACCTCGCGCCCCAGCCGAGACGAAAGCTGCTTGATCGCCTGCCCCTTCATGATCGGCGGCAGGCCGAAAAAACCAAACAACACCGCGAAAACCAAGACCCCTCCCGCGATCAACCAGCGCAGATTGCGCCTGAAAAACGACGGCGTCGTGCCCCGTGAGGCGCGAAGTTCCTGAAGCGAAGGAGGTGAAGCGGGACGACTGGGACGGCTCATGCTTAAAGAAGGGTAGTCCCATCAGTCAGCCGACTCCCCGCACGTTTCGCAAGCGACCGTGTTCCGCTTTTCGCCCCCCCCCCCGCCAACCTGGGAGCGCCGGCGCTCAGCCCGCTTTCCGAAAACATGCACTGGCGGGGCCTCCGCCCATCCAACGCCCGAACGTGACACCGACCCAGCCTCATGAAACACTTCGCCCGCCCATGGAATACGCCGTTTGGACGCTCACCCTGCTATTTGCCCTCGTCGGTCTAGCCGGGGTCATCGTCCCCCTCCTGCCCGGCACCACCCTCATCCTCTTCGGCATGGTGTTGCACAAGCTCATCCTCCCCGACTCCCTCGCCTGGCAAACCATCGGCTGGATTACCGCCCTCTGGTTCGTCTCCGTCGTCGTCGATTTCATCGGAGTGCTCATCGGCACCAAACTCTTCGGCGGCGGCAGATGGGGCATGGCCGGCGCGAGCGCGGGCGCCATCGTCGGCATGTTTTTCTCCCTGCCCGCCCTCCTGCTCGGCACCATCTTCGGCGCCGTCGTGGCCGAACGTTATGTCGCCAAAAAAACCAGCCGCGAATCCCTGCTCGCCGGTGCCGGTGCCGCCGTCGGTTTTCTGCTCTCCACCATCGGCCGCCTCGTCTGCGGCGTCGGCATGATCGTCCTTTTCCTTTTCGCCGCGCGCGCCCCCGTTTGGTGATGCGCCGCTTTCACCACCCGACTTGCCAAGCCCGCCCTCGCCGCCCACCTTCCGCACTCCATGCACCTTTTCACCAATCTCCAGACCGGACTCAAAGAGCCTCTCACCCCCCGCGCCGACGACGATGACGACGAGGACAAAGAAGACGAAAAGTCCGACGCCGCCGTGAAAAAAAACGCCGCCCCCCTCGCCGCACGCATCCAAAACAAATTCATCGAGCAGCGGAAAATTTTCCTCTGGGGCCCCGTCACCGACGAGTCCGCCAAAGACCTCACCGAAAAACTGCTCTATCTCGAAGCCGAAGGCCCGGGCAAGGAGATCAACTTCTATATCAACACCCCGGGCGGCTCCATCACCGCCGGCATGGCCGTTTACGACACCATGCAGATGATCTCCTCCCCCATAAACGTCATCGTCACCGGCATGGCCGCCTCCATGGGCTCCATCCTGCTTAGCGGTGCCGCCAAAGGCCGCCGCTTCCTCTTTCCCCACTCCCGCGTGATGATCCACCAACCCCTCATCAGCGGACGCTTCGTCGGCCCCGCCACCGACATCAACATCCAGGCCCAGGAGATGGAAAAAATCCGCCTCGAGCTCAACGGCATCCTCGCCCGCGCCTCCGGCCAACCCCTCGAACGCCTCAACAAAGACACCGACCGCGACTTCTACCTGAACGCCGAGGAAACCATCGCCTACGGCCTGGCCGACAAAATCCTCACCAAACTCTAACCCCCAAGGGGAGCGGCGACACTCCTGTCGCCGGTTTCCGTCCTCTGAAAGGCGCCCGCCCCGAGCCGGCGCCTTTCTTGTTTTTCCGCGCACCCCCCGCCGCCGATCTCACCCCGCGCTCGCCGCCTCCAGCTCCTCCCACCGCGCGAACGCCACCGCGTGCTCCTTCTCGATCTCCTGCAAACGCGCCTCCGCCGCGCGCACCACCGTCGCGTCCTGCTTGAAAAACTTCGGGTCCCCGAGCTTCGCCGCCAGCTCCGCCTGTTCCGTCTCCAGTTTTTCGATACGCCCGGGCAGCTCCGCCAGCTCGCGCTGCTCGCGATTGTTCAGCTTCCGCCCGCCGCCGCCGGACCCCGCGCCCGCCGCCGCTTTTTTCTCGTCCGCCGCCGTCGTCACCGCCGAGATCGCGATGGCGCGCGCGTTGCCCTTCGCCGCCACCACCGGCGTCTTGGCCTGCTTCGCCTTCTCCGCCACCCAGTCGCTGTAGCCGCCGATAAACTCCTCGATGCCCCCGCGACCGTCGAACACGAAGGTCCCCGTCACCACTTCGTCGAGGAACTTGCGATCATGGCTCACCACCAGCACCGTGCCCTCGAACTCCACCAGCAAGTTCTCCAACAAATCCAGCGTCTCCGCGTCCAGGTCGTTCGTCGGCTCGTCCAGCACCAGCACGTTCGCCGGCTTCGTGAACACCCGCGCCAACAACAACCGGTTGCGCTCCCCGCCCGACAACACTTTCGCCGGCGTGCGCGAACGCTCCGGCTCGAACAGGAAGTCCTGCAAATAACTGATCACATGCCGCGAACGCCCCTGCACCGTCACGTGCGAGTTCCCGTCCGACACGTTGTCCGCCACCGATTTCTCGTCGTCGATCTGCGCCCGTAGCTGGTCGAAGTAAACCACCTCCAGTTTCGTTCCGTGCTTCAGCACCCCGCCCGTCGGCTGCAACTGGCCGAGCAACAATTTCAAAAACGTCGTCTTCCCCGCGCCGTTCGGCCCGATCAGCCCGACCTTGTCGCCGCGCGTGATGATCGTCGAAAAATCCCGCACCAACACCTCGTCCGTCCCCGGGTAGGCGAAGCTCACGTTCTCCGCCTCGATCACTTTCACGCCCGATTCCTCGGCCGTGCTGATCTTGATGTTCGCCGTGCCCGCCCGCTCCCGCCGCGCCTTGCGCTCCGCCCGCAACGCATACAGCGCCTCGATGCGGTTGCCCGCCCGCTTGCGCTGCGCGCGCACCCCGCGGCGGATCCACTCCTCCTCCTGCGCCAGCTTCTTGTCCGCCGCCGCGCGCTGCCGCTCCTCCGCCTCCAAACGATCCGCCCGACGCTGCAAAAACAAATCATACGAGCACGCCCAGTTCGTCAGCACCCCGCGATCCAGCTCCACGATGCGCGTCGCCAGTTTTTGCAAAAACGCGCGATCATGCGTCACGAAAAACAACGCGATCTTCTCCGTGAGCAAAAACTCCTCCAGCCACAGGATGCTCTCGATGTCCAGATGGTTGGTCGGCTCGTCCAGCAAAAGCAGGTCCGGCTTGCTCGCGATCGCCCGCCCCAGCAACACCCGCCGCTTCAATCCGCCCGACAAGGTCGAAAACTCCGCCTGCGGATCCAGTTGCAGGCGCGCGATCAAATCCTCGATGCGCACGTCGATCTCCCAGTCCTCCTCGTGCCCCGCCGCATCCCGCCTCACCCCGCTCGCCACCAGATCATGCACCGAGCCTTCCAGATCCTGCGGCACCTCCTGCAACAAGCGCGCGAAGTGCGCCCCCGGCTGACGAAACACCTGCCCGGAATCCGGCCGCATGTCGCCCGCGATAAGCTTCATCAAGGTCGATTTCCCCGCCCCGTTGCGCCCCACCAGACACACCCGTTCACCGGGATCGACCTGGAAGTTTACGTGATCGAGGACGGGCGCGCCGCCAAATGCATGTGAGAGATCGAGAAGACTAAAAAGTGCCATGAACCCGCCAAAGTGAAAATCCCCCCGCTTGCATGCAACTCCTCAGCGCGCACGCTTTCCAAACCTCTCATGCCCCTTCGCCCCCCAGCCTCAGGTTTCAGGTTTCCGCTTTCCGCCCTCCTCCTCGTTCAAGCCCTCTCCGCCCTGCTCATAACCATCATGCCCGCGTCCGCCCAAACCGTCTTCATCGGCTCCTACTCTCCTTCCATCCAAGCCGTTCCCTTCGACTCCACCACCGGCCGCTTCGGCCCCGCCCGCCCCGCCGCGCCCCTCGTCAACGCCTCCTGGATCGCCAAATCCCCGGACGCCCGCGTCCTCTACGCCGTCTCCGAAAGCCACGCAGGCAGCCTGCACGCCTACTCCATCGGCGCCGACGATTCCCTCACCCCGCTCAACACCCGTCCCACCGAAGGCCGCGGCCCCTGCGACGTCGCCGTCTCGCCCGACGCCCGCCTCGCCGCCGTCGCCAACTACTCCGGCGGCAGCGTCATCGTTTACGCCCTGTCCCCCGCCGACGGCTCCCTCGGCGACAAGGTCGCGTTTTTCCAAAACACCCACGCCAGCCGAGCCCACCCCGACCGGCAAAAGAATCCCCACGCCCACGGCATCACCTGGTCGCCCGATGGCCGCCTCCTCCTCGTGCCCGACCTCGGCGGCGACCGCGTTTATATCTACTCGCGCGAACTCGGCACCGAATTCGTCACCACCAATCTCGCCCAACCCTGGCTCGAACTCCCCCCCTCCAGCGGCCCGCGCCACGCCCAATTTTCCCCCGACGGCAAACACCTCTACATCATCAACGAACTCGACAACACCCTCGCCGCCGTCGCCTTCGATGCCGACGCCGCCACCTTCACCATCGTCCAGATCGTCCCCACCCTGCCTCCCGAATTCACAGGCCCCACCAAAACCGCCGAGGTTGTCGTCCACCCCGCCGGCCACACTGTTTACACCTCCAATCGCGGGCACGATACCCTCGCCCTTTTCTCCCGCGACCCCGCCACCGGCCGCCTCGCCGCGCGTGGCCACGTCCCCGTGCCCCCGGGCCCGCGCCACTTCGCCCTCAGCCCCGACTCCCGCTGGCTCTTGTCCGCCGGCCAGGACGCCGACCGCATCGAAATATTCTCGGTATGCCCCGCCACCGGCGACCTCGCCGCGCACGACCCCGGCCTCTCCCTCCCCAAACCCGTCTGCCTGCGCTTCTAACTCCAAACGCCGGGCCGCGAGCAAATCCTCAAGGTCGCCGCCGAACTCGGCTACGCCGCCGATCCGAAACTCACCGCCCTCATGGCCTATCTGCGCGAACGCCGCGGCGGCAAACGCGGCGAGACGCTGGCCCACGTTTACTGCCACAAGGGCGGCGGCGCGACCCCGACCAGCGCGTCGGAAAAAGCCTTCGCGCGCGGCATCGCCCAGCGCGCCGCCGAACTCGGCTTCGGGCTCGATCGCTTCGAACTCGCCGCCGGACAGCTCACCGTTCGCAAGCTCGCCCGCATCTTCGAGGCGCGCGGCATCCGCGGCGCCGTGATCTCTGGCGCCCGCCAGCTCGAAGAACCGCTGGATCCCCTGCTCGCGCGCGGAGCCTGCTGCCTCGGCGGCACCGCCCACCCCGAATACCCCGTGCATCGCGCCCGCGCCATGCCCTATCACAACGGACATCTCGCCGTTCGCGAACTCTCCGCCCTAGGCTACCGCCGCATCGGCCTCTACCTCGACCGCGGCACCGACGAAAACCAGTTCCACGCCTAGCGCGCGGCTGTCGCCATCTTCGCCCTCGAACAAAATCTCCCTCCCGAACTCTTGATCAAAATCGTGCCCCACTGGGACCACGCCGACTTCCTTCACTGGTTTCGCGAAGCCCGGCCCGAAGTAATCCTCACCCTCCACTCCGATATTCTAAGCTGGATCCGCGACGCCGCTCTATCGAAGTCCACCCACGTCGCCCTCCTCGACCGTCACGCCCACCACAAAGACTTCGCCGGGATAGACCAACGCCACGAGGCCATCGGAGTCGCTTCCGTTGACCTTGTCGCCGCCCGCCTCCTCGGCAGCGAGACCGGCCCCGCCAACACCCCCCAGATCGTCAGCGTAAACGGCGCCTGGGTCCATGGCCCCAGCGCTCCCGGCCCGAGCCGCGCCCGACGCCGTTCGACTCTCTCCTCCCGCACCTCGCCCTTGTTACCGTAGCGACTTGGGGAGCTTGTTGGAGCCCAACGGCGAGCCTTGCTTCCGCCCCATGCCCCGCCCCCTTCTCGCCGTCCTCTGCGCGTTGTTTGCGCTCGCGAGCTTCGCCCACGCCACCCAGCTTTTCCTGCCCCCGCCCGGCTCCGGCGTCGTCAATGTCCGCGAAGCCCCCTACCACGCCAAGGGCGACGGCGTCGCCGACGACACCGCCGCCATCCAGGCCGCCCTCGACGCCCACCCCAACGGCAACCGCATTATCTTCCTCCCCCCGAGCACCTACCGCGTCACCGACACCCTCCGCTGGCCGCGCGGCCGCCACGGCGGCGAAAGCGAAAAACGCACCATTCTCCAGGGCGTTTCCCCCGAGCTCTCCCGCCTCCTCGTCGCCGAGGCCACCCCCGGCTTCACCGACCCCGCATCCCCGCGTGCCGTCGTGTTCACCGGCGTCAAACCCGCCCAACGCTTCCGCAACGCCGTCCGCTCCCTTACCATCGAAATCGCCCCGCGCAACCCCGGCGCCATCGGCATCCAGTTCAACACCTCCAACCAGGGCGGCCTCCGCGATCTCGATATCATCGCCGCCCCCGACTCCGGCCACATCGGCATCGACCTCGCCTACACCGACGAGATCGGCCCCCTCTACGCCAAAAACGTCCGCGTCTCCGGCTTCGCCACCGGCATCCTCAGCGCCTTCTCGGTCAACAGCATGACCTTCGAGCACATCCGCCTCGAAAACCAACGCCAGGTCGCCTACCGCAACCGCGGGCAGGTCGTCATGATCCGCGACCTCCACACTTCCGGATCCGCCCCCGCCATCCAAAACGCCGGCCCCGGCGGCGTCTTCACCCTCATCGACAGCCGCCTCGCCTACACCGGCGCGCCCGATTCCGCCCCCGCCGCGATCGAGAACCACGGCTTCCTCAGCCTCACCGATGTCACCACCGAGGGCTTCTCCGCCGCCGCCCTCCACCACGCCTCCCCCTCCATCGCCACGCCCCCCTGCCCCGCCCCCGACGGCCTCGTCCGCCGCCACGAATCCCACCCCGACCTCTCTCGTTTCCCCGTCTCCGAAAGCGCCCGCCTCGAACGCCTCCCCGTTCAGTCCGCCCCCCTGCCCGACTGGCCCGAATCCCCCTCCGCCTGGGCCAACCTCCTCGACCATGGCGCCGTCGGCGATGGCAAGGCCGACGACTCCGACGCCCTCCGCTCCGCCCTCCGCTCCGGTCGCCCCTCCATCTTCCTCCCCGGCGGCTACCGCTTCCGCATCTCGGGCTCCTTCAAAATCCCGCCCTACGTGCAACGCATCATCGGCTTCGAGGGCCAATTCTTCGGCCAGGCATCCTTCGTCGTCCAAAGCGCCTCGGCCCCACCTCCACCGCGTCCGCATCTCCCCTCGTCGTCGTGCGCCTCTCCGGCCCGGCCCGCGCCGGCGTCCGCCTCGACGGCTTCGCCGACCACGTGGACCTCGCCCCCACCATGCTCGACTACGCCGGCCTCCACCCCCACCCCCGGCATGCAAGGCCGTTCGCTCCGCCCCTCGCTCGAAGGCCGTTCCACCGACTTAAAGGACGCCACCTTCTCCGCCATCTGCCCCACCGACTACGCCTGCAACTACGCAACTTACGAAGAGTTCATGGACGAATGGCAGCGCGCCCAGGTGAACCCCGAGCGCACCGTGCTCAAGTGGACCGCCCCCTTCAACGTCCCCGGCGACCACAACCAAAGCGTGCGCACCCAAGACTGGCACTACATCCGCTATCACGACGGCTTCGAGGAACTCTACGACCACCGCGCCGACCCGGACGAATTGCACAACGTCACCTCCCGCCCGGAAAACGCGGCCGTGAAAGCCGAACTCCGCGCCCGCCTCGAAGCCCACTGGGCCGCCACCGCCCCCGCCGCCTGACCTGCCACCTCCTGGGTGGCATGGTCGTTTGGGTTTATTCCATCATCACACCCGGAGCCGCCTCCGCCTTCACCTCGAGCAACTCGACGTCGAACACCAATGTGGCGTTCGGCGTGATCGGGCTGCCGGGAGGCGGGTTCGGGCCATAAGCCAGATTGCCGGGGATGTAGAGCTTTAGCTTGCCGCCGGTGCCGATCAACTGGAGCCCTTCGGTCCAGCCTGCGATCACGCCATCTAGCGGAAACTCAACCGGCTCGCCGCGCTGCACCGAGCTGTCAAACACCGTGCCATCGACCAGCATACCCGTGTAATGCACCTTCACCGTGCTCTCCTCGGTGGGCTTCGGGTCCATGCCCGCAGCTATGATCTCGTAGTGTAATCCCGTCGGGGTGGAGAGAACATTGGGGTTCTTCTTCAGCTCCTCGAAATAGGCTTCGGCCTCGGCCAAGGCCTGCTCGGCCTGCTTCGCCATCACCATCTCCTGACGCCCGCCCAACACGCGCTGGATCTCGGGCCCGAAAATTTCCGGGTTAAATTTATCCACCTCCTTTTCGAAAGCGGCCCGGAGGCCCTTCAGCGTCGCGGCCTTTTCCTCCTCCGTCAGCTCCAACTCGGCGATGCCGATGCGCTGTCCGATAAGATAACCGAAAGCCTCGAATACCTGCACGTCTGTAAAGCCGGGCGCGGCTTCAGGCGCGGCCTCGGCCGACGCGACCGGCATCTCGGCGGCCTCCTCGGCGAAAGCGTTTGCGTTGGAAAGAGCGCCGAAGGCGGCGACAGCGGAGACCTGAATTAGGCGAACAAAGTTCATGCGTTGGGGGGATGGATGGTTGTGTTTCACGAAGCCGAACACCCGAGTGCCCGACCACGAAACAATCAACCTGCCACCACCGCACCACCGCTGGCAAACCGATACTCGCCAATCGCGCCGTCTCCACCGCCGCCTTATTCGGGCCGCCAAGCTTGTGCCCGCGACCCCGCCAGCATTTCCTACCATCCCCTTATCACCGTGATGACCCCCCACTCCTTCTGGACCAGCACCGACGGTCAAATCCTCGCCGTGCGGCGAAAATCCGCCGAGACCCTCGCCCTTACCCTCGCCTTCTGGCCCCGCAACAGCACCGAATGGGAGTTCCTCCGCACCCACGCCGCCTCCCTACGCTTCACCGAGCGCAGCACCCTGGCACGCGTCGGCATCGAAATGATCGTCCACGGCTCGCCCCGCGCCGACGGGCGCCGCCTCCTTCTGGAAGCCGACGCCTTCCTCTACGACGAAAGCTTCCCCAACGCCCCCTACTGGCAGCAACTCCTTCGCCCCGGCATCCCCGTCGGCCGCCTTTTCCACGCTCCCGCCGAGGCCAAGCTCACCTCCACGGAGATCTGGGAAGCCCTCAACGCCAACCGCCTCAAACTCCCCGCCACCACCAGCATCGACCGTTACGGCCGCGTTTTTCTTACCCCCCACCCGCTTACCTACACCCTCAACCCCCGCCTTACCCGCCCCGCCTTCGAGCGCCTCGTCTCGGGCAGCGCCGGCCGCGGCTTCCTCGACAAGGTGCAGCTCCGCCACGAGGCCGCCCCCATCTCCATCTCCCCCGGCACCGGCATCCTCACCAGCTGCTCCATGTATTTGAAAGAGCACTACGTCGTGCTCAACCCCGGCGCCGGCAACTTCGGCATCCACACCAGCGCCATCCTCCTCGACCCCATAAAAACACACGGCACCAACATCATGCTCGAGATCTACAATCTCGGCGAACACCCCGTCGTGAACCCCGTTGTGTCGGTGGACATCTACCGCGCCCCCCAACCCGACCCCGAGCCCGCCCGTAATCAGGCCCGCCGCCGTCGCCAGGATATCACCGCCGCCCGCGCCCTCTACGAGTGCCTCGATGCCAACCCGCCCTCCGCCGAGGCCGTCGTCGCCAAGCCCCGAGCCCGCGTCACCGTCAAAGGCCAAAGCTCCACCATGGAGAACCACAGCGTCATCGTGGACGCCGCCACCTTCGCCTCCCTCCGCACCCGCCCCTCCGCCGCCGCCCTCGGACGCACCTGCGGACACCGCACCATGATCCAGGCCCTCGACGCCGCCGCCGAAGGGTCCGACACCCTCCTCGTCGATTACTTTCCCAACCTCCTCGAAACCGTCGAACTGCTCACCCGCCTCGGCAAACTCCCCCTCAAACGTCTCGTCTTTCGCCGCCCCTCCCGCGCCCACGGCTTTTTCCTCTCCAGCAACGCCCACGCCCGGCTCGACACCTTCGAGGCCCTCGGGATCAAGGTCTATTGGTTCAACCCCGAACTCGGCGACCTCTACCTCCACGTTTACAAAAAAAACCACGGCTTCTTTGTCCGGGAAGAACTCGCCACCCGTTTCCAAGAATCGACCATCCTCGCCTTCTACGGCAGCGCCATCGGCCTCGATTCCGCCCAGACCGCGCGCATCTCCGCCCTCATCGACCGCCTCGCCGGCTTCATGGGCCCCAACGTCGGCGTCCTCACCGGCGGCGGCGGCGGCGTCATGCGCCTCGCCACCGACCAAGCGCGCGAAAAAGGCGCGCTCACCGGCGCCTGTTTCCTCGAACTCGAAGCCCAGCCACCCGAGCTCGGCGTGGACTTTTTCAACACCTTCCAAGAGACGTCCCGCCACTTCCGCCAAAAGTGGTTCGAAGTCGCCGATTTTTGCATCTTCAACACCGGCGGCGTCGGCACCCTCGAAGAGATCGGCATCGAACTCTGCAACCTCAAGCTCGGCATCCGCCCCCGTGTCCCCTACGTCTTCCTCGACCGCGATTATTTCGCCGCACTCAAGGAGCAGGTGGAGCGTATGGTCGAGGAAAAGCGCGCCCCCGCCTGGATGCTCGACTTCTGCCTCTTCACCGACGACCCCGAAGAAGTCCTCCGCTTTTACCGCCAACGCCTTCAAGTTCTCTAAATTCAACCATATTAGGTATTTGTTGTCCTGGAGCGACCGGCTTTGTCCGGTCCTCCAAAAAATGACGACACAAAGGTCGCCCTTCCGGAGCGAGCATTTCAAATGAAGATGCAGCCACGCCCGTGTCGGGCGTGCGGATCAAATCGGGGCTTTTGTTGGGCACGGGCGACACGCCCGCTGCTAGAACTTATGATCAAGTGGCCCTGACTTTGTTTGAAATGCACCTAGCAAACGTGTCAGGCGCTTTCTTCGGAGGACATGCTATAGCGCCACCGATTTTCTTGGACACGGGATAGTAACCAACCCGAAAGCCTATGAACCCGATGTCCCAAGCCATTATGTCATACCATTTACGTATTGTAATGAGACTATTAAGCGGTGGCGTCGCTGGATGAAAC
>DAIPIP010000240.1:0-3640 GCA_036770725.1 Opitutaceae bacterium
TTCGGCACCGATCCCGTCAAATTCCCCGAGGGCCTCGCCCCCCTCGTCGCCGAGGTGAAACGCGACTTCGCCATCCGCCGCCTCCTCGTCTGGCACGCCGTCGTCGGCTACTGGGGCGGCGTCGATCCCGAGCGCCTGCCCGGCTACGGCATCGCCGACGCCTTCCGCAACTACGGCCCCGACCTGCTCGCCCACTTGCCCAACGCCAACCACGAACCGTGGGGCCAGTGTTGCGGCCTGGTCGCGCCCGAACACGCCGCGCGTTTCTTCGACGACTACCACGCCGCCCTCGCCGCCGCCGGGGTGGACGGCGTGAAGATCGACAACCAGGCCGTGCTCGAGGCCCTCGCCACCGGCCACGGCGGCCGCGTCGCCCTCACCCGCGCCTACCGCCGCGCTTTCGAGGCCTCCGCCCGCCGCCACTTCGACGGACGCCTCATCAACTGCATGAGCAACGGCAACGAGTCCCACCTCCTCGCCGCCGACTCCGCCCTCATGCGCACCTCGACCGACTTCTGGCCGGCCCGCGCCTCCAGCCACGGTCTCCACCTCCACACCAACGCCCTCGTCAACCTCTGGTTCGGCGAGTTCGTCCACGGCGACTGGGACATGTTTCACTCCCGCCACCCGCGCGCCGCCTTCCACGCCGCCGGCCGCGCCGTCTCCGGCTCGCCGCTCTACGTATCCGATAAACCAGGACACCACGACTTCGATCTCCTGCGCAAACTCGTCCTCCCCGACGGCACCGTGCCGCGCTGCGAAGCCCCCGGCACCCCCTCCCCGGACAGCCTCTACGCCGACCTTTCGGCCTCCTCCTGCACCGTTCCGCTCAAGATCCACAACCGCGCCGGCGCCGCCGCCGTCGTGGGCGTCTTCGACTGTCGGCACGATCCCGCCGGCGCGCCGCTCGCCCCGATCTCCACCCGGGTTTCCGCGGCGGACGTGCCCGGACTGACGCGCCGCGCCCATGCGCTCTTCGCCCACCGCTCCGACCGGATCGTCGCCCCCGCCCGCGCCGCCTCCCTCGCGCTCAAACTCGCGCCCGAGGAGTGGGAGATCGTCACCCTCGTCCCCGCCGACCGCGACGTCGCCATCTTCGGTCTCGCCGATTATCTCAATACCGCCGCCACCGTGACCGAGCGCGGCTGGGCGGCGCGTGATCGCTACCGCCTCGTCCTGCGCGCCTCGGGTCGCGTCGTCGCCTGGACCGCCCGCCGCCCCGTCGCCGTGCGCCTGGCCGACGGAGCCCGGGCGCCCTTCCGCTGGCGCGCCGGCCGCCTCGAGATCAGCTTATCACGCGCACCAGGCGCGCTCACCCTCGATCTCCTCTTCTCGTCATCCATCGCCAAAGCACCCCAGGTAAAAAAAGCCGGCCCATGAAACACTCCCCCACCTCTGCCCCTCAAACCCGGATCATGCGTTTACTCCAGCTCTCCCTCGCCTGTCTGACCCTGGCCTTTTGCGCCAGCCTCGCATCCGCCGCCAAACCTGAAAACCCGGGCGATTTCAGCCTCCGCCCGGCCCTGCCCCTTGATGCCGCCCGGCGCGAAAGCCTCCGCACCCTCATCGCCAAAGACGCCGAGGCCGCCGCCCTCTTCGCCACCCTTGAGGCCGAAGCCCGCACCAAACTCGACCTGGAGCCCCGGCCCCTGCGCGTCATCCACTACGAAGGCCTCGTCCACACCGACCCCCGACGCATCGCCACCGTGGCCCAGTTGCGCGAGATGGACGACGTGGCCCTGCTCGTAAACTACTGGCAAGCCACGGACGACGACCGCGCCGCCGCGACCCTGCGTCGCTTCATCACCGCTTGGGCCACCACCTACCAGCCCACCGGAAACGACGTGAACGAAAACAAATTCGCGCCGCTCTTCACCGCTTACCACGGCCTACGCGCCACTTTCAAGGAGGCCGACCGCGCTCGCATCGACGACTGGATTCTGCGCATGGGCGAGTTCCACGCGCGCGCCGTGCGCGACTCCACCCACTTCACCAACCGCTACACCAAACACCTCCGCCTTCTCGCCACCTTCGGGCTCATCCTTGATCGTGCCGACTGGCGGCAAACCGCTCAGGACGGCATCAAACGCTTTGTCACCCGCAGCCTCCGCGCCGACGGCACCAGCTACGACCTCGAACACCGCGACACCCTCACCTATCACAACAGCGCCCTGCGTCCCGTGCTCGAACTCGCCGTGCTCTCAGGGCCGGACGGCTACGCGCTCTACACCTGGGAAAACCCCGACGGTGGCTCCATCAAGAAATCCGTGGACTATGTCCGCCCCTACGCGGCCGGAGAAAAAACCCGCGAAGAATGGCGCAATTCCCGCGTGGAGCTAGACCGTCGCCGCGCCGCTCAAGGCATCGAGGCCTACCGCCCAGGTCGCCTCTACGAGCCGAAAAACGCCATCCGCCTGCTCGAAGAGGCCAGCTACTTCGATCCCACCCTGACGCCCCTCGTGCTTAAACTCCACGAAAGCTCCGCCACCCGCTTCGCAAGCTGGACCATGGTCATCAACGCCGCCGCCCGCCGGTCTCCCGCCGATGACCAGCCGGATTCCACGGGTTAAATAAGCCGAATCCGGCGGTAAAAAGTAGAGAGAGCGGCGAAACGGTCACCCGCAGCGCCGCCCTCCCCCTCATCAAACCGTGCAGGCGGTTTTGATTCGCTACGCTCACCCCTTCGGGGCTGCCTTCGGTCGTCCATCTCCGCTTCGCTCCGTCCCGCACACGGCTTACCGAGTCCCGGTTCTTTCGGTTCGGTTTCAGCGGAGTTCATCGCGTCCATGCCGCTTTCAGCGGCCAGCGCCACAGCCACCCGCGGGACGGGTGCGCTAGCTGCGCTATCTGCGGTCAAATCCGACTGCCGTTTCCAGGCTTAACGCGAGGCGCGCCCGGGCCCATCGGCGAGACACGCGTCCACGATAGCCTCCTGATCCGCGGTGGCCAGGCACATGCAGGTGTCGGCCGCGCCGTAGTAGATCTTCAACTCGCCGCGCTCGCCGTGGGCCACGACACCGGTGGGGAACACCACATTGCCCACCAGGCCCACGCGCTCGTAGGGCTCCTCGGGGGACAACAAGGGACGGTTGAGCTTGCCGAGGATCTTGCGCGGATCGGCCAGGTCGAGCAGCAGCGCGCCCATCTGGTAGCTGTAACCGTTCATGCCCTTGCGCGCCGAGTGGTAGAGCACCAGCCAACCGCGCGGCGTGCGCAACGGCGGCGCGCCCGCGCCGATCTTCGCGCTCTCCCAATAGCGGGCGTTTTTTTCCAACAACAACTCCGTGCGGCCCCAGTGGATCAGGTCGGGCGAGTAGCTAATGTAGATGTCGCCCGTTTCGCCCACGTTGGGCCGTTCCAGCCGCGCGTAGGCGCCGCCGATCTTCTCGGGAAACAAGGTGCAGTTGCGATGATCCGGCGCGGTGATGAACCCCAGATCCTCGAACGCGGAAAAGTCCTCCGTCCTGGCCAAACGGATACGCCCGCCGAGGTGCGAGGCGACGTTGTAGGTGATGTAATAGGCGCCCTCCAGCGGCGTCACCCGCGTGTCGAAAATGCCCTCGTGCGCCACGTAGGGATGCTCGACGGGCGAGCCGATCACGCGGCGCGGGTCCACCTCGAAGCGCACGCCGTCGCGGCT
>DAIPIP010000241.1:0-3634 GCA_036770725.1 Opitutaceae bacterium
TCGCGATTCTTGGCGGGCTTTGCGCCAAAATCTATAGTCGCAGGCTTATCTCTAGTCGGCATCGGTATCACGCATCGTGCCAGGTTGCGTGGTCGGCGAGGGAGGCGCGGGTGGAGCGAGGGGGCGGTTGGTCGGCTTGGGCGTGGCCGAGGTAGATGAGGCCGAGGGCGCGATGGGTGGCGGGGTCGTGGCCGAGCCAGCGGGCGAAATCGGCGGAGCAGGCGGCGGGCGGGGAGCTCCAGAAGGAGCCGATGTCGCGTTGGTGGGCGGAGAGAAGGATGTTTTGGGCGGCGCAGGAGGTGGCGGCGATTTCCTCCCATTCGGGGATTTTGCCGTCGGGCTGCACGCGGGCGAGCAGGGCGAGGACCAGGGGGGCGTGGCGCGGGGCGGCGTCGAGTTTGGCGCGTTTGGCGGGGTCGTGGCGCGCGGGGGGCGTGATCGCGTCGTAGATGGAGCGGAGTGTTTCGGCGAGGAGAGCGCGGGCGGAGGGGGTGGCGAAAACGTGGAAGCGCCAGGGCTGGGTGAGGCCGTGGGTGGGAGCCCAGCAGGCGTCTTCGAGCAGGTCGGCGACGATTTCGCGGGGGATGGGCCGCGAGGGGTCCATGGCGAGCGGCTTGAGGGAACGGCGGGTGCGGAAGAGTGACATGGTGCAGGGTGGTGTGTTTACAAGGGCCAGAAGTAGAGGAGGGCGGGTATGCTGACGGCGATGACGAGCAGTTCGAGGGGGAGGCCGAGACGCCAGTAGTCGCCGAAACGGAGGCCGCCGGGGCCGAGGATGAGGGTGTTGTTTTGGTGGCCGATGGGGGTGAGGAAGGCGCATGAGGCGCCGATGGCCACGGCCATGAGAAAAGAACTCGGGTTGACCTGGAGCTGCGTCGCGGTGCTGAGCGCGATGGGGCACATCACGGCGGCGGTGGCGGCGTTGTTCATGAAGTCGGAGAGGCACATCGTCACCACGAGCAATACGGTGAGGGCGACGATGGCGTTGCCCTGCGCGACGCCGGAGAGCAGTTGCTGCGCG
The DNA here is from genome assembly GCA_036770725.1 of Opitutaceae bacterium. Classification (GTDB taxonomy): domain Bacteria; phylum Verrucomicrobiota; class Verrucomicrobiia; order Opitutales; family Opitutaceae; genus IMCC26134_A. Next base: position 1,022 of record DAIPIP010000241.1, read on the forward strand.
AGCAGATCGGCCGCGCCGGTGGTCTCCATCGCGCCGGCCACGGGGATGAGCGCGCCGAGCAACACGATGACCGACCAGTCGATGGATTGGTAAACGGTGCGCGGAGGCACGACCTTGAATGCCATGACGGCGAGGCCGCCGGCGGCGAAGGCGAGCGCGGCGGGCATGAGGCCGAAGGCGGCCCCGGCGACGGCCGCGCCCATGATCGCGGTGGCGAGCACGGCCAGGCGTTTCTCGGGCACGCGGATGGCGCGCTCGGCGAGGGGAACGCAGCCGAACTCGGCGGCGAAGGCGGCGACGGCGTCGGGCTCGCCTTGGAGCAGGAGCACGTCGCCGGCGCGGAAATTTTGGGAGCGGAGGCGCTGGATGGAACGCCGGCCCTGGCGCGAGAGGGCGAGGAGGTTTAGGCCGTAACGGGTGCGGAGAAGAATGTCGGTGGCGGAGCGGCCGATGAGCTGGGCGTCGGGGCGCACGGCGAGCTCGACGAGCGCCTGCTCGCCGCTGTCGGGCGCATTGAGTTTGTCGGCGGTGGTGGCGGTGGAAGTGGCGGCGGCGGCGTCCTTGGAATCTTTGGCGGTTTTTTCGGCGCTGATGGCTTCGACGAGTTTCAGGCCGAGGCGGGAGATGGCGTGGGCGAGCGACTTGGGTTTGGCCTCGATGACTAGGATGTCGCCCGCGCGCAGGGTGTGTCGCGGGTTGGGCGCGGAGACGCGGAAGGCGTTGCGAACGAGGCCGACGATCTGGGCGTCGTCCTCCTCTATGATCTGGCCGAGTTCCTGGATGGTTTTGCCCACGGTCTTGCCGTCCTCGGGCACGATGGCCTCGGTGAGGTAGGCGCCGGTGACGAAATCCTCGGTGCCGGCGCGTTCGCGGGCGGGCACGAGCCGCCAGCCGATGAGGGCCACGAACAACACGCCCGCGCCGGCGACGGCCAGTCCGACCGGGGCGAAGTCGAACATGGCGAAGGAACCCGCGTCGGTGCGTCCCCGGAAACCGGATACGATGAGGTTGGGCGGGGTGCCGATGAGGGTGGTCATGCCGCCGAGGATGGAGCCGAAGGAGAGCGGCATGAGCACGCGACCGGGCGGGACGCCGAGCTTTTTCGCGATCTGGATGGCGGCGGGCATGAGCAGGGCGAGCGCGCCGACGTTGTTCATGAAGGCCGACAAAATGGCGGCGACGGCGGTGAGCGCGCCGATGGTGAGGGTGGGGCCGGCGGAGGCGGGCAGGAGGCCGCGCGTGACCGAATCGATGGCGCCGGAGGTTTGCAGGCCGCGGCTGAGCACGAGCACGCCCGCGACGGTGATGACGGCGGGATGGCCGAAGCCGGCGAAGGCCTCGGCGTGGGGCACGAGGCCGGCGAGCACGCAGGCGAGAAGGGAGCCGAGCGCGACCATGTCGTGCCGCCATTTGCCCCAGAGAAACATGCCGACGGTGGCGGCGAGGATGGCAAAGATGGCGAGTTGATCGAGGGTCATGCGGGGAGGGCGCGTGTGATGCGTGTGACGCGTGCGACAGGGGCGGGGAGGACGGGAGCGGGTCGGAGGGTGGATTCGCGGGCGCGGGCTTCGCAAGCGAAGCCCCTGCGACGGAGCGAAAACCGGAGAATCTCCTAGGCGGCGTCGGTGCCGCGGCCGGGGAACTCTTTGATGTAGAGGTCGCGCTGCGGGTAGGGGATCTCGATGCCGTTGGCCTTGAATTGTTCCCAGATCCGATAGTTCACCTGGCTGCGGAGTTTGTTGGGCCGGTTGTGCAACGACTCGCTCCAGACGCGCAGCTCGAAGTCGAGCGACGAGTCGCCGAAGCCCATGAAGCGGACCTGCGGCTCGGGCGTGGGCAGCACGTCCTCGCAATCTTTGGCGGCGGCGAGCAGCGCGGCCTCCACCGCGCGCGGGTCGCTCTTGTAGTGGACGCCGACGGGCACGCGGAAGCGCACGACGTTGTCGTTGTGGCTGAGGTTGGTGACGCGCCCGGAGACGAACTCGGCGTTGGGGACGATGATGTCGATGTTGTCGTTGGTGCGCACCGTGGTGCTGCGGGCCTGGATGGCGATCACCTGACCTTCGAGGTCATCCACCCGGATGCGATCACCCACCTTGATCGGGCGCTCGATGAGAAGGATGATGCCACTGATGAAGTTGTCGGCTATGTTGCGCAGGCCGAAACCGATGCCGAAGCTGATGGCGCCGAGCATGAGCGAGAGTGTGCCGAGATTAAACCCCGGCAGCATGACGGGCAGGATAATCAGGATACCGATGAGCAGAAGCGTGTAGCCGACCAGGGTGGAGACGGCGCCGGCGACGCCGGGATGGAGTCCGACGCGAGGCAGGAAGCGCTCGCGAAGCGCGGTCTTTACAAGGCGGATCACGAGCAAAAGCAGCGCGAAGAGAACCATGCCCAGGCAAACTGAGAGGAGGGAGATGCGCAGACCGCCCACTTCGAGGGAGCGGTTCATGAACTCATAAAAAGTGGCCATGACATTGAGCGTGGCGGCGGGCGGAGGCGACGACGAGGTGAAAGAGGGAAAATAACCTTGCCCACATATATTCCTCAACGGGAATGTTTGTGCATGCAAAGCGTGCGTCAGCTCCAGGCGATGGCCGATCCCACCCG
>DAIPIP010000242.1:0-3606 GCA_036770725.1 Opitutaceae bacterium
AGCGGGATTTAACGCGCGAGCGGCTTGAGCAAAGCAAACTTGCCGCTGCCGGCGGGCGCGATGAGGCGCTTGCGGAACGAGGCCACGCGCGCGCCGTCGCCCAGCACGGCGGCGATGGCAGATTCCAAACCGGACGGCGCGACCTCGTCGGCGACGTATTCAAAATTCCACCGGGAATCGCCGGACTGCGACAGGCAGTAGTGCCAGCATTTGAAATCGGCCGGAATGGCCGCATCGATTTCGGTGGGCGAGACGATGGAGCCGTCGGCGCGGAAATGAAGGCCGCCCTCGCGGCCAAGCACGCGGTAGCCGGTCGGCATGCGCCGCACCACGTCGCCGGTGTGATAACGCAACAAGGGCATCGCCTCGCGGTCGCGGGTGGTCACGTGAAGTTGAAACACGTCGTCGTGGCCGCGATAGGGCACGAGCTCGACGAAGGCGTTTCCGTCGATGGCCCGGGAGTCGTCCTTGAAAGCCTCGCCGATGAAGAGGTAGCCCGCCTCGGTGGAGCCGTAGAGATCGACCTGCGGCGCGGGGAAGGCCTCAGCGATGCGGCGCGAGTGGACGAGGCTGGCCTTGCCGTAAGTGAGAATGACCGCGCGTATCGAAGGAACGGATACGCCGCGACGAAGCGAGGCGCGGGCGAGAAGCGACAGGTAGATGGGCTCGCCTTCGAGCACCTCGGGCTTTACCGCCTGAAGCTCGGTGACGATGCGGTCCCATTCGGTCTCGGGAAACACGAAGGGGTCGCTGGTGAGATTAAGGTAAACCGTGCCGTCGAAGTAACGATGCGGGAAGGGATGGTCCTCGTAAGGACAGAGGTTCGAGGAACAGCCGACCGGCGCGAGGATGCACTTGCGATGCGAACGATCCGCGTAGGGCGCGAGCAGCGGGTGCGCGCGATAAGCTCGGGCGAGCTGGGCGTTCCACCAGCCGTCTTCCATGATGACGGTCATCGGCCCCTGGGTGGTGCCGGAGGTGGATTCGTATTCGTAGCGCTTTTCGTCGAGGCCTTTTTGGATGACTTGGTAATCATCGAAAAACGCTTCGTGTCCGTGGCTCACGATGTCTTTTTTCGAGAGCGCTGGGATCTCTTGATAACAGGCCCAGTGCAAGGGATCGGGATGGAGCGGGAAGCGTTTTCCGTAGAGCGGACTGAGCTCGTAGATGCGGCGGATTTCGCGCTCAAGGGGAGCGGGCAAACGGGACGGAGCTTCGCTTGAGAGAAGTTCGGGGGAATTGGCGAAGGCGGGCGCGGCGGACATGGACAGACGTGGGATGAAACGCGCCGCGAAGGACAAGTCAAACGGAGCGCGGTCACGAATTCCGGGCGCGCCAGAGCGGTTCAAAAAACAAGAGCGCGTCGAGCACGAGGCTGTGCGTGATGCCGCCGGCGCGCGCGCGCGCGTAAACGTCGGCCACCGGGACGGCGTCGATCTCGATCTCCTCGTCGGGGTCCCACGCGGGCGGAGCGACCAGGCGGCAGTTCTCCACCAGCACGAGGTGGCAACGGTTGCGCATGAAGGCGGGGTTTGGATGAACGCTGGCGAGCAGGCGCGCGTTTACCCCGGCGTAGCCGGTTTCCTCCAGCAGCTCGCGCAGGCCGGCCGCGACGGGGTCCTCGTCGGCTTCGATCACGCCGCCCGGGATTTCCCAGGAGAAGGCGTCGATGCCGTATCGAAATTGGTTAACCAGCACGAGGCGGTCGTCGGTGGTGTGCGCGAGGACGTTCACCCAATCGGGGGCGTCCACCACCACGAATTCGCGGCGCGTGCCGCGACGCGGATGATGGAAGGGCACGGCCTGCACGTCGAGGATGCGAGTGTGCGCTAGCAGGCGGGGCTCGCCGCGCTCCCAGCGGGTCGGCGACGCGGGCGGGGGCGATGGCGGGCGGGGCGACTCGGACTCGGGGTCTTGTGAATGAGCCATAAAAAAACCTCCCGCGGCTAAGCGGGAGGTCAAAGGTGAAAATCGGCGAAAACCGACCCGGGCCGGTTGCCCATTAGTTTCGCGGCAGCTTGAGCTTCTGGCCGATGTTTAGGCGGTTCCAGTTCACGCCGGGATTAACGGCCTGGAGGTCGGCGACGGAAACGCCGTTGGCTGTGGCGATCTTGTAGCCGGTGTCGCCGCTCTTGACGACGTATTCGCCGGGGCCGGCCACCACGGGACCGGTGGAGGCGGTGGTGCCGCCGGTGCGGGGAGCGGAGGCGGTGCGGGTGGCGGCTTCCTGAAGCTTGGAGATTTCGCTGTTGGTCTTGCTCAGTTCGGTGGCGACCACGTTGAAGTTTTCTTGGGTCGAGGAGCGCAGGCTGGAGAAGTTGCGCAGGGCCGAGTCGGCGTTGGCGGCAGCGGTCGAAACGGAGGCCTCGATCGCGTCGATTCGGGTTGCCTGGCCGGCCACCGCTTCGGTGGCGGCGAGCGCGGCCTGGGCGGCTTTGTTGGCCTTGGAGGCGTTTGCGAGGGCGATACCCCCGAGCAGCAGGCCGACGAGACCGGCAATGAGGCCTGCTATGGGCAGGTAGCTAGGAGAGGATTCGCGCGGGATTGTGTCCATTTGGAAAAATTATCTGTCTCGTTCGTAGGGCAAGACGGCGGCGATTCAAGCCGAGACTGGACACTGCGCGCGAATACGAAAAAAAGCGGTGTCGGCAGGGAGCCGAAACCGGGAACAAAAAACACGCGATGGTCGGGGCGATAGGATTCGAACCTACGACCTCCTGGTCCCAAACCAGGCGCTCTACCAGGCTAAGCTACACCCCGAAACTCGCGTGAGGATGGGCAGCGAGGCGTGCGACGACGGTCGAGTCAATGTTTCCCCGGCATTCAACCCACGAATTTTGGGCAAAACGAAACCCGCCGTTTGGGGCATCGGCGGGCTCGTCGGGTGTCTCCCAGAACCAATAGGGAGAAAGGGATGAGGGGAAATTCACTTGGTTGAGGAGGGGAAACTCACGGTCGCGGCCTCTTCGGCGGCGGGCGGGGCCTCGGCGGTGCCGGCCTGCTGCGCGGCGGGAGCGGGCAGACGCTCCATCATACGGGACGCGCGCTGCGCCCAGAGGCCCGAAGTATCGACGCTGACCGCAAGCGAGAAAAAGTTGGAAGCCTCTTGGGTTTGGCCCGCCTGCTGGGCGATTACTCCGAGATGGTAAGCGGCCTCGGCGCGCAGCGGGGGAGCGAAGGTCGTGTCATTGGCCATGTTTTCGAGCAGTGCCTTCGCGCCGGGATCTTCGGCCTTGAGCAGGGAAATAGCCTGTCCCATGCGGACGCGCGCACCGACGGGATCGGTCGCCAGAAGCGGAGCCGCCTGGGCGTAAGCGGCGGCGGCGGCGGCGTAATCACCGGCTTGGTAGGCGTCGTCGCCGACGCGGGCCAAGGCCACTCCGGCCAACGGGGCGGCGGGATTTGCGGCGGCAAAGGAACGGAGGGCCGCAATATCGTCGCCCGCCTCTGCGTAAGCGGCGCGGATTTGGTTTTCCCGGTGGTCGGCATAGATGCCGAAAAGCGAGCGGGCGGCAAAAAAGATGACGATCAGAACAATCGCCGAGATAACGGTGTTGCCGTGGCGTTCCCAGAAAATGCGCACGCGGTCCTCGAAGGAGGGAGCGA
>DAIPIP010000243.1:0-3602 GCA_036770725.1 Opitutaceae bacterium
TGCAGATTCGGTGCGCGCTGCTTTGGGCGGCCATCTCATGACGACACGCCCTAGGGACAGCGTGACGGTGTCCAGGCAGTTCTTGACGACCTCACCCAGAATCGAGGCCGACAAAGCGGCGGCGGGGGCGATCAGCTCGGCAAGAGCCGCAACCGCCTTCCCGGTTTCTTCACCGCTTTACGGATCACGACACCGGCGAACTCGATGATGCTCTCGCGGACCGGGGCGAGACTCACGGGCTTCATGGCATCGCGGGTCCGTGCGAACTCGGCAATCCGCGACGCTGTTTCCACGCGGGACTTGATGCTTATTTTCGATGAAGCGCACTGCCTGTTTGGTCTATCGGCGCGCGCCTCGATCAAGCGCCTCGAATACATCCGCACCGAATTCGTGAATCGCGGCATCCCCGTTGTCCTGGTCGTCACTCCTCAGTTCTCGGATCGCCTGCGCGAAATGGAGCGCACCACGGGATTCAACACGAACCAGTTTCGCGGCCGCATCACCAAATGGGCGGAGCTTCCCAAGAAACCATCCCGTGCGGACGTGGAATGCGTCTGCCGCCATTTGTTGCCCGACATACCGGAGGAATGCGCAACCCTTTTGGTCGATTGCGCGGTCTCTGCGGATACGCCGCTGGCTGCTCTCAACAACGCAGTCTTGGAAGCCCGGATGCTGGCGGAAAAACGCGATTGCGCGGTGGGCGATCCAGACGTGATCCGCACCGCCATCGGCTACAGCCTGGCAACCCGCCAGATGCTGGAATCGTCGATTCCGGCACCGCACCCAACGCCGCGCCGGCGTCGCGCCAACACCACTTCCCATCACACCCAAACGGCTTCGGCCGACACCACGAATGCGGGCGGCCTGCAAGCGCCCCGCATGTCTCATGCAAAGGAGGTAACCAGCCAAGCCCCACAACGCGGGCAAGGCGCGTTCTGCGGCACCTGACCGCCGAATAAACCGCACCTCTTTTCACCGCACCGTGGATGGTTGCGGTGATTTTTGCTGTCCGGATGTTTTGGAACGCCTCCGCGAATTACGCGGACAACAATTTTCGCGCTCTACAACATCGGGGTTTCTGCGCCGGGGAATATTTTCCAGCCGAGCTACCAAGCCACGCCCATTGGGCTGATCAGAAGCGAGTTGCAATAAAACCGCATTCGCTGCGGTTGAGAGGCTATTTTGTTTTGAGCGGCAGCTCGGAGTCCGGCCAGCGGGCAAGAAAAGCGAGCTGTGCCTCGCGATCGGGAATGGGGCGAGCGGCATCTTCGCGATGCAAAAAACGCAAAGGATAGGCAGGGCCAAGACAGGTGATCGTCACGAGGGCGGCGGCTTCATTTACGGTGAAAAGCGCACGCCATGCGCCACAGCCTAGTTCGCGGCCAGTCTCGGTGCGCCGGATCCGACGGGTGCGATGTGGCGCGGGATCGCGAGAGAGCATTGCCGTGGCGCGGGGTAGAAAATCAATCCCCCACCCCGCCCGCAGCCAGTTCGCTTGGGCGAGCGCAAGCGGTTCGAAGGTGACAGAAAACGCGGGAGGCTCGGCCTCGGCGGCGTCAACCTCGTCGATCCAACCGGCGCGGGCCTCGGGAAAGGAATCGTATGCGGGAGCGTAGGGCTTGATGTCGAAGACTGGGGTGCCGTCCACCAGGTCGCAGGGTCCCAGATGAAGCACGAGTCCCTCGACGCGACGGAGGAGGACGGGCGTGAGCCCGAGCGGACAAGGGCGATGAGGGGAACGCGTGGCAAAGACGCCGCGCCGACGCTGCGGACCGCGGGGCGGAATGACCTGCGGTCGCCAGGTGGTATTGCGATGAAACCACCAAACGAGCCACACGCGCTCGAAACCCGCCAGATCGGTGAGCGCAGTTTCGAAACCGCAGCCGGGCAGGAGTTCGAGGCGGTTGTTTTCCGAGAGCGATTCATCGGGTTGGTGACCGGCTTGGAATTTCACCGCCTTGCCGGTGCGCACATGGCCGATGGGGCGCAAGATGAGCGCGTCGGCATCGGGAGCGACGGCGGAAAAGGTTTCAAGATCGGGCGGGGCCAAGATGGAGGGACGCAGCCCAAGGCCGGCGCGCGGGGCAAGCGAGAAGCGGGCGAGGGAGGGCAGGAGACCGGTGAAGGAACAAGGACTGCGGCGGAACGGAGGTTCGAGGGCGGCCTAGGTAGCCTTCGAGCGCAGTCCGCGAAGCGTGGCGAGTTCTGAGCCCCAGTCGGCGAAGGCGGGTATATCCATTGGCGATGATTTTCGTCGTCGGCCGGTGCGTGCGCGGTAGGCGGCGAGGTGTTCGGCGACGAAGGCGCGCGATCCGAGGACGGCACCGTCGGAAAAATGGCGTATCCGACAACGCAATACATCGGAGACCGGCAGGACCCCGCGAGCCTTGACGACCCGATGTAGTATTTTTGTCGATACGGTTCCGGCGCCTTGGCGGGCGGCGGAGCCCATGCCGAACAGCGTGAGGCGGTAATCGGCCTGCGCGCGGGTCCAGCCGCGGGAACGGCTCTCGCCCACGAGGAAGGATATGATGCCGTCGCGCGCGAGGGCGTTACCGGCCACGGCTTCGGCGTAGCCGCAGAAGCGGTAGTCCTTGGGGTCTAAGACCAGGCCGGCGCGAACAGGATTGAGGTCGATGTAGGCGGCCATGGTCTCGATCACCTTGTCCTTGGGCTCGACGAGAACGGATTTGAAGCGTTCAGCCCAGAGAGTGCCGTAGCGGTTATGGGTGCGGTTGAACCACACTGAAAAACGCTGTTTGAGTAGCTTCATGAACTGCGAGACATCGCCCATGAGGGCGAGTTGACGCTTGCGCCAGGCCTCGCCCTCGGGGTCGCCGGTTTTGAGCCACTTGGCGATGACCTCGATGCGGGCTTGCTGGAAGGCGGTGGGCTTGGGGTAAAGGAGAGCGTAGCGACGAAGGAGTTCGGTGTCCGGGATCGGTGCGGCTTTGGGCACGCGAAGCAGGACATGGAAGTGATTGGACAGGATGGCGAAGGTAAGGACTTGAACGCCGCAGTAGGCGGAAATCTGCCAAAGCTGTTTGCGCAGGGTTTCCTTGGCGGGGTCGTCGAGCAGGAAGGCTCCGTTCACAGTGCGTGTCATGACATGATAAACCGAGTCGCCAAGGGAGGGGGAGGCTTTGATGCGAGCGGTGCGCATGTGCGGTAGTGGGGTAGTTCGAACGAGGGTTACTACTACAAAATAAGCCAAAAAAAACCGAAGAATGCAAACATATTTAACCTGTCCCTTATACAATAAAAACCCATTGGTGGACTGGGGGCGTTTAGCTAGCGCGGCGGTTGAGTATACGTTTCTCCAGCTCAACGAGCAGTAAAACCGCGACTCCGGTGCCAAATGGTATAAGCCACTGGCTCGTCTCCAACGGGACTGAACGGAATAGATCGTTCATGAAGGGAGCATACACGAAGAGGAGCTGAAGCAGGATAAGCACGCCGACCGCTATCCAGACCGCCCGATTGTCGAACAGGCCGCGCAAAGTGAAGCTGCTGGCGCGCAGATAACGGCTGTTGAAAAGATAAAAGATCTGTCCGCCCACCAGAGTGTTCATCGCGAGGGTGCGAGCCTGCTCGATGGGGAT
>DAIPIP010000244.1:0-3558 GCA_036770725.1 Opitutaceae bacterium
TGCATGCGGCGGCGCGGGAGCATGAGGTGGTGGCGGCGATCAGTTTTGACTACGGGGCGAAGCACTCGGCGCGGGAACTTCCCATGGCGGCGGAACAGGCGGCGTTGCTCGGGGTGCGGCACGAGGTGGCGAATCTGGATTTCGCGAACCGGTTGTTCGCGTCGTCGTTGTTGCAATCGGGCGGGGAGATTCCGGAGGGGCACTATGCGGCGGAGAACATGAAGCAGACGGTGGTGCCGTTTCGGAACGCGGTGTTTTTGAGCATCGCGTGCGGGTTTGCGGAGAGCTGCGGGGCGGAGGGGCTGGTGATCGCGGCGCATGGCGGGGACCATGCGATTTATCCGGATTGCCGGGAGGAATTCATGGCGGCGATGGGCGACGCGATGCGGCTGGGCACGTATGCGGAGGTGAAGTTGTTGCGGCCGTTTATCGCGATGACGAAGGGTCAAATCGCGGCGGAGGGGGCGCGGCTGGGGGTGGATTTTTCGCGCACGTGGTCGTGCTACAAGGGAGGGGTTTGGCATTGCGGGCGCTGCGGAACCTGCGTGGAGCGGCGCGAGGCGTTTATGGAGGCGGGGGTGGCGGACCCGACGGATTACGAACACACGGATGCGTTGCCGGAGGCGCCATGCTGATCTCGGAGACGTTTTATTCTCTCCAAGGCGAGGGCGAGCTGACAGGGGTGCCGTCGTTTTTCATCCGCACGAGCGGGTGCAATTTGCGCTGTTCGTGGTGCGACACGCCTTACGCGTCGTGGCGGCCGGAGGGGACGGAGCGGACGCCGGCGGAGCTTGTATCCGAAGCGCAATTACACTCGGGACGGCATGTGGTGTTGACGGGCGGGGAGCCGATGATCGCGCCGGAGACGCCGGAGCTGGCGGCGTGGCTGCGGGCGGCGGGGTTTCACATCACGATCGAGACGGCGGGCACGGTGGCTCCGCCGGACGGGCTGGCCTGCGATCTGGCGTCGATCTCGCCGAAGTTGGCGAACTCGACGCCGACGGTGGAAGCAGCGGGCGCTGGCTGGGTGGCGCGGCACGAGGCGACGCGGCGGCGGCCGGAGGTGGCGCGGGCGTGGCTCGACGCGGGTTATGCGTGCCAGTTCAAGTTCGTGGCCTCGGAGCCGGCGAATCTCGACGAGATAGCGGGGTGGTTGGCGGAGCTGGACCGGCCGGTGGCGCCGTGGCGGGTGTTGTTGATGCCGGAGGGCGTGACGCACGAGGCGTTGCGGTCGCGCGCGGGTTGGTTGGGCGAGGCGTGCAAGGAGCGTGGGTGGCGTTATGCGCACCGGCTGCACGTGGAACTTTACGGCAACAAACGCGGCACTTGAGCGGCGCGGGACGGTCGATGAAATTTGTGATGATGGCGGAAAACAAAAACACGGGGCGGCGCGCCCGGCGGTCACGCCCTACCTTCGGATGACACGGCGCAGGACACTTTTGCGGGAGCGGGCGCGGGAGGCGCTGAAAGAGGCCAAGCAGAAGGCGCGGGAGGTGCCGCGTCCGCCGAAGCTTTCTGAGGAGGTGGGGGCGCTGGCGGCGCGCTTTGCGGACGGGCCGCTGACCTTGGGCGACATGGTGGCGGCTTTGCAGGGGCGGGCGTGGACGCTGGTGATCATGATGCTGGCGCTGCCTTTCAGCACGCCGATCCCGCTGCCGTTTGTCTCGACGCCGTTCGGGTTGGCGATCGCGTTGATCGCGCTGAGGCTGGCGCTGGGGCAAAAGCCCTGGCTGCCGGAGAAGCTGTTGGTGAAGCCGCTGCCGGCGGGGTTTTTCGGGCGGGTGTTGCGGGTGTCGGCCCGGGTGTTGCGAGTGTTGGAGAAGTTGCTGAGGCCGCGCGCGGCGTGGTTGACGGAGTGGCGGGGGTTGGTGCGGGTTCACGCGCTGGCGATGTTCGTGGCGGCGTGTGTATTGCTTTTGCCGATACCGGTGCCGTTTTCGAACGGCATCCCGGCGGTGATGATTTTGTTGATCGCGGGCGGATTGCTGGAGCGCGACGGGCTGGCGATCATGGCGGGGTATGTGGTGGCGGCGGCGGGCGTGGTGTTTTTCTGGTTTCTGGGCGAGGGCGCGGTGCGGTTGGTGGAGTGGTTGAGGGCTTGGATGTTTGGCGGTTGAGGCGCGAGGGAAACGGGTTTGCGTGGGGTTTAATCCATGAATCTCGCCGAACGCGCCGCGCACATCGATCAACGGTTGGCGGCGCTGTATCCGGAGACGCCGGTGCCGCTGGATCACAGCTCGCCGTTCACGTTGCTGGTGGCGGTGCTGCTTTCGGCGCAGTGCACGGACAAGCGGGTGAATTTGCAGACGCCGGGGCTTTTCGCGAAGGCGGACACGCCGGCGACGATGGTGCGGTTGAGCGTGGAGGAGATCGACGCGCACGTGCGGCCGTGCGGGTTGGCGCCGAGGAAGGCGCAGGCGATACGGCGACTTTCGGAGATTTTGTTGGAAAAGCACGGCGGTGAGGTGCCGGCGGATTTTGAGGCGCTGGAGGAGTTGCCCGGGGTGGGGCACAAGACGGCGTCGGTGGTGATGGCACAGGCTTTCGGGGTGCCGGCATTTCCGGTGGACACGCATATCCACCGGCTGGCGCAGCGGTGGAAATTAACGCGATTGGGGGCGAGCGTGGAGCGGACGGAGCGGGATTTGAAGCGGGTGTTTCCGGAGGCGCATTGGAACGCGTTGCACCTGCGGATCATTTTTTACGGGCGGGAATATTGCACGGCGCGCGGGTGCGACGGGAGGGTGTGTCCGCTGTGCCGGGAGCTGTTTCCGGAGCGGAAGCGGGCGGTGCGGGTGGTGCGGGCGTAGGGCGGAAGGATGGAGGTTTGACCGCTAATGGAAACCACCCAACGGGGGTTTCTTTGGGAGGTGAGCGCGCTGCGCGCGCGAGGGGTGGCGATGGTTCGGCCAATGGCCTCGGCTGGATTTAGGATTTCGCGCCGAGGCGCGCATGGTTGCCAAATGGGCGCGGCGGGTTTGGGTGGAGCATGCTTCGTATCGCGATTCTGGGTTGCGTGTTGATTTTCGGCGCGGGTTTGGCGCGGGCGGAGGGCGTTGACGCGGTGCTGGAGAAGGCGCGGGCGGCGGAGGCGGCGTTTGATGTGCGGGGGGCGTTGGAGTTTTATTTGGAAGCGGAAAAACTGCGGCCGGATGATTCGGTGATTTTGCAGAAGATCGCGCAGCAGCTTTCGGATTTGAGCCTGGTGGTGACGAGCGACGCGGAGAAGAAGGCGCAGGCGGAAAAGGCGCTGGCGTATGCGAAGCGGGCGGTGGCGCTGGCGCCGGACAACGCGGTGAACGTGCTTTCGTTGGCGATCTGCTATGGGAAGATGGGGGTGTTTAGCGACACGCGCACGAAGCTGGAGTATTCGCGGTTGGTGCGGAAGAAGGCGCTGGAGGCGCTGGCGCTGGACCCGAACTACGACTGGGCGCATCATGTGCTGGGGCGCTGGCATTACGAGGTGGCGGGGTTGGGCGCGGCGACGCGGTTTTTCGTGCGTGTGATTTACGGGGGCTTGCCGGAGGCCTCGAAGGAGGAGGCGGTGCGGCGTTTGGA
>DAIPIP010000060.1:0-15510 GCA_036770725.1 Opitutaceae bacterium
TTCGGCATGGTGCTCACGCTCATGCTCCCGCTGCGCGCCATCTTCCGTTTGGAGGATCTCATCACGCAGTATCACATCGACTGCATGTGTAAGATCGTTTTGGCGACCGGCACCATCGTGGGCTACGCCTACGGCATCGAGTTCTTCATCGCCTGGTATGGCGCCAACCCCTACGAGGGCTTCGCCTTCGTGAACCGCGCCTTCGGCCACTACGCCTGGGCCTACTGGATCATGATCGCGTGCAACGTCATCACGCCCCAGTTCTTCTGGTTTAAGAAGGTCCGCGAAAACATCGGCCTCGTCTGGATCCTTTCGATCTTCGTCAACATCGGCATGTGGTTCGAGCGCTTCGTGATCACCGTCACCTCGCTCGCCCGCGACTTCCTGCCCAGCTCGTGGGGCTATTATAGCCCGACCGCTGTCGATATCATGACTTACTTCGGCACCTTCGGCATCTTCGGCGTGCTGTTCCTCCTCTTCATCCGCTTCCTCCCCATCATGCCGATGGCCGAGATCAAGGCGGTCATGCCCCAGGCCGACGTCCACGCCGGTCACGACAAGCACTGAGCCTCCACCCTTTAACCAACGACTTTACACGAACATGGCTGCCTCTCTCTACGGCCTGATCGCCCGCTTCGACACCGCGCCGGATATTTACCACGCGGCGGAAAAGGTGCGCGACGCCGGCTACAAAAACTGGGACTGCATCACACCGTTCCCCGTCCACGGCCTCGACGGCGCGATGGGCGTGCGCCGCTCGCACGTGCCCAAGTTCTCCTTCGTCGGCGGCATCGCCGGCTTCACCGCCGGCATGTCCCTGATCTGGTATACCGGTGCTTACGACTACCCGCTTATCGTCGGCGGCAAGCCCTACTTCAGCCCGCTCTTCGCGTTTCCCATCGCCTACGAGCTGACCATTCTTTTCGCCGCTTTCGCCACCATCGCGGGCATGTTCCTGATGAACTGGCTGCCGCAGCACTACCACCCGACCCTTAAGTCGGAACACATTCTCCGCGGTCTCGACGACACCTTCTACGTCGTGATCGAAGCCCGCGATCCCAAGTTTGATCTCGCCCGCGCCAAGGCCCTCCTCGGCGAGGCCGGGGCCAAGGAAATCTCGGAGCTCGAGGCCTAAGACCATGCGCTACGCTTATCTCGTTCTCTTCTTTGTCGTCATTTCCGCCGTCTCCATTCTCGGCTTCCGCGGCTCGCTCTCCGAGCGTCCCCCGCTGGAAGTTTTCCCGGACATGGATCGCCAGCCGAAATACAAGCCCCAGTCCGGATCCGCCTTCTTCGCCGACGGTCGCACCGACCGTCCCACGCCCGCCGGTGCCGTGCCTTTCGGCCGCACCGCGCTCGCTGCGGACGAGAAGTATCTCGCGGACGACGACCATCTCTATCGCGGCAAGGACGCCAGCGGCGAATTCGTTCGCGGCTTCCCCTCCGATGTCGTGATCAATGCCACCTTCCTGGAGCGCGGCGAGTTGAAGTATAACATCTATTGCACCGTGTGCCACGGCGGCACCGGCGACGGCAACGGCATCACCAAGCAATACGGCATGGGCGCCACGCCCACCTTCCACGATGACCGCCTCCGCCAGATCGCCGAGGGCGACCTCTACAACACCATCACCAACGGCAAGGGCAACATGTTGTCCTATGCCGACAAAATCGAACCCGCCGATCGTTGGGCCGTCGTCGCCTATGTGCGTGCTCTCCAGCGCGCCCAGACTGGCACGCCCGACGACGTCGTCCCCGCCTTCCAATCTCAGCTTGGCCTGAAATGAGCACCCACGTCGCCACCGTTTCCACCGCGCCCGCCGCCGCCGCCCCTGCCGCTCCCGCCTCCACCCGGGCGCTCGTCATCGGTATCGTCGGTCTCCTCGCCACCGCAGTCGGTTTTGCCGTATCCGGGGGCAAGGCGGTCGCCTTTTCTTATCTTACGGCCTTCGCCTTCTGGATCAGCATCGCCTTCGGCGCGCTCTTCCTGGTGATGATCCACCACGTCTTCGACGCCGGCTGGTCCACCGTGCTGCGCCGCCAATTCGAGAACTGGCTCGCCTGCCTTCCCTGGCTCGCGCTCCTCTTCGTGCCCCTCCTCGCCTCGGCCTACTTCGCGCCCGGCGTGATCTGGAAGTGGACCGATCCCGGTTTCGACCTCTCGCTCGTAGGCGGCACCGGCACCGTCGCACAAGACGTTCTCTGGGTGAAAAAGTCCGGCCTGCTCAGCACCAACGGCCTGCTCGTCACCAGCCTCCTCGGCTTCGGCGGCTGGATCTTGCTCGCGAGCAAGTTCCGCAGCCACTCTTTCGCGCAAGACATCGACGGCGAAATCTCGCACACCCATGCGAACCGTTTCTGGACCGCGGTCGGACTGCCCTTCACCGCGCTCACCATGACCCTGAGCATCATCATGTGGGTCAAGGCGCTCGATTACCACTGGTTCTCGACCATGTATGGCGTGTGGTATTTCGCCGCCGGCGTGCGTGGCGCGTTGTCCCTCGGACTCATCATCACCGTGTGGCTGTATTTCCGCGGCGACTACAAGGGCGTGCTCAACAACAATCACATGCACTCCATCGGCATGCTGATGTTCGCCTTCACCGTCTTCTGGGCCTACATCACCTTCTCCCAGTATTTCCTCATCTACATGGCGAATATTCCGGAGGAAACCTTCTGGTATAACATTCGCGAAATCACCGCCGCCGGCCCGCTCAACTCTTGGGGTTACGTCGGCTACTTCCTGCTCTTCGGCCACTTCTTCGCACCCTTCCTGACCCTCATTCACTTCAAGGTGAAGATCTCCAAGGTTTGGATGCCGCGCATCGCCGCCTTTATCGGCGCGGTGGTCCTCGTGGACATGATCTTTAACGTCATGCCTTCCCTCAAGAAAGCCACCGGCGAGTCCTATCCGTTTCTCAGCATCAACCTACTCTGGATTGCCACCGCCGTCATCGGCATCGGCGGCATCTGCGTGTGGGCCTACCTGAACAGCTTTGCCAAGACCAAGCTCATCCCGATCCGCGATCCGCGCATCGTCGAGTCCCTCACCCATCATGAGTAACGCTTCTGCTCCCGTATCCAATTCCTCCTTTACCGCCACCTTGGTTGCGGCGGTTGGCGGCTTCGCGATCTTCCTGCTCATCATGATGGTCGCCTATCTGCCCAACAAAGCCGCACCCGCCGGAGACGGCGTGAGAACACCCGAGGAACGCAAGGCCGCCCTTGGCGAGCTTCGCGGTCGCGAAGCCACCGCCGCCACCACTTATGGCTGGGTGGACAAAGATGCGGGCGTCGTTCGCATCCCGATCTCGCGCGCCAAAGAACTCCTCATCCAGGAGCACGCCGCCAAGTAACGCCGCTGGCGCGGAAATCCTAAATTCCAAACGGCTAAATCCTAAAACGATCCGTCCGGAATTCAGGCCCACTTCCTCGCACATCGCTCCAAGTTTGCCCTCCTCCCAATGCCCGAATGGTTCCTTCTCTACGTCGCCCTTCCTATGGCCATGCTCATTGTCGCGAGCGCGGTTTACGGTCTCTACTGGGCGAGTAAAAAGGGCCAGCTTCAGAACCTCGAAGAGGGGGCCAAGGTGATCTTCGACGAAGAGGAGCCCATCGGAACGCCGACCGATCAAACCCTCAACCAACCCACACCGCCCAAGAGTGGTAACCGCTAAACTCCGCTCAAACTCGTTAAATCAAACCTTCCGAATCCGCCGTATTCCTTAGCGTCATTTAGCGCGATTTAGCGGTTCCTCATTCTGTTTTCTCTTTCCGAAAAATGTCCGCCACTCTCACCGCCTCCCTCAGCCCCGCGACCTCGCCCGATGTGGCGCAGCGCGCCGAGTTGAGCGCGATCGACGCCTCCACCAAGACGCCCGCGCTCTACTTCCTCGGCTCCTCGGTCCTCTGGCTGCTCGTCGGCACCGTCTTCGCGCTCATCGCTTCCTTCAAGCTGCATTCGCCCACCTTTCTCGGTGACATCGAGTGGCTCACTTTTGGTCGCGCCCGCACCCTGCATCTCAACTCCGTGATCTACGGCTGGGCGGTCAACGCCTCCTTCGCCGTTGCCTTCTGGCTCATGGCTCGTCTCTCGCGTGCCGAGTTGCGCCACGCAGGCCTGCTGCTCATCGCCGCGATTTTCTGGAACGTCGGCGTCACCGTCGGCCTCGTCGGCATCGCTATCGGTCACTCCACCTCGATCGAGTGGTTGGAGTTCCCTGTTTACGCGACCCCGATCCTTTTCTTCGCTTACGCCCTCGTCGGCGCCTGGGCCATCATCACCTTCCGCTTCGGCCGCTCGCAGCACATCTACGTTTCGCAATGGTATTTGTTGGCCGCGTTGTTCTGGTTCCCCTGGCTCTACTCGGTCGCGCAGGTGATGCTCGTGATCGACGCCACCG
Organism: Opitutaceae bacterium; assembly: GCA_036770725.1. Lineage (GTDB taxonomy): Bacteria > Verrucomicrobiota > Verrucomicrobiia > Opitutales > Opitutaceae > IMCC26134_A. The sequence continues at coordinate 4,404 of DAIPIP010000060.1, forward strand.
CCACCCGCGGCACCGTGCAGGCGCTCGTCAACTGGTGGTTCGCCCACAATGTTCTCGGCCTCTGGTTCACCCCCATCGGCATCGCGGCGATCTACTACTTCCTGCCCAAGGTCCTCGGCAAACCGATCAACAGCTACTACCTCTCGGTTCTCGGTTTCTGGTCGCTCGCCATTTTCTACAACTGGGCGGGTGTTCACCATCTGATCGGTGGCCCGGTTCCCGTCTGGGTGCAGACCGCCGGTATCGCCGCTTCGTTCATGATGGTCGTGCCCGTGCTCGTGACCGGCCTCAACCAACATCTCACCCTCGTCGGCAGCGGCTCCGCGCTCAAATACTCGCCGACCCTGCGCTTCATCGTCTTCGGCGGCGTGAACTACACCCTCACCTCCCTCGCCGGTTCGCTCATGTCGATGCGCTCCTGGGCCGAGTTTACCCATTTCACCCACTACACCGTGGGACACGCCCACCACGGCATGTATGCCTTCTTCACCATGGTGATGTTCGGCAGCATTTATTACATCATGCCGCGCATCATGCTGAAGGAATGGCCCTCCGCCAAACTCATCAGCCTGCACTTCTGGGCCACCGCCGTCGGCGTCACTATCTACGTGCTCGCCCTTTCGGTTGGTGGTATTCTCCAAGGTGTCCTCACCAACATGACCCACGGCGCCGAGGCCTCGCTGATTCCTTACCTGAGCAACGCCGAGGTTAAAGGCATCATCGAACAGGTGGAGCCCTACCTGAAGGTCCGCAGCTACTCCGGTGTGCTCATCACCATCGGTCACATCGCTTTCGCCATTAACTTTGTGTGGATGCTCGTCCAAGGCCGTAAGTCCGGCGCCACCGCTCCCACGCTCTTCCGTCCCGCCCCCGATCTGGAGGCCACCCGATGAATCGCGCACCGCTTCTCTTTCTCGGCATCTTTTTCGCCATCGCCTTCAGTTGGACCGGTATCGTTCTGACCAACCAAATCGGCTACGCCGACTTGCAGCCGGTGTTCGATGAGACCGAAGGCAAAGCCTTCCCGCAGCCCCTGCCCGGCTCCGCTTTGCGCGGCAAAGAGGTCTATCGCGATCTCGGCTGCGTTTACTGCCACACCCAACAAGTCCGCCATGCCGGTTACGGTGTCGATCTTGAGCGCGGCTGGGGCGAACGCGGCTCGGTCGCCCGCGACTACATCCACGAAAAACGCGTTTATCTTGGCACCATGCGCACCGGTCCGGACCTGCGCAACGTTGGTGCCCGCTTCGCCGGCGACGGTGGACGCACCTGGCACATCCAGCATTTTTACGACGCGCAGATCACCTCCAAAGGTTCGATCATGCCGAACTTCCGCTTCCTCTTCGAGACGCGCAAAATCGTCGGCGAGCCCTCGCCCAAGGCCGTGCAGTCAAAGCTCCCCGCCGAATACCAGCCGCCCGAGGGACACGAAATCGTTCTCACCCAGCGCGGCGAAGATCTTATCGCCTACATGCTCGCGTTGAAGGATGGCCCGCTCGGCCCCGATGAGACCGCCCGCCTCTACGTGCCCGAGGTTGAAGCACCGAAAACCGAGGAGGCCACCCAATGAGCTCCGATTCCAAGAAGTCCGATCTTACGCCGCACGTTCCCGCGCCCGAAAACCAGACCGCCGAACAAGCGGGCGCGAACGACCAGAGCATCCAAAAGGTTCACGCCATTTTGCTGCGCGAAAAAGAGGAACCCTCCGAGGGTTTCTCGCCTATGCCGCTTTTCCTGCTCGGTTTCATTTCGAGCATGATCTTTTTGGTCTCGGTTTACGTCGTGCACTACCGCGGCGACTTCGATCCGCTGGTTTACGATCACCGCTTTGACGCCGCCGCCGCTGCGGCCGCCGCCAGCGGTCCGAAGGTGCTCACTCCCGAGCAGATGGTCGCCGCCGGCCGTCGCCATTACCAAACCTGCGTCGCGTGCCACCAAGCCAACGGCGCGGGCGTGGCTGGCGTGTATCCGCCCTTGGCTGGGTCGGAGTGGGTCACTGGTAGCGAAGAGCGCCTTATCCGCGTTATGCTCCACGGTCTCAACGGTCCGATCCAAGTCATGGGCAACACCTACAACGGTCTCATGCCCGCCTTCGGTCGCGTGCCCGGTGGCGGCTATAATTGGAGCAACGAGCGAATCGCGCAGGTCACGTCCTTCATCCGTCAGGAGTGGGGCAACGCCGCCGGCCCGATCACCACCGAGCAAGTCGCCGAAGTGCTCAAAACCGAGGCCGCCCGCAACAAGGCCTGGACCCAAGACGAACTCGCGCCGTTCGCGCAGTAGGAAGTAGAGCAGGCGTCTTGCCTGCTTTTTCGACCGTTGGCACGGGTGCAGGCGAGACGCCTGAGCTACTTTTCGACCCGTGTGCTCCATCTCCTCCGGTAGCTTCATGGCTTCACTTGGGACGAGCGCGCATGGATTTCACGTTTGGCTGCGGTGCGCACGCGCAAGCGCAGCCGGACGATTTGTGCCATCATGCGCAGGCCATCGCGGAGCGGGTGGAACTTACTTCCCGCAGAGCCCGCGCGGGCTTGGTAGTGGATCGGCAAATACGCGATGCGTTGGCCGTGGCGAAGGGCGCTCAGGGTGGCGGCGGTGGCGCAAGAAAAGCCTTCGGGAAGCTCTTGCCCCCAGACCGCGAAATGTTCACGCGGGATCAGTCTCAAACCGGAGTTCAGATCGCGTATGTGGTGCCACCATAACACGCAGGCGAGCAGGCGCAGCGTGGTCTTGGCGATCCAGCGCAGCAGACGGCAGGTGCCCGTCTCGCGGTGCCTCCAGCCCACGAGCTGTGTGTCCGCTTGGCGCGCTCGCCATAGGCGTCTCAAGTCGGCGGCATCGTAGGTCTGGTCCGCGTCTATCCACGCATGCCAAGCGCCGCTCGCGTGCCGTGCCCCGGTTTTGCGCGCGGCGCCGCTGCCGCGCCGTAGCTCATGACGGACCACTTGCAGCGCAGGCGATGGACCGGGCAGAAGCGACAGAATGTCTTCGCTGGCCTCGTCGGAGCCGTCGTCCACGACGACGATTTCGAGGGTGATATCTTCCGAGTGAAATGCTTCGGCCACCGCGAGCACGACCGCGCGCAGGTTCTCACCCTCGTTGTGCGCGGGGATGATGACCGACAAATCGGGGCGACTGTTCGGTGTGGTCACGGAGCGCGTTCCTCCTCCGGCGCTGATCGCACCCGACCGATCCAGACGGTGTTGACCACGCTCCGGACTTCATCGGGAAATTTTAAGGCGGTTTGGGTCAGGGCATGGTAACGATGTTCGAACCGCACGAGCGAGACTGAGGCAAGGGACTGCCAGCGGGGATCGCTCCGAGCCCCGGCATCGAGCAGGATGTAGAGGTCGCTTCCTGTTTCCGAAAGACGGGTCAACTCGGGTTCGAGGCGGCGAAGCGCGGCGTCCTCATCGGGCATGCTCAGCGTGGCTCGTCCGAACCCGAGGCAAAGTGCCAGGGCAAATTCCTGCGCCACCGGCGTGGGAGGGAGAAGTAGGATGGCATCGGGCGGCATGCCGTCATGGATTTTTTGGGCGTAGGCCAGCGTGCCCGCGTATTCGGCCTGTGGGGTGATTCGATTCGCAATGGGCAGCCAGAGCGCCAGCAACGCGAGAATGGCTATGGGCATGAGCACTCCGCCCAGGCGTCCGGGGAGACGCGCCGCACCGAGTGTTAAACCCCAAGCCAGGCCAAGGCAGAGGCCGGGGGTGACCATGCTTGTCATTCGTCGCATCGCGTAGGGCAGGAGGGGGTTGTTGCGATGATCCCACGAAAGCAAGAAAAGCAGGGCCACGATCACCGCAAAAAGCATGATGGCCGCCGATCCGCGCACGCGCCGCGCCGCAATCAAAACCCCCGCGAAGGCCGCCGTCAGCACCGCTGGATGCATAAACCAACCCAGTCGGACCAGCGTCTCCTCCCGCCAGCTCCGGATTTCGCCGCCGCGCGGCCAGTAATAAAAGGTGTCCTCCCCGCCGAGTCGTGGGCGTATCCAGAATAGAAAAACAAACGTCGTCGCCGCCGTGGCCATCAGCAAGTTCCTCGCGATCTTTCCCTGACGTCGCCAATCACCTTCGCGGTGGCGCGTGAAAACAAGAGCGCCCGCCGCCGCCACGACCGCCGCCAAGCCGACGATAAGCAGGGTCGCTCCATTTCCGGAATGGATTTGCATTCGCAAGGTGTCGCCGAAGTAGGCCCCGCCGATTTCATTTTGCCCCAGCCAGACGCACAAGCTGGTTCCGCCCCACCACAAAGGAGGCGCCCAGGGTGAAGAGGTGGGCAGGGGGTGGTTTCGAGTCCCGGCTCGCCAAATCAAAACGACACCTATGGCCGTCGAAAAGAGGATGCCATCAATTTTAATCGCCGGCAGCATCGCCGCCAAACTTGCCGCCGAGAGAGCGTCGAGTTTGCTTTCGGGCCTTTCGTCCTCCGCTCGCATCAAATGCCACCAAGCGGTCCATGCCAGCCAGGCGAGCAGCACCTCGGCGTAGCCGGTGCGCGAGATCCAGATGTGCAACGGGTGGGCAAGCACGAGCACCCACGCCGCGAATCCGGCCCATAATCCGCCAATGCGCACCGCGATCAGGCCGACGGCGGCGGCGAGTCCGACCGTAAAAAACGTGTTGGCCCAGAACATCTTCATTGGTCCTCCGATTTTGCCGATGCCGGCCGCCGCCAGCGAAAACCCCATCGGGAAAACACCGCGTGCCTCCGGGGAGTCGCCTCCGGTTACGAAAAGCGGTCCTATCGCCTGCCGACCGGGCGGCAACGACTCCGCGTCGCGGGCGCGCTGTGCCTGGGTCTGACGCTCCTTCAGCCAAGGCGCGCGCGCTTCCGGGCTGGTGTTTGCCAGGGGCGCAAGGACGACTCCCGCGCGCCCCTCGCGCTCCAAGGCCAGAGCCGCGCCCCAGTAGTAGGCTTGGTCGTGAATACCCAGCAGGCGTTCGGTCGGAGTCCCCCTCCACGTGGTCCACGCCCCCAGCAATGTTAACAACAGCACCCCCGTGCCTGCGAACGCGATGCGGCCACGTGTCCCGTCCGCTCGGTTTGCAAAAGCGGATGAAGCGAGTTCCGCCGCCAGCTGAAGCGTAAGGCTAAGGACATACCCCCCCGTCGCAACCCCCAGTATTGCCAGTGCGAAACTGGGCACGTGATGAAACTCAGCCAAGAGCAACGCAGCTAAAAAAATCAGCGAAAAAACCAGCCCCAGCCCCGCGCTTCGCATGGCGATGGGCAGCAGTTCGAGTAGTCGAATCATGAGTAAGATTACGCTTGAGCGGAGTGGACTTTAGTCTTCGATCAAAGTTATTTTAGTGGTTATTACTTAGGGTGTTTTTACTAGGTCAAGCTTTGCGACTTACGAAGTCTGCGGGGCGTTAAGCTAATGTAACCGTTTTGTTAATAATTTATTTTTTGGCCATAAACTAATTGATTGCAGGGGCAAAATTAACAAACCAAGGCATCCCAACTGAATTATTGGCTAGGTATATTCCACGATGACCAAACTTTTTTACCTGAAAGCAGCGCTGGTTTTTCTAAATTTCGCATCTGTTTTGCATCCGTCGCAAGAGGCCGTGCATGTCGAGGTGATTTCAGTCCTGAATGGGCGCGTTGAGGGCGATTTTCGGATTAACACGCCCGGGGCGTTTACGGCCAACGGCTCCGCATCGATCAGCGGACGGCTTTTTGTGCCGGGCACGCCCGAGATCCGGGTGAACGGGTCCCGCCCCTTGCCGCCGGTGATCGAAGGCGCAGGCGCGGCGGCTCCCGTCGGGCGACGCATCACCTTGAACGGCCAAGCGTCGATCAGCTCCATCGAGATTCGTTCCGATGCGGTGCCTTTGTCCGTCGTGCCGCTTCCGGGCGCTCCCGCCGGCACGCGTTCGGTGGCTTTAAACACGCCTTCCGATGCTATGGGCGACCCGCATACCGTGCGGAATCTCACCTTGAACAGTGATGCGGGCGAGCGCGTCCTGCCCGCAGGGCGTTATGGACAGATAACGCTGAATGGCACCTCAAGCCTCCGCCTTGGCGTCCAGGGTGCGACCGAGCCGAGCTTGGTCGAGTTGCAGGGTTTGACCCTCAACGGTTCCGCGCGGATCGAGCTGGACGGCCCTGTGCTTTTGCGCGTGCGCAACACCGTTGTGTTTAACAGTCAGGCGCGTGTTGGCCGCGAAGAGGCTCCACACTGGCTACGCCTGGAGGTTCACTCCGGCGGGGTGACTTTGAACGGGCAGGGCGTGGTTTACGGCGCGGTCATCGCTCCATCCGGTCAAGTGGTGGTGAACGGCGAAGCCCTTGTCGAGGGTCGGGTGCAGGCCTCGCGAATCGTGGTTAATGGAAACGGACTGGTGCGTTATCGCCCGACGGGTGAAGACACGATCATCGAACCGCCCCCGCCCGATCCGGTCGCCCCGGCGGCGATGGCGGCTGAATATGCGCTCGATCAAGGCGGCGAACTTGGCTTCCCCCTCGTCGGTGAGGCCACCGAGCCCCCTGTCGCCGTGGCCTATCGGGTGCTCACCCTGCCAGTGTCGGGTGAAGTGCGCGACGCCTCGGGCACCCTCATCGCCGTCTCTCAACTGGTTGCGCCGGATTCGCTGCCCCTCACTTACCGTCCGGCCCCGGGCTTCGTTGGCGGCGATGCGTTGAGCTTCGCCGTCGTGCTGGCCGCCGCGCCCGAGATTCAGGGCGCGCCCGCCACCATCGCCTTCACCGTAAATCCCGTCCTGCCTCCACAATTGACGGTGCTCCAGGCGCCGGTCGGCTTCGTCGCCGACCGCACTCCCCTGATTCGCGTGCAGGTCGTGGCGGGCAGCGCGCCACTTGATCCCGACGGGGCGGTTTTCATCTTGGGCACCGAGATCGTCCCCGGCGAGTTGGTTGAGGGCGCGTGGCAACCGGTCTGGTCCGTTCCGCTCGCCGATGGGGCGTATGAACTGGTTTTTTCCGTGACTGACACCGCCGAGCGCACGACCGCGTCCACGTTTAATCTACAGGTGGACGCCACTCCGCCGGTGATGACTTTGGTCTCCGCCGGCGCGCTCGTCTTTACCGAGGAGCGAAGCCCAGAAGTTACGTTTCGAGCCGAAGACGCTTACTCAGGCCTGGCGGGAGGCGCGGTATCCGCCGATTTTGGCGGCCTCGCCGGGACGGTAAGCGTGGATGCTCAAGGGCGCTTCGTCGCCCGGCCGGCCTCACCTTTGCCGTTTGGAGCGGTCACGGTGACGCTCCGCGCCGAAGATATAGCAGGCAATATTTCTGAACGCACCACCACCGTCACGGTGGATACCCCTCTCGCCGCCCCGCCGGTGGTAGGTCTGCCCGCCGCAAGCGGCGGTCAAGTGTGGACCACGACGGGCGAGATCGTAAACGGCGCCCGCGTGGTTCTGCGCGGCACGCCGGGCGGCGTCCGCACCGACGCGGAGGGCAACTTCACGATCGAGTCGTCGAATTTCGACGACCTGGAACCCCGCTTCGAGGTGCTGGAGTTCTCCGCCCCCGGCTACATTACCGCCTACCGGCGCGTGCTCTTTTACCCCGATACCATCGTGACGGTGGATCCCGTGCACCTGAAAAAACGCGACGTCGCCACGACCCCCGTCGGCTCGGCCGGTGGTGTCGCCCAGAGTTCCGATGGCCGTATCGAGGTGACCTTCCCCGCCGGCGTGCTGGCGGGCGATACACCCATCCAAGCGACGTGGTTCGAGGGCGGGCACGAGTTGCCCGGCCACCTGCCCGAATCGAGCGCTTTCACCTATGCGCTGGAGCTGCATCCCTCGGGCTTGACCTTCGCCCAGCCGGTCGCGGTGCGCTTTGCCAACGAGCTGGGCTTCGCGCCCGGCACTCCCATCCCGGTCGGTTATTTCAACCCTGAAACCGTGCAGTGGGAACACGAGACCATGGCCGTCGTTTCGACCGACGGCCTCTGGGTGGAGTTCGCCGTCACCCACTTTTCTTCGTGGGATATCAATATCCCGCGTATCGATCCCCGCCCACCCGAGCCGAACGATATCGCACCACCCGACGTTGACCCGACCGACAAGAAGACCGATCCGGTCATCGTCATCGGCACCGGCGAACTGGTCCATTCCCTCGCTTTGCCCGCCTACTCCTCGGTTGGTGCGGGCCGAGGCGTCGGCCTGCACTACTCGAGCCACACTGCTTCGGCCACCGACATCGTCAGTGCCCGCTTCTCCGGCAACGCCAGCACCGTGCGTCGCAGCAGCGTGCTGATGGGCGGCCGCTATTTTGAGAGCGTAAACGCCGGTCGCGATGGCGGAGATTCCCACGGCGTCGTGCGCGTGGAGCTGCCGAACCTGCCCACGGGCCTCTACCCGACCACCTTTCGCTTCTCCGCAGAAGACTACTTCACCTTTGGCAACGCTTCCCGTTTCGGCGCCGGCCCCACCTCATCGACCGGTGTGGTATCCACGCGCCGTGCAGGACAGCCCGCTAGCGTGAGCACTTGGCGAGTCTGGCGCAACGAGTCCGCCAGTCCCTTCGGCGCGGGCTGGTCGCTGGGCAACGAATCCCGGCTGCTCATCCCCGGCGCGCTCCAAGAAATTGCCCGAGTGGACGGCAGTGGTGATGTTATGACCTTTCGCCGCGGTATCGACTCCAGCTCCGCTATCTTCGAGCGATCAGGATCCGGTGAGCTTGTAAGCCCTGTTTTCGATCATCGTGGTCGAATCATTTATTCAGTCGATGGGGAGCTCTTCGTAAACGATGGCTTGGAAACGCTAATCGCCCCCAGGGTGGTGGCCACCTATGAGGTCGAAAGCTACGGAGACACCTATTCCGTCACCGATGGATTAGCCGTAAAAGCAATCGCCCCCGCGACCACGGGGGATGTTTTCGTCGCTTACGGGCTACCTTTTTCTACGTCGGGTCAGGAAAGCACCAATCGGATTTATCGCGTGGGTGCACGGGACGGCGATCCCGTGCAGGTGGCCGTGCTGCCCGAGATAATTGATGATCTCGTCTGGGCCGAGCGCTCGGGAGATCTTTACGCCCTTAGCGGCGGATTGCTTTACGTTTTCTCCGAGGGCCGCGAGCCCTCCTGGGTTTCGGTCGGGCAAGGCGATTACTTGACCGCTCTTTCCTATGACAGGTCGCGCCATCGCGTCTGGGTAAACTCGGCCGGCGCGCTCTACGAGGTGACTCCCGGCGTGGATGCCGATTCACACGAGGCCATCTTGCGCTACACGCCCGAAGACGACGACAATCTGCGGCAAAGCACCCTTTTGCCCGATGGGCGCCTGGCCGTATCAACGCGGCGTTTCGTTTCTTGGTTCAGCACCCAAAAACACCTCACGTTGCTGAAGAGCGACGATAACGGCGACCTCGAGGTGGAATCCACCACCCTCCTCCCGCCTTCGATACCGAATACCGCACAAGTCAAATTTTACCCCGGACGTGGGCTGGTCGTTCAATCCGGTGCCCGCATCCTGCGTTTGGGTGGCTTCTTCACCTTCGAAGCCTTCCGGGACGGCAAGCGTCACGTTCTCGATTTTTCCGTCTCAGATTCCCTCTGGACCCTCGCCGGCCCCCACGGTGGAAGCATGATCTACGATAACGACGGCCGTATGCTCCGCGTTACCGACCGCAATGGCAACACCACCGCCTACGCCTACGACGCCGCCGGCCGCCTGCTCGCCATCACCGATCCCGCCGGCCTCGCCACCACCTTCGCCCACGACGGCGCGGGCCGCGTCGCCACCATCACCGACCCCGCCGGCCGCGTGACCACCCTCACCCACAACGCCCTCGGGCAGCTCGCCGAGCTGCGCTACCCCGACGGCTCCACCGAGACCTTCGTTTACGACGAGCGTAATCGCATGCTCGCCATGGCCGATCCCGACGGCGCCGTCACCTCCTTCGATTTCGACGCCAACGGCTTTTACCGCGAGATCCACTTCCCCGACCAGGGCGTCATTCGCATCGACTCCGCCCGCGTCGTCGGCCTCGGCCAGGCCCCCGTCCTCCCCGGCGCCGCGCTCGACGAACCCTTCAATCTGCCCCCCGCCGTGCGTATCGACGAACCGGATACGATCATCGACCAAAAGGGCGCCGTCTATACCTACCTCACCGACGCCCGCGGCAGCTTCCGCGGCCTCACCGACGCCGAAGGTCACCAAGCCGACTTCACCCGCGATACCGCCCACCGTCTCGTCATCAGCATCGACCCCGCCGGCCACGCCACCGGCTACCGCTACGATCTCAACGGCAACCTCGCCGCCACCATCCGGCCCGACGGCTCCGAGATGCGGATCGAATACGACAACCCCTTCAACCTGCCCACGCTCATGACCGACTACCGGGGCGGCATCACCCAGATCTTCTACGACGCCGCCGGCAACCCCGTCCGCGTGCGCGACGCCCTCGGCCAGGACACCGTCACCACCTACAACCCCCGCGGCCAACCCCTCACCGTCACCAACCCCGTCGGCGAGACCACCACCTTCGCCTACGACGCCCTCGGTCGCCTCGCCTCCGTCACCAACCCCCTCGGCCACGCCACCACCTACACCCGCGACGCCGCCGGCAACGTCCTCACCGTCACCGATCCCACCGGCCGCGTGACCACCTTCACCTACGACGCCATGGGCCGCCTGCTCACCGCCCGCGCGCCCGATGGCGGCACCACCACGCGCACCTACACCCCGCGCGGACTCCTCCACACCGTCACCGACCCCCTCGGCCGCGTGAGCACCCACGCCTACGACAACATGGGTCGCCTGCTCACCGTCACCGACCCCGCCGGCGGCGTCACCCGTTATACCTACGACGCCTTCGGCAACGCCGACTCCGTCACCACCCCCGCCGGCGAGACCACCCGCTACACCTATGACGGCAACAACCGCCCCGTCGTCATCACCGCGCCCGACGGCGCCACCACCCACGTCGCCTACGACGGTCGCGGCCGCGCCATCTCCGTCACCGACGCCCTAGGGCGCACCACCACCCGCGCCTACGATGCCCTGGGCCGCCTCATCCAGACCACCCGCCCCGACGGCGAGGCCTTGCTCTACGATTACGACGCCAACGACAACCTCACCGACTTCGTGGACCCGCGCGGCGGCGTCACCAGCTGGACGCACGA
>DAIPIP010000245.1:0-3552 GCA_036770725.1 Opitutaceae bacterium
TCTCCCTGTTCGACGAGACCATCGCGCGCATGGGCGCGGCGGGCATCGCCACCATCCTCTGCACGCCCACCGCCACGCCGCCGCGCTGGCTCACGCTGCGTTATCCCGATGTGCTGCGGGTCGATGAACGCGGCGTGCCTCTCGACCACGGGTCGCGCCAGCACGCCAGCCACCTGAGCCCGGTGTTTCGCGAGCACAGCCGGCGCATCACGCGCGCGATGGCGGCGCACTTCGCGGGCAACCCGCACGTGATCGGCTGGCAGACGGACAACGAGATGCACTGCCACTTCTCGGAGGACCACTCGCCGGCGGCGCGGGCGTTTTTCGCGGAGTTTTTGCGCGAACGCTTTGCAGGCGACATCGGCGCGCTGAATCGCGCCTGGGGCACGGCGTTCTGGGCGCAGACCTACGCGGCTTTCGAGGACATCCCCACGCCCAAGCCGGGGCGTCCGACCTATCTGAACCCCGCGCACGTGCTCGACTACCGCCGCGCGCTGGCGCACGGCGCGGCGTGCTTTCAGCGCGACCAGGTGGAGATCCTGCGCGCGGCCGACGCGCGCTGGTGGGTGACGCACAACGGCTGTTTCCGCGTGATCGACTATGCGCGCGAGTTCGGCGCCGACCTGGATTTCCTCGGCTACGATTCGTATCCGTTTTTTGACTACAATTCGGAGACCCGCGCGGCGAGCCAGGCGTTCAACATGAACTATGCGCGGGCGTTTTCCGGCAATCTGCTGATCCTGGAGCAGCAATCGGGGCCGGGCGGGCAGGGCGACTATTTTCACGACCAGCCCGAGCCCGGCGAGATGCGCCGCCTGGCCTACGTGAACATCGCGCGCGGAGCGGACGGTTTGCTGTTTTTCCGCGAGCGCAGCTGTCGCTTCGGGGCGGAGGAGTATTGGTGCGGCGTGCTCGATCACGACAACGTGCCGCGCCGGCGTTATCGCGAGGCGGCGCAACTAGGCGCGGAGTTGGAGCGGGTGGGGCCGGCGGTGCTCGGCACCTCGGTCGAGGTGGATGTGGGCGTGGCGGCGGCGGACTTCGCGTCGCAGTGGGGCCACGAGCCGATCACGCTCGGGCTGCCCTCGCCGCGTAACGCGGCCGAGACGGTGCACACGCATTTCTATCAGCGCGGGAACGCGGCGGGCTGCGTGCATCCGGGCGACGACCTCGCGGGCCTGCGGGTGTTTTTCGTGCCGCATTTCGCGGTGTTCGACCCGGCCTGGATCGCGGGCTGGGAGGCGTGGGTGCGCGAGGGCGGCGTGCTGGTGGTCGGCGCGCGCACGGGCTCGAAGGATCTTAACAACAACGTGGTGGCGGATACCCTGCCCGGCGCGCTGCGCCCGCTGGTGGGCGCGACGGTGGAGGAATACGGAAAACAAAACCGTCCCGACAAACGCCCGCTCGCGCTGGTGACGAAGAACGACGGCGAGGCGGCGACGGACTTGTGGTATGAAACGCTGAAGCCGGACGCGGGCACCGAGACGGCGGCGACGTGGAAGGGCCGGCATCTCACCGGCGAGGCGGCGGTGACGCTGCGCCGCGCGGGGCGCGGAGCGGTGCTGTATGTCGGCACCTATTTCACGCCGCCGGTCCTGGCCGCGTTGGAGCCGGTGCTGGAGAGCCTGGGCGCGCTGCCGGCCCCGGCGGTGCGCGTGGGGGGAGTGGAGACGGTGGTGCGCGCGGGAGCGGGGCGACGTCTGCGCTTCCTCATCAACCACAACGAACACGCGGTGGACGTGCCCTTGCCGCAAAGCGGCGACGACTTGATCACCGGTCGCGTGGTAGCCGATCATCTGATCCTTGAAGCGGGCGAGGTGGCGGTGGTGCGGGAGCGGTGAGGGTGGATGATCCCGAGTCTCACGAAGGGCTATCAATCTTTGTGCAAGTTTTAAGCATCCGGAACGGGTGCCGACGAAGCGGCGACGTCCTCCTCGCCGAAAGGGGTGCCGAAGCGGTTGATGGCGATGGCGGATCACGCGCTGGCGCGCGTCCGGCGACGTCGCCGTCGCCGCTGCGTGCCAGTCCTTTCGCAACGATTGATGGACACCATGCTCAACTGGTCGAGGCCGATAATAGGCATCATTTTAACTGCTGCTTAGAGAATTTTAAAAAATGTAGTAACCGTTTTTGGGTAGGGCTGGACCGCTGGGCCAGCCGCGTCGGAGCGATGGTTTTTACAAGTGTAGTTTACCATCATACTGCGGCGGGCCCAGCGGTCCCTCCTACCTTTCAATCCGCTTGTTATGGCTACAGTTCTATTGAAAATGCTCTAAATGCCCCCGCCACGCCAAACAGGCCGTTACCATGCGTCACCAAGATCACGGGCACCACGCCAATATGGAAATTCGTCGGATCATAGCAGGGAGTATCCGCCACACTGATCTTGCCGGAGGTGAAGCCGCTGGTCGCCGCATCGCTATCGGTCCCGTTCAGCCGAAAGGTCCACATGCCCGCCTTCGGCAGTAAAAACACCTTGCTCAGGCTCTGTGCCGACGTGGCCGCCCCGTCCATGCCGTGCCCTTGCCCGCCATGCCCGTGGTCCACGTGCCCGCACCCGGCGGCAGATGGTCGATACGCACGGCCGTCAGGTTGCCGTCGGCGTCGTTCACAGTGCCCGCCACCGTAGCCAGCAAGCCGCGTGGCACGCTGGCCGGCATGAGGGAAAACTGGCTCACGTTCGGAGCCTGGTTGGTCAGCGGTCCGCGATAGATCCGGTCGCTCCAAGACCAACCGATGCAGCTATGTTGCAAAGTCGGCCTGCGCAGGAAATAACGGTCACCGACCACGCTCAATTGATAGTTGGTTCCGTAGGGGAACTCCGCCGCCGGCAACGGCGACGTGAAGCCGCTCGGCACGGTGCCCTGCTGGGAGCTGATCGTCCAGGAGTTGGACCCGCTGGATCTATACACGTTCTGGTAGGTGCCCGAGGCCACCGCGTTGCCCAGCCAAGTCGTGTTTACAAAGGCGCTGGCATTATAAGCGATCACGTCCACTGGGATTACCCTCGCAAAGTGGACTTGGTGCGCAGCGGGATGATTGTAACCTCGTCATGGGCGACATACAGCGCCGACCCCGAACTCAGCGCCGCCGCCACATCACCGTCCGGCGGCACAAGCAACAAACCTTGGCCCGCCCGCCGTGATGTTGGACGTGAACCCGTTATAGCAAACCAACTCCACCGCCGCGATTTTCCGTCCCAGACTTCGCTCAGCGACCCCGAACAAATCCAGCCCGCGCGCCTCGGCCACGGTGAGTTCGTTGGGTCGCCCCAGCACCTGCACCGTCTCCATGTCGTATTTGAGGTCTATTTTATCTGGCGTGCGAAGCAGATTCTGAAAAGGGAGTCTAATGAAGCACCGGAGCCAATGCGATTGCTTGTCACGGAAAGTGCTTTTCTCTCACTTCAGGAGGTTACTTTCCGCGCCAAGCAACCGCATTGGCTCCATCTATTGGTTGGGCTCATAGTCTGATTTTGTTACGTGGCCTTGATTCCACGCTTGGTCCATTCCGTTACCCCTTCACCCGCCGGGTGAACACCAGACAACTCCG
>DAIPIP010000246.1:0-3499 GCA_036770725.1 Opitutaceae bacterium
GGCGAGGAAGTAGAAGCCGAAGCCGGCGGTGCCCATGCCGAAGGCGGAGGCGAAGATGTTTTGGGTGACGAAGGTGGCGTAGGCGCCGACGACCATGAGTTCGCCGTGGGCCATGTTGATGACGCCCATAAGGCCGAAGGTGATGGCGAGGCCGAGCGCGATGAGGAGGAGCACGGAGCCTGCGCTGAGGCCGCGGAAGAGGTTGCCCGCGAAATTCACGCGCGCCCAGTGACCCTCGATGGCGCGGAGGGATTTTTTGAGCGCGGCGGCCTCGACGGTGGTGGGTGCGGCGGGATCGGACGCGGCGAGGGCGAGGCGTTCTTTGAAGACGGAGGCGGCGGCGAGGGAGTGGGCGTCGCCGAGAACGTCGATGGCGGCGAGGCGGACCTCAAGGGATTCGTCGGCGAGCTGGATGAAGGCGATGGCGGTGGTGAGGGCGGTGCGGACGGCGCGGACTTTTTCTACTTCAAGCCGATCTTGCAGGAGCGGAAGGTGTTCGGTTTTGCGGGAGAGGCCGATGCGCTCGATGGATTCGCGGCGGACGGTGGGCGATGGATCGGACACGCCGGCGACCTCGAGCACGTCGCGGATGGCGCGGCGGAGGAGGTTGCTGGTGTCGAGGGGACGCAGGGAGCCGGAGGTGACGAAGACAGGGTCGCCGGTGGCGGGATCGGCGAGAGGTTCGCCGGTGGCGATGGAGATGGCGGGGAGTTGGTCGGAGCCGGTGGCGGCAGGGGCGAGGGTGGCGGGGGCGAGGGTGCCGTCGG
This sequence comes from Opitutaceae bacterium, assembly GCA_036770725.1. Classification (GTDB taxonomy): domain Bacteria; phylum Verrucomicrobiota; class Verrucomicrobiia; order Opitutales; family Opitutaceae; genus IMCC26134_A. Next base: position 768 of record DAIPIP010000246.1, read on the forward strand.
AGAGCGGGACGAGGAAGAGTTCCCCGGCGCGCCAGGCGGTGAGAGCGGGCGCGATGGCGGCGTCCTCGACGCCCACGAGAGCGCGGACGGCAGCGGTTTGCTCGCGACCGGCGGGGGCGAGGAGGGCGGCGATCAGCGGCGACTCGGAGGGGGCGTCGGCGGAGGACTCGGCGGCGCGCAAGGCGGGCGCGAGCAGGCAGAGGCCCAGGAAAACTGGAGGAGAAGGCGAGGCATGGCGCGGGTGCGCGGCGTTTAGCAGGTGGCGAGCCGGGGGATGATTTCGGTGACCAGAGCGTCGCCGTTCCTTGGGCGAAAAAAGACGGGGCGGGGCTTTGCAGCCCCGCCCCGACAACCAAAACTGACCGTGGATCAGAACACGCGCGCCTTAACCAGAGGCGCCGTGGAAGGTGAAGCGGGACGGAGGAGCGGTTTACTTGAAGGTGCCCTTGAGGAAGGGTTCGCCGTAAACGCCTTCGTAGGCCTTGAGGATCTTGAACTGGCCGTCGGGAAGGGTCTCGCCGATGTAAACGTTTTTGGTCACGTGGTGGTTCGGTTGGACGATGTAGTTGGCTCCGGGGCCTTCGAAGGAGACGCCGGAAACGAGGGCGGCGCGCACGGCATCGACATCGAAGCTGCCGGCTTTCTCGACGGCGGCTTTCCAGAGGTAAACGCCGGCGTAGGAGAGGGCCATGGGGCTGTTGGTGACGCGACCGGTTTTTTCGATGCCGGGGACGGTGCTCGCCGCGAGCCAGGCGAAGAAGTTGGTCTTGAACTTGTCGTTGGCGGGGGTGTCGAGGGACATGAAGTAGGACCAAGCGCCGAGGTGGCCGACGAGATCCTTGGTGGGCAGGCCGCGGAATTCGTCTTCGGAGACGGAGAACGACATGACGGGGATGTCTTCGGACTGGATGCCGGCGTTGGCGAGTTCGCGGAAGAAGGGGACGTTGGTGTCGCCGTTCAAGGTGGAGACGACGGCGGCGTCACCGGCCGCGCCGAACTGTTTGATCTCGGCGACGATCTGCTGGTAGTCGGTGTGACCGAAGGGGGTGTAAACTTCCTTGATGCTCGACTCGGGGATGCCCTTGGAGGCGAGGTATTCCTTCAACACGAGGTTCGTGGTGCGGGGATAAACGTAGTCGGAACCGAGGAGGTAGAACTTCTTCTTTTCGAGTTCTTCGAGGAGGTAGTCCACGCCGGGGATGGCCTGCTGATTCACGGCCTCGGCGGTGTAGAAGATGTTTTTGGAGAGTTCTTCGCCCTCGTATTGCACGGGGTAGAAGAGGAGGCCGTTGTTGCGCTCGTAAACGGGCAGCACGGATTTGCGGGAAACGGAAGTCCAGCAGCCGAAGGTAACGGCTACCTTCTCTTGCTCGAGGAGTTCGGCCGCCTTTTCGGCGAAGAGCGGCCAGTTGGAGGCGCCGTCCACGACCACGGGGGTGATCTGTTTGCCGAGGACGCCGCCGGAGGCGTTGATCTCGTCGAAGGCGAAGAGGAGGACGTCGCGCAGGGAGGTCTCGCTGATGGCCATGGTGCCGGAGAGCCAGTGGAGGACGCCGACTTTAACGGTATCCTGAGCGTGGATACGCGGGGCGGTGAGGGCGAGGGCGCCGAGCGCGAGGGCGCCGACTCCGAGGGTCTGGGTGATTTTCTTTAGCATGATGGGAAGGCTGAGGATTGGACGGACGGAAAACCTGAAACGGAAAAAATGGAGGAAAGGCCCGCCGACGCGCGCGGGCGGCGGCGGGCCGGAAAGACGTCTGAAGCGCGGGCGAGCCGCGCTTCAGACGCGGAGTTTTTAGAACTTAAAGATACCCTGAGCGCCGTAGAACGTGGTCTTGGGCTGATCGAGGTAGGAGATTTCGGCGCGGATGCTGAAGTTCTCGTTGATGACGTAGGTGGGTGCGACGGTCAGATAGGTGGCCCAGCCGCCGCCATCGACGTCCTGCGCGCTCCAGCGGAAGATCGAGGAGAAGCTCTCGCTGAAGGTGTATTTGAGAAGACCGAGGTAGCTGGTCGAAACGTCATCCTCGTAGGACACTTCACCGGCGACGGTGATGGTGTCGCTGACGTCGTAGGACGCCCAGAGATTGAAGACGTATTCGCCGGCGGCGATGCCGTCCTCGTCGTCGTAGGCGGCGCCAACGAACACGGTGAGCTTGTCGATGCCGGTGTAGCTTGCGGCCACGGTGTAGCCGAGGCCGTCGCCGAAGTCGCCGTCGCCTTGGAAGAAGGTGCCGGGCTCCATGTCCAGGGAATCTTGGACGGAGAAACCGAGGGTGAAGTTTTCACCGGCGTAGTCGATCTTGGCACCGGTGGCGTAGCCGGGGATGCCGGAGGCGAAGCCGTAGGTGAGCTGAGCCATGTTGACGGGCTCGAAAGCCTCGTAGCCGAGGTAGGAGAGGAACTTGCCGGCGGTGAAGCTCACGGCCCCGGCGGAGTAGGTGGCGTAGGCGTCGAGCACGCCGGCCTCGGTGCCGGCGCGGCCGGGCACGTAGAAGAGGCTGACCTTGCCGGAGAAGTCGCCGTAGGTGCCGAGGAGGGCGATGCGGGCGGCGTCGAGGTTGGAAGCGCCGGAGTCGGCGAGCGTCTCGGTGCTGGGACCGCCGCTCGGGTCGGTGATGGTGCCGGCGAGGATGACGTAGCCGTCCACGGCGAGGTTGTCGTTGATGGCGACCTCGGCTTGGGCGGAGGTGGCGAGCGCAGCGCAGAGGCTGGCGGCGAGGGTTAAGCGT